>JAISUH010000011.1 GCA_031272205.1 Dysgonamonadaceae bacterium | reverse complement strand
GTTTGCATCACATCCGCAAATCAAAGAGGCAGAGCAGGCTTTGAACGGACGGAAATCGCTGAACCTTTCGAGATTAACCGGTTCGGCGGGGAGCGTTGCCGAAATCGGCACAAAAAAAGTTGTTTAGTTAAATTTTTGTGTAATTTTGCAGGCGAATAGTTACTAAAAATAAAAGCATTATGGTAAAAGTAGAATATTATTTACTTGAGAATTTTGAAGCTAAAATATCTCGTTATTTTAATTCTGAAAGTCTAAACAAATGGAAAGATAAGTATTCGAAGTCTTTAGAAAAAATTAATCACGATGAGCCGTGGCTAACTTTAATCGCTTGTTATTCCGTTTTTGGAAATCAGCAAAAAATCAATATGGAAAATGTTAAGAAAATTTTACAGATTGATATTGAAGCAATAAAGTGTGTTCAAGTAGAAAAAAACATAAAAGAAATTCAGACTTACAGAGATTTTCTGAAAGTACAATATTCTAAGCAAAATTTTCATTTATATCCTGATAGAAAAAATGTTATAACAGGGAAAATAGCAAAACCGAATGATTCTTTTGAAGGTAATACAAATCTGGATTTATTAATTCGAGGTAAGACTTCAGACAATAAGGACACCGTATGTTTTATAGAGGCAAAATTTCTATCGGATATTTCCTATCAAATAACATACAATCCTTTTCGTGACCAGATAGCAAGAAATATTGACGCCGGAATTGAGTATTGTCAAGAAAAAAATATAGAAGATTTATCTCTGTTCTATTTTTATTTGCTTACACCTGAGGTTTTTAAGCCTAATACGGCAAAATATAATCAAATGAAAGAATTAATTGGCGCATACAAATCCCGTTTGTATAGTTATAAATTTGAAGAATATCAAAATTGGGAAAATTTAAAAAGAGCATTACCCCATAGAGAGATAGATGACGAAACTTGGAAAATTATTTCTGAAAATATAAAATGGATAACATTTGAGGATTTTTACAGAAATATGACAATTCAAGATGAGGCAGAAAAGGATATGATTAAAACTTTTTTTATCGAAAGAAATTTATTATGAAATACCCCACCTACCACCGCAACCACGTCATTCTCCCCGGCAGGGAGCAGGCATTAGATGAATTTCTCAACGCAAGTATCATACAAAATGGGAAAGAAATTAAACACAAATTACAATATGCCGACAATTCCAACAGCGAAGACGCGCTCACTTGGAGTTGTTTCGATGTGCTGCGCAAACAGCCGAAAGAAAAAGTTGCGGTTGCTTTGGACGAGATTTTTGAAGACGCTTTCGGCGATTTCAAAGAAAAGAAAAAACCTGTGCCACAAGATATTACATTTGCAGATGAAAAGAATATCGAAATCCATATCGGCAATAATAACTACAAAGCCGTTTCAGTTGGCGAAGACACCGAAGTAGATGCAAGTATCGAAACCGACAGCAAACTGATTTTCATTGAGGCAAAACTTTACACCAAAATTTCTTTGCCCGACGACAAAATGCCTCACGACCAGATTATCCGCAAATTGCGTGTCGGTCTTGATATAGCAAACGCCTCAAACCGTGAGTTTTATTTTCTGTTTCTCGACATTGCACCCTGCGATAAAATATTAAAATACGGCGAACAAAAAGAAATCAGTGCGCGACGTTTCCTGCAATACCGCAATCATCCGGAAACGCTTGTAAAACAACTTATTGATGTGCCATACCAAACAGTTGAACAAGTTGCTCAAAATATGGGCTGGCTCACTTGGGCTTGCCTTTTCAAAACGGTGTTAAGAACGATCATGTAAACAAAAAACACACAAAAAAGCGACAAAAAAAAGATGAACCACTCGCAAAACGACGCATCTTGTCGCTCTTCTACTCTATCTTTACTCCTTAAATTTAAAAAAATCAATAAACTATGCGAGATTCAAAGGTACAGACGCAAATTAATATTGCTGAAAATCAACATGTAGAAACTAATCCTCGAAAAAAGTTGAGCATTTTGGGACATTTGGAGCAAATTATCATGCTTTCGGAGAAAATGGGTTTGAACGATGAGTTTTTCCAAAAAGCCAAACGGCACATTAATGCCGCCAATAAATTATTAAAAATAAGCAGGATGCAAGCCGTATTTTTTGCGCACTTTGTGGGCAACAGCGACAATGCAACTACGTTGAATGACTTGGCTACCTCAATCTATTGCAGCAAAATCAGGATTTTGCAATATATGCACGAGATTGACGAATTGGAAAAACGCCACCTGATCCGCCGATACGTCAACCGTTATCGGGGTCAGATTGTAATAACCTATCAAGTACCACAAGATGTAATGCAATCATTAGTGCAAAATAAAGAATATCAACCTGTTATCCGAAAAAATATTTCGATAGATGAAGTGTTTGACGTGTTAAATCAACGCTTCAAGGAGTTGTGCGACAACGAACTGACTTATGAACAGTTTATAAATGAAATCAATGCTTTGCTTGAAGATAATCCTCACCTTTGCTTTACGCAAAATCTGAAACAATATGGTTTGCCAGAAGCAAAACTCGTCTTGCTGTTGCGGTTTTGCAACCTTTTTGTGGAAAATGAGGATGATAATATCAGGTTTCACAATATTGAAAACTGTTTCCCCGATTCAATATCCCGTCAGATAAAACAGACTCTTAGATATAAATGCTGCAACTTATTTACGCTCGATTTGATTAAAAATAACAACGATAACGGCTTTGAAAACCGTGAATCGTTTCGTCTGACCGACAAGGCAAAAACCGAATTACTGGGCGAGCTGAATATTGAACAAAAACAAGCGAGGATGCAAAAAGATTTGACATTTCACACTTCACTGGCATCTAAACAATTGTTTTACAACGAGAAAGAGCGGAAACAGGTAGCCGAACTAACGGCTCTTTTGCAGGAAGAACATTTTGCTAATGTCAGGAAACACCTGACCGACAAAGGAATGAGAACTGGTTTTGCTTGCCTGTTTCACGGGGCGCCCGGCACGGGAAAAACCGAAACGGTCTATCAGATTGCGCGGCAGACCGAACGGAACATCTATTTGGTGGACATTTCCGCAACAAAAAGTATGTGGTTTGGCGAGAGCGAAAAGCGCATAAAACGCATTTTTGAGCAATATCGCGAATTGGTGAAATCCGAGAAAATTGCGCCAATTCTGCTGTTCAACGAAGCCGATGCAGTGATAGGCAAACGGAAAGACGTTATTTCGGGCAACGTGACACAGACCGAAAACGCAATTCAAAACATTATTTTGCAGGAAATGGAAACGCTCGACGGCATAATGATTGCGACCACCAACCTTACGCAAAACTTAGATAAGGCGTTTGAGCGGCGGTTTCTGTACAAAATAGAGTTCGTCAAACCGAACGTTGACGCAAAGCGGTCAATCTGGCAGTCAATCATTCCCGAACTGTCGGAAACAGACGCCGCAACCCTTGCAAATCGTTACGATTTCAGCGGCGGACAGATAGAAAACATTGCCCGCAAAGCCACGATAGACAGCATTATCGGCGGCAAGGAACCCGATTTGGCAAAGTTGGAGTTTCACTGCAAGAGCGAATTGATTGGCAATGGGCACAGAGCGGTGGGGTTTCGGACAGGGTAATATATTTTCTTGTTTATAATTCGCTGAAACTATACTTTAATTACAAGTTTAAGCGGATTATATAGTAATATATTTTGCGGTACTGTACGGGCGTCAGTGCGTCGGAAAAACATTTCTTGTACGAAAATTTTTCCAAGACGATTTCGCATTCTATGTCAGCGGATTGCAAGAGGGAACGAAACGGGAACAGATGGAAAATTTCAATTCCGCTCTGAGTTTTTACGGAAAAATGCCCTACCCAAAAGTTACTTCTTGGATGGATGCTTCCCGTGTCGTAGCACGGGACGCAATGACGGAATAGTAAAATCACGCAATCAAAAAAATCATCCTAAAATCACAGTTCTGACAAAAACGACATACTTTGTCGTGATTGCAAGCTCAGCTCAGGTAAGGCTTTATCGCCTCAACCCATGCAGTTATGCGTGAATCCGTCTTAATATACTCATTATCAGAATCTAAAGCCAAGCCAACGAAAAAATCACCTTCAACAGCAGTAGATTCATCGAACGAATAATCATTAGCCGGCACCTTTCCAATCAGGGTAACATCCTTGTTTTTAAGCTCTTTATAAAGCGTTCCCATTCCGTCAACGAAGGAATCGGAATAACTTTCCGAATCGCCAAGACCGAACAAAGCTACTGTTTTGCCGGATAAATCCAATCTTTGGAATTTTGGGAAATACGCATCCCAATCGCTTTGCAAATCACCGATTCCCATTGTTGATGTGCCGAGGATCAGCACGTCGTGCTTCAAAAAATCGCCATCGGAAACATTGGCCACATCCTTAATATCCGGCGAAAATTCAGCCAATTTACCCGCTATCTGTTCTGCGGCCTCTTTTGTATTGTCGGTACTTGAACCGTAAATAATAATGATTGATTTCATATCTCAATTGTCATGATTTAAAAAAATAATTTCCAAAAGGGAGTGAAAGCTGAGAGCAAAAAACAAATTTATTTGACTTTTTGCCGAAGCGCATCCTACCTTATGCAAAGATACGGGAAGAATATACAAACTGCAATAACCAAAAATAGCGATTTTTTGTCAAAGAATCGCTATTTTTGGGGATAATAAAGCCCTATTGGATAAATTTATTTCAGTTCTTTGATTCGTATATTCCTAAATTTAAGCTCATTACCGTGTCCGAGAAATCCGATGTGTCCTGATTTATTGAACAGGCCGGGATGTTGCTGATGATCGACAGTTCCGTTCTTGGCTGCCTCGCGGATATTGCCGTCGAGAATGACTTTGCCGTTGAGCGTAACGCGGATGTGGTCGCCATCGGCATAGATTTCTTCTTCGTTCCACTCGCCGACAGGCCGCATTGCGCCGTGCTCGGCGGCAATCACGCCGTAAACCGAGCCATGATGTTGATAGGGTTTAATATCTTTATACACCGGATGTTCACAGTCAAGTATCTGGATTTCCATCGCGTTGTAGGCATTGTCGCCCTCCATCGGAGCGCGGATGCCGACGCCGTTGTTGGCAGCCGGAGTGAGTTGAAACTCAAAGCGGAACGCGAAATTGGCATACTCTTTCTTCGTATAAAGATTGCCACCGAAACTGCTGGTCGGATGAACGCTGATACAGCCGTCTTCCAATTGATAATCAATAAGATTACCCGTCCATTCGTGCATATTCGTGCCGTCGAACAAAATTTTGAAACCCTCTTTTTTCTCTTGAGCCGACAGTTCAAAAGGTTTGGGGCGTTCGAGTTCTTTCACATAAATATTGCGATAGTAAACTTTGCTGCCGTGCGCTTGCAGTTCAATCTGTTCGACTGAGGGAACGGGTTGGCTTCTGTCCCAATAATTTTCGAGCACTGTGTTATCAACGACGAGAACACCATTGAGTTTCACCGTTACACGGTCGCCAATCATTTTGATATACAATGTATTCCATTCGCCGAGCGTATTATCGGCAAGCGTCAATGGCTGGCTCGCGTGGGTCTGATTGTTATAGAGGCCTCCGGAACCGACCTGAGCGCCAACGTTGGTGCGGGCGATGTCCCAGATCTGCACCTGCGGAGTGCCGCGGAGGTAAATTCCTGCGTCTGCTTCGGGGCCGGCCGGGTCGAGCAGCCAATCGACATACATCTCGAAGTCGCCATACTGTTTCGTCGTGCAGAGATTATCAAAACCATGTCCGATAAAGGCAAGCAGACCGTTTTCTACTGTCCAGTCGCGGTGCATACGCTCATCGGCTGCGATCTGCAGTTTTTTCAATTCGGCAGGCTTGAGGGTTGCGCGTTTCATCGGGTTATCGTAACCGCCGTCGAGCAAGCCTTTCCAGCCCGTCAGGTCGCGACCGTTGAAGATCGAGACGAAACCCGTTTCCTTTGGCATTTCGTCGATATGTTTCTTGATTGCCTGACGCTGATAGTCGGCGTCGGGATTGCTGAGCGCAGTCGCAGCTTTATTTAGCAGTGCGACAACGTTTTCACCCGTATATTCTTTGTGATTCAGCGCGATATTCATCACGGCCTGAGCAGCGTTTTCTTTCAGCGCCGGAGCATCGAGAAATTCGCCTGCATAGAGCAGAGCAAGGAAAGTACCGGTTTGTTGAATTTGTTTCAGAATTTCGTTCCGCTGCGCATCGGTTTTTGCGATTTCCATAGCCTTACGCAGGAAAATCAGCCTATTTTCGCCGGTCAGAGCAGGATTCGATACTTTTTTCACGTAAGCCGAAAGCGCCTCATCGAAGTATTCCGATGTTGCAGGATTTTGGCATACATCAAAGATCAGCGCAGGAGCGTCTGCGCCGTTCCAGTTGAGGAGAGCATCGAAAGCGGCATCGCGAGCATCTTTATTACTGTCAAATCCTTCGCGGATAAGCGCTAATGCGTTGCTGTCGCCGGTTGTGGCGAGCGGCAGATAATAGATATATTTACGGTCGCCCGAACGAGCCATACCCTGTTTCAGCAGATTGATTTGCTCCTGTACCGGCAGCGGAGCGAGGGCGGCGATACCGGCCTGTTGATAATAAGGAATTTCCGATTTTCCAGCATGAAGCGCAAGAGTGGCGATAGTTTCGGCATCGGCAGGCGTAACGACATCTTTCAAGGTTTTCAGCGCGGCCGTTTTGACTTCGGGCGAATCGGACTGAGTAAGAAACTGTACTGTTTTGAACAGCGAACTTGCTTTACGCGAGGCGATAATATCAAGAAAAGCGACTTTTGTAAGGTCATTTACATTTAGAATTGCATCGCCGATCGAAGAAATTAAATTATCGGTTTTCAACGCATTGAGGATATTGGCGCCTTTGGCAACGATCTCTTTATTGTCCGAATTGCTGGCATTTACCAATTTGGGGACAAGATAAGAATAGGTTTGCGGATATTCGGCAACAAGAGCGCCGATTTCCTGCATGGCTGTGATACGTACAACGGAATGATTTTCCGATAGATAAGGTATTGTCATTATAGAAAATGGCTCGATAAGATTAAAAAGCGAGTTGCCGCGAGCCGTATTTTCGCCTGTTTGTTTGAAATCTGCACGGGCGGTTTCGGCGATAATATGAATCAATTCCGACTGTCGTTCGGGGTCGCGTTCCTGTTTCAGCAGGCTTTTCAGAGTCTTGTCGTTCGTGGCTACTGCGCTTCGGGTCAACCACAAACTGTTTTGCAGAGCCGAAACGCGGTAGGCTTTATGATCGCTTTTCAGGGCTGTTTTTATTTCTTTCCATACCTTGTTCTCGTCGAAATTCCGCTCGGTAAGAGTAAATAACTGCAATGCGGCCGTTCTTGCGGCATAAGCGTCTGCCGGAGCCGTTTTTAGTATATTTTGAGTTGCAGCTGCAACAGACAGGTAACGTTCCTTGTCGAAACCGCCTTTCTCAATTTTATTGGTCAAAAACGCAAGATAAGCGTCGGTTGCATTCGTCTTTTCGTATCCGTAATTTGCTTTTGCCGCTTCGCCGGCCAGCACTTTTTCGGAGGCATCGCCGCCAACGCGACTGAGCGCGTAGAGCAGGTCGCGCCGCAATTCGGCGTCGTCGGTGGGTAGCAGGGCGAGCAGCAGTTCTTCTGTACCTTCGACTTGTGCTTCGCCGATTGCCACAACTATGTTGCGCTGATTCTCGATTGTACCTGTTTTTCGCATCAGCGCGGTTTTCAGCGCCGACGCGGTTTTGGAAGAATTGATGGCCGCTACTGCGCGACAGGCTGCATCGCTCACCTGTGGTTCGGGGCCGGCAAGCAGGGGCGCAAGCGCATCTACTGCTTCGTCTTTGCCGACAATCTGCAACAGGCTTATAACAAACTGTTTGTTTGTCGGGTCATCTGTCGCTTTCAGGGCTTTGATGAAGGCGGCTGAGGTTGTTGCCCGCAGCGTTTCGTCGCCTGCACCGCTGACGTAATGCACAATACCGCTCAGTGCATATTCGACGGCGGCATTATTGCCTGCGCCCGGCGCATTGAGTTTTGAGGCAAGCATAAGGATGCCTTCTTCTCCTGTTTGTGCAAGGTCGCGCATCGTTGAGTTAAAAACTTTTTGGTCTTTGGCGGGAATTTGCGCCAAGGCATCGGCAATTACCGTTGCAACTGTTCGGTTAGCGGGAAGTTGCGCCATCACCGCCACGCTCAGCATTAGACCGCCGAGCAAAGTCATGATTCTCTTTTTCATATTTTTTTGTTGATTCTTTTGTCGAACAGATTAATAGTTGTACTGTAACCTGTCCGCAAAGGCAATAATAAATTCATAAATAGAATGTTACGATTTAAAAAAAATTATATTTTCCACGGCGCCCTCATCGGTTGATCAACTAAGCGGTTGGCAGCCTCATCGTTGATAAATTCGAGTTTGACAGGGTCAAAATGGAGTGTCCTGCCGAGTCGAAGCGCCACCGCCCCCATGTTTACGATAGTTGCCGAGCGGAAGCCGTTGCGCTCGTTGAGAGCGAAGGGCTGACGGGTGCGGATTGACTCCATAAAATCGGTAACCTGTTCGGCCGGTTCGGGAAAATCAGCGAGTTTCTTTTCCCAATCGGGGATATCGCAGACAAAATTCTGATACACATTTCCATTTGGCCCTGCAATATAGGGAGTATCGGGATTCCCGTAGTCGCCGCCCCACAAAACAATCCGGCAGCCGTCTTCGTAGGTATAGGTTATGGAACGCCATGTTCCGACGGCATCGGGATGTTGTTGAGGTGCGTCAACCTCAACTTTTATGGGAGAGGTGTTGTCTTTTCCCAACAGATATTGAACGGGGTCGATATAATGCTGCCCCATATCGCCGAGGCCGCCGCCGTCGTAGTCCCAATATCCGCGAAAAGTCTGATGCACGCGATGTGCATTATAGGGTTTGTAAGGCGCCGGGCCCAACCACATATCGTAATCCAATTCCTTCGGAACGGGTTGCGGATCGAGGTATTCTTTTCCCACCCAATAAAACTTCCAGTCGAAACCGGTATGTTTCGATATGGTAACGTTCAGCGGCCATCCCAATAATCCGCTCTGTACCAGTTTTTTCAGTGGCTTTACCGGCGTACCGAGACCGTAGAACTGGTCGGTGAAACGAAACCATGTGTTGAGACGGAACATGCGGCCGTATTGCTGCATGGCTTCCACGACGCGCTTTCCTTCGCCGATGGTGCGGGTCATAGGCTTTTCGCACCAGACGTCTTTGCCCGCCTTTGCCGCTTCGATCGACATGATACCGTGCCAGTGGGGCGGAGTAGCGATATGGACAATATCGACATTTTTATCAAGGATCAAGTCCCTGAAATCCGAATAAAGGTTTATTTTATCCTTCACTAATGTTGCCGCTGCTGCAAGATGGTTTTTATCGACGTCGCACATAGCGACAACACGTGTACCGCCGTAAGGAAGGTGTCCTCTCCCCATGCCACCCACGCCAATGATGCCTTTGGTCAGTTGGTCGCTGGGAGCCACAAATCCTTTTCCCAACACATTTCGGGGAATAATGGTCAACAGAGTTAATCCCCCCGCTGCTTTTAAAAATTGTCTTCTGGTTGTCATCTTCTTTATTTGAAGTTTATAATTTTATACAAATATAAAAAAACCGACAAATATTTTATCTGTTTATCGGTAATTTTATGTCGTTTATTTTAGGAAAATTTTTCAGGCTTTTTTCTTCATGGGTTCTTTTGATATTTGCAGTTGAGGCGAAAGCTGATTTTGCGGTTGTGTTTGTGTTCCCATCGATACGTTTCCGTTGTAAACCGAGCCCGTTTCCATTTGCAGTGATTTCACGGAGATATCGCCATTGATGGTTGCCGTACTTTTCAAAATCAGTTTATCGGCAAAAACATTTCCTTCAATTTTTCCGCACACGGTTAGCTCTTTGGTGTTCACATCGCCTTTTACGAGTGCATTTCGTCCAAGTATAACGCCACCTGTACTTTCTACGCTTCCCAGTATTTTGCCGTCGATTTTCATAAACTCGTCTGCACTGATTGAGCCTTTCACGGTGCAATTCTCGGCAATCAGCGTTGTAATATTTGCCGAATGTTCGGTATGATTTTCCCGTTTTTTTGTTCCAAGCATAAAAATATGATTTTAGTTTGTGTTATAATATATTGAAAATCAATCCATATCTATAAATCTTGCGGGATTCAGTTTTCGTCCGTTATGAATAACTTCATAGTGAACGTGCGGTGCTGTTGACCGTCCTGTGTTGCCCAAAAGACCTATTACATCACCTGTTTTTACTTTTTGTCCTTCGCGGACTTTCAGGGCGGAAAGATGTCCGTATAGTGTTTCGTAACCAAAATCGTGTTTTACGATTACGCATAAGCCGTAATCTCCTCGATAGCCCGCATATTCGATTGTGCCCGATGCGGTTGTAGCTATTTTACTGCCTACTTTCCCTGCCCAATCGACGCCTGTATGAAATTCGTTATTTTCTCCGCCCATGGGATTGCGCCGCAGGCCGAAAGTGGATGTCATTCGTCCGTTGTAAGGGATTCCGAGGGGGACACGACTTATTTTGTCGAGCAAATCCGAAATTTTATCAAGCCGGTCTTCCGTAAGGTTCAGCGTTTCTTCGGTTTCAGGAAAAAATCCGCCGCCAATGCCATTGGAATCAGGGACTTCGCTAATTTGTGCCGTTTCTACCGAGCGAGCATTGAGGTAATTTTCAATCCGTTCGAGCGTTGTTTGGGCTTCGTTGAGATTGTCCATGATGGCCTGCATTTTTTTCTGCTTCGTTTTGTCGTGAAGCTGGCTTTCGAGGTTAACAAGATTGGCTTGCAATGCTCTTTTTTGACTGTTTGCCTGCAAAAGGCCGTAACAAAGTCCGGAAACAGCAATGCAAATCAGTCCCACGACACAAATTGCGATTTTTTTGTAAAGTCCAAAGTTATCGATATACTTTCGCTTTATTCTAAAAATCTTTGTTTCGAGCGTATGCCCTGTAATTATCAGGTTTGCATGAATATCCGATTGCCGTTTCGACATAATCTAACCTGTTGATAAATAGGCATTTTTGCCATTATACTTACAAAAGTAAAAAAAATTTTTCAAACACAGGGGTAAAAGGCGTCAAAATTAATATTTTTTAAAGTTTATTGAATATAGTCTGCATTTTTTACACGTTTCCATATCTCGTGGTACACCCTATTTTCAATGACGAAGGTGGTGTAAAAACACTCCTCTGAAACAAATTCAACGCTAACAGTGATATGGCGCCCTTCGAGAAATTTATAATTGCAAAAAACAGGCGTTTCGACATATTCGTTTTCATCTTTGACGACGTAATTGCTATAAGACGTTATCACTGCACCTTGCATTCCAAACTTAACGTGAGTCATTTTACCGGAGGTATCGAATGATTTTATGGAATCGACCTGCCGAATTTTTGAAAAATCAATAGAAGTTTTGCCATCCACACTTTTAGAAACAGCGTCAGGGGACATTTCTATATACTGTTGCCAGAACCCGACAATTTTATTGGGGATTTCAACTTTTTTGGCATCCTGAGCGCAAACGAGAAGCGAAAATAACGCAAAAATAAACACCGTCATAATTTTTTTCATATTGGTAAAATTTTAAATGAATAGTCTCTTTAAGGTTTTTAGAAATGGCACAAAAAAGGATTTTTTAATCATCGATCCAACGTTTGGTCAGCCCGTCGAAGCAATCGATTCGCCTGTCCCTGAAAAACGGCCACCAGCGACGCACATTTTCCGTCCTGCTTTTATCGATTTCCACAATCCGAACGACCTCTTCTTCTGCGGGGGCTTGATACAGCAATTCGCCCTGCGGCCCGCAAACAAAGGTGTTTCCCCAAAAAGCAATGCCATTGGTTTGTCCCGACGGATCGGGTTCATAGCCCGTGCGATTGACGGAAATTACCGGAAGGCTGTTGGCTACGGCATGGCCGCGCTGCACCGTTATCCATGCATTTAACTGACGCCGTTTTTCTTCGTCGGTATCGCCCGACGCCCAACCGATAGCGGTGGGATAAATCAGAATTTCGGCTCCGCCCAATGCCATCAATCGGGCGGCTTCGGGATACCACTGATCCCAGCAGACCAACACGCCAAGGGTTCCGACGGATGTTTGAATGGGTTTAAAACCCAAATCTCCGGGCGTGAAATAAAACTTTTCGTAATAGGCGGGGTCGTCGGGGATGTGCATTTTTCGGTATTTTCCGGCGATACTCCCGTCTTTTTCCAAAACAACAGCTGTATTGTGGTAAAGCCCGGCGGCACGTTTTTCGAACAGCGAAAGAACGAGAACAACGCCCAGCTCCCGCGCCAATGCGCCGAAAGCCTCAGTCGATTTTCCCGGAATGGTTTCCGCCTGATTAAACGCCTGAGGGTCTTCGGATTGGCAGAAATACAAGCCGTTGTGCAGTTCCTGCAAAACAATCAATTCTGCGCCTTGTGAAGCCAATGCTCTTATTTTTTGAAACAACCGAGTTGTATTGTCCTCGATATTTCCCGAATTTGCCTGTTGTATGACGCCTGTTTTCATCGATGTTGATTTTAATTGGAATTAGAGAAAACCTTTTGGAAGCTGCATGGTTGCGCAATGCAACGAACCGTGCTGTTTAATGAGCGAACGGCAATCGATGCCGACGATTTCCCTGTCGGGAAAAGCCTTTTGCAATTGCCGACGTGCCGTTTCATCTTTTGCCGAGTCATAAAACGGCAACAAAACCGCCCCGTTTATAATGAGGAAATTGGCGTAAGTGGCCGGAAGGCGATAGCCTTCAAAGACCGTCTCGTCGGCCATCGGCAATGCGATGAGGTTGTAGGGTTTCCCTTCTTCGGTAAGAAAAGCCTGCAACTCCTTTTCCATTGCCTGAAGTTCGTCAAAATGCTCGTCGTTTTCGTCGAGGCATTGCACGTATGCAATCGTCTGTTCATCGCAAAAACGCGCAAGGGTATCGATATGATTATCGGTATCATCGCCGGCCAAGTAGCCGTGATTAAGCCAGAGCACCCGCTTCAATCCCAATGTTTTAATAAGGAAGTCTTCTATTTCCAATGGGCTCATCGGCTGGTTGCGGTTAGGCGCCAGCAAGCATTGGGAAGTAGTCAACAGCGTACCTTTACCGTCTGTCTCTATGGAGCCGCCCTCCAAAATAAAGTTGAGAAGGTTGCGGTATTGCACTTCGGGCTTGAAAATATCCTGCCGAAAAAGTTCCTGCGTAATCAGGTTATCGTAATTGGCTGCGAATTTAAGTCCCCATGCGTTGAATCCGAAATCGAAGATCGTCGGCGTTCCGTTGACGAACAGCGGCAATCCACCGTGATCCCGCGCCCAAGTATCGTTTGTTTTTATCGCGGCAAGAATCAGGTTGCGGCGTTCCTCCTCTGTAAAACAGGCCTCCACTTCATCGGTTTCGGGGCAGACGATCATCAATTTTTCACGCCTCAATATTTCTTTAGAAATAGCTATATAACAAGCTATTACCTCATCCAATAGATTGAACCAGTCGCTTCCGGCATGCGGCCACGCTATTTGCACGCCGCTTTGCGGATACCATTCGGCAGGAAATACAACGTGAGCCATAAGCTAAATACATGATATTTGGGGACGGCACGTTTTTTTCATGCATCCATATTACCCCTGACGATTCCGCGGGAAGAGTTGCGCACAAAATCCAAGATAATACTTTTCTCGTTGGATTCGGGCAGTTCTGTTTCGATTTTTGGCAAGGCCTGACTGATATTCAGTCCCGATTGGTACAACAGGCGGTAAACTTCCTGTATGTTATTGATTTGTTCTCCGGTGAATCCTCTGCGGCGAAGCCCTACGATATTCAATCCGACGTATGACACCGGATCGCGACCTGCCATAGCAAAAGGAGGAATATCTTTTCCGAGGCGGGTTCCACCTTGAATCATAACGTGGCTGCCCACTTTTGTGAACTGATGTACGAGCGTTCCGCCGCTCAAGATAGCGTGTTCGTCCACTTCCACTTCACCGGCGAGTTGCGTCGCATTACCAAGAATGACATAGTCTTTCAAAACGCAGTCATGCGCCACATGGCTGTAAGCCATGATCAAGCAATTTTTCCCGACAATGGAAAAGCCTTTCGAGGCCGTCCCCCGGTTTACTGTGGCACATTCGCGCACGACGGTACCGTCGCCGATAATCGCCAGCGAATCTTCGCCCATAAACTTTAAATCCTGCGGTATGCCGGCAATAGTAGCGTTTGGGAATATGGTGCAATTTTTGCCGATGCGCGAACCGGACAGGACAACGGCATGCGTCATGATACGCGAACCGTCGCCGATTTCCACGTTGGCATCAACATAAGCAAAGGGTTCCACGACCACATTGTCTCCCAGCAAAGCTTCGGGATGAACAAACGCTAAAGATGAAATCGTATTCATAAACAGAGGTTAATAGATTTATACAGGTTTATTTGTTTTTTATAATTTGAGCCATAAAGTCGGCTTCGGCGGCCACTTTATCTCCGATAAAAACCAATCCGCGCATGGTGGCTATACCTCGACGAATTTCGCTCAGCATCTCCACACGGATGATCATCGTGTCGCCCGGAACCACTTTATGGCGGAATTTCACGTTATCGATTTTGAGGAAATAGGTGGAATAACGTTCGGGTTCGTCCAAGTCGGCCAAAACAAATATGCCCCCCACCTGCGCCATAGCTTCAATCTGCAAAACCCCCGGCATCACCGGTTCTTGCGGGAAATGGCCAACAAAAAACGGTTCGTTGGTCGTGATATTTTTTATCCCGACGATATAACGGTCGGTTTTTTCTATGATTTTGTCCACCAGTAAAAACGGGTAACGGTGCGGCAACAGCGAGCGCACTTTGTTATTGTCCATCAACGGTTCTTGCAATGCGTCATAGGAAGGGGGTTGCACTTCGTTTATTTTGATACTTTTGCGCAACAGACGAGCTAATTTGTTATTGATTTTATGCCCCGGTTTGGTGGCGATAACACGCCCTTTGAGGGGTTTTCCGATGAGCGACAAATCGCCGATGATGTCGAGCAGTTTATGCCGTGCGGGCTCATTCGGGAAAGCAAGGTTGCGTGAATTTAAATAACCCAACACCTTAGCATCGTGCCGCGGCACATGAATCTCGTCAGCAAGCTCGTCGAGGTCTTTTTGCGAAAGTTCGCGTTCGTAGATAACGATAGCATTATCCAAATCGCCGCCTTTTATCAGGCCTGCCTTGCGCAATTGTTGGATTTCACGCACGAAAACGAAGGTGCGCGACGGCGCGATTTCGGCCTCATAATCTGCTACGCTGTCAAGGGAAGCCGACTGGTTGGGGATATATTTCGAATCAAATTCAATGAACGAATTGATGCAGAAACTGTCGTCGGGGAGCAGTATCAGTTTCGATCCGGTTTCGGGATCCGACACTTCTATTTTCTTGCGAACGATATAGTAATCCTTATCTTTTTCCTGCTCAACGATACCCGCATTCTTGATGGCTTTCACGTACTCGATGGCGCTCCCGTCTAAAATGGGAAATTCCGAAGCGTTCACTTCGATAAGGCAATTGTCTATGCCCAAGGCATATAGCGCCGATAAAGCATGTTCCACCGTACTTACCGTTATATCGCCGCTCCCCAAAACCGTGCCGCGTTGCGTAGCTACAACATTTTCGGCCAAAGCTTCTATAACAGGCTGTTTTTCAAGATCTATACGCTTGATTTTATAACCTGTATCCACGGGAGCCGGAAGGAATGTTATCTCAATATTCAAGCCGGTATGCAAGCCCTTCCCTTTCAGGGCAAAACGCTCTTTTAAAGTCTTCTGTTTCACAATATATTTATTCTGAAATATTTATAATCGCACTATTTTTTTGCGCAAAGATACATCATTTTATGGATTAAACGAAAATACCGCAAAATTGGTTTATTCGGTTATGCAAAAAAACGGATTTATTTCTCGTTCAACTGTTTCTTCAGGCGCTCTATTTCTTTTTCCAAGTTCGACAGTTGCCTGTACATGTCCGGAAGTTTCGGGATGATGATACTCGATCTGAAAAAGTTTTTGACCGGAATGGCAGGCGATCCGATAATTTCGGCGCCTTCTTTCGTGTTGCTGATAATTCCGGCTTGCGCACCTACTTGCACTTTATCTCCGATCGTAATATGTCCTCCGATCCCCACTTGTCCCCCAAAAACACAATATTCGCCGATTTTGGAAGATCCGGCAATCCCCACCTGCGCGGCCATAGCAGAATGTTTTCCTACTTCGCAATTGTGTGCGATTTGTATGAGGTTGTCCAATTTCACACCCTGACGGATGACAGTCGAGCCCATCACCGCGCGGTCTATTGTAGTATTGGCTCCAATTTCCACGTCATTTTCAATGACCACGTTCCCCGTTTGCGGGATTTTGTGATAAACACCGCCTTCGTTGCTGAATCCAAAGCCGTCGGCTCCGATAACGGCGCCCGAGTGCAAAATGCAATGGTCGCCCACGATGCAACCCTGATAAATCTTAACGCCACTATACAGAATAGTGTTCTTGCCGATTTTCACATTGTCGCCCACGTAAGCGTGCGGATAAATCTTGCAGCCGTCGCCAATTTCGGCTTTTTCTCCGATATAAGCGAAGGCCCCCACATAAATATCGCTCCCCGTTTTTGCGGAAGAAGCAATAAAACTCATCTCCTCCACCCCGCTTTTCTTGGGCACAGCATTGGTAACCATCTCCAAGAGGGAGGCCAGCGCAGCATAAGCGTTCGGCACTTTGACAAGCGTGGCGCGGATCTCCCGTTCGGGTTTGAAATCGCTGTTTACCAACACAATATCCGATTCGGTTTCGTAGATAAAATGCGTATATTTGGGATTTGCAAGGAAGGTTATCGTACCGGGCTTTCCCTCTTCTATCTTCGCAAAATCACTCACTTCCACATTGGGATTGCCGACGATTTCTCCATGGAGAAAACCGGCTATTTCTTTGGCCGAGAATTTCATCATTCCTATCAGGATTTTTTTATGACAACTATTTGGTGCAAAGGTAACATAAAATCTCAGGATTACAACAATCTGCAAAATTTATCGGTTACAAGCACAAAATTAACAAATTTATTTTCAATTCCCTTTTTCAAATACTTTTTATTTCCATATAGCAAAAAATCAACTATCTTTGCAATCTCTTTTGAATGATTTATCAACACTATCATCCACATTAAAAAAAACGTTTTTACAATTATGGAGTCAATTAAGTGTATTGGGGTACTGACATCGGGAGGTGACGCCCCCGGAATGAACGCCGCAATCCGCGCCGTAACACGCGCAGCAATCTTCAACGGCATTCGCGTAATGGGTATTTACAGGGGATACAGAGGCCTGATAACCGATGAAATCGTAGAATTTAAGACAAACAGCGTCAGCAATATTATACAGCAAGGTGGAACAATCTTAAAAACAGCGCGTTGCGTGGAGTTCAGGACACCCGAAGGCCGAAAAGTGGCATACGAAAACATGCAGAAGCACGGCATTGACTCGCTCGTCGTTATTGGCGGCGACGGCTCGCTGACCGGCGCCAGCATTTTCGCCAACGAATACAACATCCCGGTGGTGGGGCTGCCGGGCACCATCGATAACGACTTGGGCGGGACCGATGTTACCATCGGGTACGACACGGCGCTGAACACCATTATGCAGTCGGTAGATAAAATCCGCGACACAGCCACCTCGCACGAGCGACTGTTCTTCATTGAAGTAATGGGACGCAACTGCGGTTATTTGGCGCTCAACAGCGCGATAGCCGCCGGTGCCGAAGCGGCCATCATCCCCGAAATCAGTATCGAAAAAGACCAGTTGTCCGAGCTTATCCAACAAGGATTCCGCAAATCGAAAAGCAGCAGCTTAGTGCTCGTTACCGAGAGCGACGTTACGGGCGGCGCATTGAAACTCGCCGAACGGGTAAAAAATGAATATCCGCAATACGACGTGCGGGTATCCATCCTCGGACACCTTCAGCGCGGAGGGTCGCCAACAGCGCAAGACCGCATTCTTGCCAGTCGTATGGGCGTAGCCGCCATCGAAGCGCTGCTCGAAAACCAGCGAAACGTGATGATGGGCATCCGCGAGAATGAAATCGACTACGTGCCGTTTAAACGCGCCATAAAACAGGAACGGGAAATCAACGACGAATTATTGCAAGTACTTAAAATTTCATCCATTTAATTGATAAAAAACAAGGGTGCTAATTCTAAAATTAGTACCTTTGCCCCGTTTTAGCCGGACAAAGGTTTTGATTTCCGCCTGTGAAACACAAAGCTATCCGCAAAGACCAAATTTTCAAAAAACATAAAATTTATATCCTTATGCAACTTTCGCACATTGAACACATCGGCATTGCCGTAAAAAGTATCGAAGAACAACTGCCTTATTATGAGGGCGTTCTCGGTTTGAAATGTTATAACATCGAAACCGTTGAAGATCAAAAAGTCAAAACCGCATTTTTTAAAGTGGGGCAAACCAAAATTGAGCTTTTAGAGCCTACCAGCGAAGAAAGCGCCGTCGCCAAATTCATTGAAAAAAGAGGAGAAGGCGTCCACCACATCGCTTTTGCTACGCAAGGCGTAGAAGAAGCGTTGCGCGAGGTGGAAGCCAAAGGCGTGAGGCTCATCGACGCACATCCGCGCAAAGGAGCGGAGGGCTTGAACATCGCTTTCCTCCATCCAAAATCCACAGGGAGCGTACTGACCGAGTTGTGCGAACATCCGGAATAAATTGATTATCAATCATTCAAATTCAATCAAAAATAACAGTAAACAATATGAGTAAACAACTCGAAAAAGTAAAAGAGCTGATTCAATTGCGTGAAAAAGCTCGATTAGGCGGTGGTGAAAAACGAATTGCATCGCAACACCAAAAAGGTAAATTTACAGCCCGCGAACGTATCGCCATGCTACTTGACGACGGAAGTTTCGAAGAGTTCGACATGTTTGTGGAACATCGTTCGCAAAACTTCGGCATGGACAAAACCAAATTCTTGGGAGACGGCGTCGTTACCGGATCGGGAACCATAGACGGACGTTTGGTTTACGTTTTCGCCCAAGATTTCACCGTTTTCGGCGGATCGCTCTCCGAAACCATGTCGCTGAAAATATGCAAAGTGATGGACATGGCCATGAAAATGGGAGCTCCCGTAATCGGCATCAACGATTCGGGCGGCGCTCGCATACAGGAAGGCGTTAACGCATTGGCCGGATATGCCGAAATTTTCCAACGCAACATCCTCGCGTCGGGTGTTATCCCTCAGATTTCGGGGATTTTCGGGCCCTCTGCCGGAGGCGCGGTTTATTCGCCCGCGCTGACCGATTTCAGCATTATGACCGAAGGCACGTCATACATGTTCCTCACCGGTCCCAAAGTAGTAAAAACCGTTACCGGCGAAGACGTTACGCAAGAACAGCTTGGCGGAGCATCGGTTCACACCACCAAATCGGGCGTAGCCCATTTCTCCGCCGCAACGGAAGAAGAAGGACTGAGCCTCATCCGCAAATTGTTGAGCTACATCCCCCAAAACAATTTGGAAGAAGCGCCGTTAGTGGAGAATGATGACCCCATCAACCGCTTGGACGATGTGTTGAACGAGATTATCCCCGACAGCCCGAACAAACCCTACGATATGTATGAGGTTATCCGCACCATTGCCGACAACGGTGAATTTTTGGAAGTTCATGCCAACTATGCGAAAAACATTATCGTGGGCTTCAGCCGCTTCAACGGCTGTTCGGTAGGCATCGTGGCCAACCAGCCCAAATTTCTCGCCGGCGTCCTCGATATCAATGCCTCGCGCAAAGCAGCGCGTTTCGTCCGTTTCTGCGACGCATTCAATATTCCCATCCTGTCGTTGGTGGACGTTCCGGGATTCCTTCCGGGAACCGGACAGGAATACGGCGGCGTGATCACCCATGGAGCCAAACTGCTTTACGCCTACGGCGAAGCAACCGTGCCCAAAGTTACCGTAACGCTGCGAAAATCCTACGGAGGAGCGCACATTGTAATGAGTTGCAAGCAGTTGCGCGGAGATATCAATTACGCATGGCCGAGCGCAGAAATTGCGGTTATGGGCGCCGACGGCGCTATCGAAGTGCTGTACGGTAAGGAAATCGCGGAAGCTGCCGACGACCAGCAGAAAGCCGAGGTAAGCAACAACAAGAAAAAAGAATACGAAGACTTGTTCTGCAATCCCTACAACGCTGCACGATACGGATATATCGACGACGTGATCGAACCGCGCAACACCCGTTTCCGCGTCATCCGCGCATTTGAACAGTTGCGTACCAAGCGTGTCGAGAATCCGGTGAAGAAACACGATAATATTCCTTTGTAAAATTAAAAAGTCATGGTCATATTAGATACTGTTTCTCCCACCGCAGACATGTGGGCAAATTCGGGACTTGGCGTTTCGATTGTGGTTTCGGCGCTCTCGCTGTTGATTTTTGCTTTTACCATCACAGGAAATTTGAGCAAACGCGCGACAGCCAAACGCAGTGCGAAACACATTGCGTCCACAGGAAAAACGCCCATAGTGATAAAAGACGCATCGGAAATACCGGCCAATGAAATTGCGGCAATAGCAATGGCGTTGAGCCTATATACCGAAAACGTGCACGACAACGAGAGCAACGTTATAACGATAAGACAGTTACAGCGAAACTACTCGCCTTGGAACTCAAAGGCTATTCGCCTTTTAAATACTGCTTACCGCAGAAAAAAATAAACAGGATACGATTAGACAACAGATTATATCAACAATTAAATGAAAAGATTCAGTTTTAATATAAACGGCGGAAACTACCGGGTAACTGTAAAATCGCTCGAAAGCGGAGTTGCCGATATAGAGGTAAACGGCACGCCATATAGTGTTGTAATCAACAAAGTAGCCGAAAATACGGCTAAAAATCTAACTGCTCCCGCACCCTCAGCTGCCAAATCAACGGTTGTTACGACTTCCGTGCCTGCGGCAAAAACTGCGGGTAAGATCAAATCGCCCCTGCCCGGCAACGTTATCAAAGTAAATGTGGCGGCAGGCAGCAGTTTCAAAGAAGGCGACGTGCTGATGACGATAGAAAGCATGAAGATGGAAAACAACGTCCTTGCCGAGACAAGCGGCACCATAACGAAAGTCTGCGCCCTCGCCGGACAGGCTGTTTTGCAGGACGAGACGCTCTTTGAGTACGAAACTTCGGGTAGCGCTACCGTTAATCAGGTCATTGAAAAAGCGCCTGTTACCGCACCTGCGCCAAAACCTGCGCCCGCACCTAAACAGGCTGCAGTAGCGCCTGCGCCCGCAGCATCATCGGACGTAAAAAAAATCAAATCACCCCTGCCCGGCAACATCATCAAAGTAAACGTGGCGGCAGGACAAGCCTTTAAAAACGGCGACGTGCTTTGCATTATGGAAAGTATGAAAATGGAAAACAACATTCTTGCCGAAACGGATGGCGTTCTCTCCAAAATATGCGTAAGCGCAGGACAGGCTGTTTTGCAGGACGAAGTATTGTTTGAATACGAATAATCGAAGGAAAATGAAACAGTCGCACAAATATTACTTACTCGCTTTACTGCTGTCACTGGTGCCGATGAGTACCTACGCTGCAGATTTTGGCAACACGCTGAACCGCTTTTGGAGCATGACAGGCTTTGCCAACGCCACCCCGCAACATTTTATAATGATTGCGGTAGGGCTTATTTTTATCAGTCTCGGTATTATCAAAAAATGGGAGCCGTTGCTGCTCGTGCCGATTGGCTTCGGTATGCTGATAGGCAATGTGCCGTTTTTGACGGGTTTCCAAGTGGGAATTTACGAAAACGGCATGACGCAGGTGGCAATGGACGGTTTGCAAAACGGCATTGTCGGTTCGCAAATGGTCAATGTCCCCGACCCTAAATTCAACGGCCCATCGGTATTAAGTACACTGTATCAAGGTGTTATTAACGGATGGTATCCTCCACTGATTTTCTTGGGTATTGGCGCAATGACCGATTTTTCGTCTCTGATTTCGAACCCGAAACTGCTGCTTTTGGGCGCAGCGGCGCAAATCGGTATTTTTGCAACCTTTATCGGAGCGCACTATCTCGGTTTCACCGATCAGGAAGCCGGCGCTATCGGTATTATCGGCGGCGCAGACGGGCCGACGGCAATCTTCCTTTCGTCCAAATTGGCTCCACACCTCATGGGCGCCATCGCTATCGCGGCCTATTCGTATATGGCGCTTGTACCGCTTATTCAGCCGCCCATCATGAAGATGCTTACTACTAAAAACGAGCGCGTTATCCGCATGAAAGCGCCGCGGCAAGTGTCTAAAACCGAAAAAATTGTTTTTCCGGTTGTCGGACTTTTGCTCACTACCTTTATTGCGCCTTCGGCGATGCCGCTTTTGGGGATGCTCTTCTTCGGCAATCTGCTCAAAGAATCGGGCGTAACCGAGCGTTTGGCAGAAACGGCACGCACCGCTCTGATGAATGTTGTCGTTATTCTTATCGGCGTAACGGTAGGCGCATCGACGCAGGCGGTCAAATGGGTTGCCGACCCCGAAACGGGCGAATTGATCAACAAAGGCTTTTTGAGCTGGGACTCGCTGAAAATCGCGCTCTTAGGCTGTATAGCCTTTGCCGTGGCCACTGCAAGCGGCGTTTGCATGGCAAAACTGATGAACCTGTTCCTGAAAAAAGAAAATAAAATCAACCCGCTTATCGGCTCGGCGGGAGTATCGGCTGTGCCGGACTCCGCCCGCGTATCGCAGGATGTGGCTTTGCATTACGACAAAAACAACCACGTTCTCATGCACGCCATGGGACCGAATGTTGCCGGCGTTATCGGCTCGGCGGTAGCGGCAGGTATTTTGCTCGCCATATTGGGCTAAAAGCAGCATCATTTCTCAAAAGAGAGCAGGTTTTAACAGAATCTGCTCTTTTTTTATGTTTTTTCATCGGACATTTTGCACAATTCTATTCATTATTCCTTATTTTTGCAGAAGACATTAAGCATTTTTTCTGCCGTATGAAAACAAACGCATCTTTTGTCTGCATCCTATTTCTTTCGTTTTTGATGGTTTTCACCGCTAAAGCACAAGAAATCACCCCGAAAGACCTGAACGGGTTTGCCAAAAATGATTCTGTCCCTCTGATAGAGTTCGATGCCGCTAAACTGCGCCCGATTCAAACAAAAGACAGCGAACTGGGAGGTTTCATGCGGCCGCTGACAAACGGAATAACCCCTTCACTCCTGAAACTGCAAACACCACTGACATACAACCTCAATTATCTGCCCGCCCGCAAAAAATCCCGAATTGAAATCAGCGGATACGGACGCGATGATCTCATCAACCCCGAACGGACAGTGGTTTTCTCCACGAACGCAACCGACAGGCTCTCGCTATTCTCGGCCAACACCATTGGCGTTTATAAAACGCTGATGTTCGGCAATATCAGCTATTACAACTTGAATTTGGGTGCAAATTACCGCTTCCACTCCTCGCTGTCGGGGCAAGGCGGCATCTTCTATAACGCTACCGTAAGCGATCCGCTTCCGATTATAGGAACTTATGCCAATTTCAATTACAGGGCAGCCGACAACCTCTGGTTCGACGGCGGGGCTTCTTACCGCAAAACACTCGGCAACTCATTCGGTATCAACCAACAATCGTTGATGATAGACCTCCACACACGCTATCAAGTGGAAGACCAATGGTTCCTGAACCTTTACGGCGGAATGCCCATCTATCAGGAGACCGGAGGACCGGGCAAACCCATGATACCGGCCATGCCTGAAAAATATTACGGAGCCACGGCGGAATACTGGTTCCGCGAGGATATGGGTGCAGAAGCCGGCCTGATATGGATGCGCAATATGTTCACCGGTAAAATGGAAGTCCGTCCGGAAATCAAACTGAAATTCGGACCGAAAAAATAGACCTAATCAACAAATTAAAATTACATTATTCTATGGATTTTGAACAACTGATGCCCGCCATAGCGGGAATGACATGGCAAGACCTGATAATGATTGCCATCGGACTGATTTTGATATATTTGGCTATTGCCAAAAATTACGAGCCCACGCTTTTATTGCCGATGGGTTTCGGCGCTATTTTAGTGAATATCCCGCTGTCGGCCGTTTTAACGCAAGTCGATACCGAAGGAAATGTGGTTGTCGGAGCGCTCAATGTGTTTTTCAACGCGGGTATTGCCACCGAAATTTTCCCATTGCTCATTTTCATCGCTATTGGTGCAATGATTGACTTTTCGCCGCTCTTTCAACGCCCAATGCTGTTGATTTTCGGCGCAGCCGCACAATTTGGCATTTTTATGACCATGATTTTGGCCACGCTGTGCGGATTCAACCTCAAAGAGGCGGCATCCATCGGTATTATCGGCGCTGCCGACGGGCCAACATCCATTATTGTAGCCACACAGTTTGCTAAAAACCTGCTCGGCCCGATTTCGGTGGCAGCATATTCGTACATGGCGCTCGTGCCTATCATACAACCGCCTGTCATCAAACTGCTCACATCGGAAAAAGAGCGCAAGATGAAGATGAAATTCGACGCCAACAAAAAAGTAAGCCGCGCCACACTCATTGTTTTCCCTATTACAGTTACGATTTTGGCGGGCATCATCGCCCCCTCTTCATTGGCGCTGATTGGCTTTTTGATGTTTGGCAACCTGATTCGCGAATGTGGCGTATTGAACGGCCTTTCGAAAACGGCGCAGAACGAATTGGCCAACCTCGTTACCATCCTTTTGGGAATCACCATTGCCAGCACAATGAAAAGCGCTGACTTTGTACAGCCCAGCACGCTGCTGATTTTGGGCTTGGGTATTTTCGCCTTCGTATTTGATACGGCCGGCGGCGTATTGATTGCAAAGCTACTCAACCGCTTCATGCCCGAAAACAAACGCATCAATCCCATGATTGGAGCTTGCGGCATTTCGGCCTTCCCCATGTCGGCGCGTGTGATCCACAGCATGGGACAAAAGGAAGATCCGACCAATTATTTGCTGATGCCGGCCATCAGTTCCAATGTCGGCGGACAAATCGGATCCGTTATTGTCGGCGGATTAATTTTGATGTTAGTGCCGTTATTTATGTAAACCCGACCCTCAGTCTAAAAAAACAAATCGTATGAATCACAAGATACTGAAAATCATAATCATGTTTGCCGCAATCGTATTGATTTGCCCGGCAATCAAGGCGCAAATATCCATGTCGGCGACTGACGATGCCGCTACATTGAGACAGCAAATAGAAATCCTTTCGTTAAAAGTGGATTCCCTAAGCGCAGCCTTACACAAAACCGACCCACATTCGGTAAGCGCCTCAGATACCGAAATCAAACTGAATTTCAAGTTTAAAGACAATGAAGCGACTTTCTATAAGGCGCTTAGCATTTTGGGGATTGGTTTTTCCACCGTTTTCGTGGTGATGATTATCTTTATTTTAGTCAGCTCGCAAATCGACAAACGACTCCCTTACCGAAAAGAAAACGAGTAAGGATGCTCTCGGTAAATTTCCTCCCTCTTGGGTTAGGGGGGACTGTTTTCCGGATTGCTTCAGTCTGAACTTTCGCAATGACGGGGCGCCTTGGTTCGGGATAAACTTTCCAAGTTTTGAAAACTTGGAAAGTTTGAAATGTATTTGTAAGCGCCCGAATCAAACCTGTTAGGTTTAATAAACCTGACGGGTTTTTTAAAATTGATCTGATTTTTT
>JAISUH010000006.1 GCA_031272205.1 Dysgonamonadaceae bacterium | reverse complement strand
AGTTCAACCGGTCCTTTTTATTGCCCTTCCGACGAAAAAATATATCTCGATCTCTCGTTTTTCGACGAGATGCGAACTCAATTTCACGCCGATGGAGATTTTGCTTACGCTTACGTGTTAGCGCACGAAGTGGGGCATCATGTCCAAAAACTGCTTGGAACGTTAGATAAGGAAAATTCGCTGCGCGCTCAATCGAACGAAAAAACGGCAAATGCCATTTCGGTTCGCATAGAACTGCAAGCCGATTTTTACGCCGGAATCTGGGCTTATCACACTAAGAAAATACTTGATGCAGGCGATATCGACGAGGCATTGAATGCGGCTGAAGCGGTTGGCGACGACCGTTTGCAGAAGCAAGCCCAAGGATATGTTGTTCCCGATTCTTTCACGCACGGCACATCGGCACAGCGTCATGAATGGTTTTACAAAGGCTATCAAACAGGCGATATGTCGCAAGGGGATACTTTTAAATAATACCATGAAATATATAACACTGATAATCATCATTCTGTCGTTTTCTGTTCTCAGAGCGGAAAAATCGATAATCGTAAATAATTCGTCCGAAAACAGGGTGAGTTATGGAATAGAAGTTCTCGAAAAGGCCTTGAATGAGCACGTTAATATATCGGATGTAAAAATCACTGTTTCCGTAAATCCCTCGCAAAATATTGGAAAAGAGGGATATAGTATTATTTGCAATGCATCCAAAAGAAAAGGATTCTCGATTGAAATCACGGGCGACGATGCCTCCGGGGCGCTTTACGGTTGCATTACTCTTGCTAAAATAATCAGAGAAGAAAAGCGTTTGCCGGAAAAATTAAATATCGCCGACAAACCCGAAATGACGCTTCGAGGAACCTGCATCGGCGTTCAGAAACCCTATTATTTACCCGGCCGCACGGTTTACGAATATCCTTATACTCCCGAAACTTTTCCTTGGTTTTACGACCGCAATTTGTGGATCGAGTACCTCGATATGCTTGCCGAAAACCGCATGAATACGCTGTATTTGTGGAACGGACATCCATTCGCATCATTGGTTCGCCTGAAAGATTATCCATTTGCCGTCGAGGTTGACGATGCTACTTTCAAGAAAAACGAAGAAATTTTCGCTTTTCTTACCGAAGAAGCCGAAAAACGTGGAATATGGGTTATCCAGATGTTTTACAACATATTGGTATCCAAGCCTTTTGCCGAACATTACGGCATAAAAACGCAGGATCGGTCTCGCCCGATCGATCCGCTGATCTCGGATTATACCAGAAAATCCATCGCCGCTTTTATTGAAAAATATCCGAATGTAGGTCTGCTCGTTTGCCTTGGTGAGGCGATAAACACATACGAAGATGATGTTGAGTGGTTTATCGGCACCATCATTCCGGGGGTGAAAGACGGACTGAAAGCGCTGAACGCGGCAACAGAGCCGCCAATAGTGCTTCGCGCTCACGATACAAACTGCAAAATGGTTATGGATGCGGCTTTGCCATTGTACAAAAATCTTTACACCATGCACAAATATAACGGCGAATCGCTGACTACATACCAGCCCGGCGGCCCTTGGGGCGAGATTCATAAGGGATTGAGCAGTCTCGGTTCGGTGCACATCGAAAACGTGCATATCCTCGCCAATCTTGAACCTTTTCGCTACGGTTCTCCCGATTTTATTCAAAAAGCGGTACAAGCAATGCACGATGTACACGGGGCTAACGCACTTCATCTGTACCCTCAGGCATCGTATTGGGACTGGCCTCTGACCGCCGACAAAACCGAACCGCGACTGAAAGAAATCGAACGCGATTGGATTTGGTACGAAGCATGGGCGCGCTACGCTTGGAATTGCAGACTGCCAAGAAACGCCGAAACAGACTATTGGTCGGAAAAACTCGGCGCTCTCTATGGTTGCAGTAACGAAAACGGTCGAAATATTCTCGAAGCATACGAACAGTCGGGCGAGATTGCACCTAAGTTACTTCGAAAATTCGGAATTACCGAAGGGAATCGACAAACTTTGCTGCTCGGTATGTTTATGAGTCAGTTGGTTAATCCGGCTAAATGGCGTGTGTATGAGGGTTTTCACAGTTCGTGCGGCCCTGTGGGAGAAACTATCCTGCAATATATGGAGAAAGAATGGAAAGGCGAGCCGCATCTTGGCGAAACGCCTCCACAATTGATCTCTGAAACTCTCGCACACGGCAATGCCGCTGCAGAAGCGATAAATAGAGCGGCTGCTTCGGTAACGGCAAATAAAGCGGAATTTGACCGACTGAAAAACGATATGTATTGCTATCAGGCTTATACTAAGTATTTTGCAGAAAGAGTCAAGTCGGCAATGTTGATTTTACAATACACTCAAAATAAGGATATTACGCTTCTCGAAAAAGCGATTCCTTTGCTCGAAAACAGCCTTGCTCATTATCGACGCTTAGTCGAATTGACTAAGGATAAATATCTGTATGCCAACAGTATGCAGACATCGCAACGACGTATTCCGGTCGGCGGCGACAACGGAAAAAACAAAACATGGACGGAACTTTTGCCTCAGTATGAAGAGGAACTTGCGCTTTTCCGTAAAAATGTGGCTTTCTTGAAACACACCGACAATGCGGAAAACGTAAAAAACGAGGAGTTAAATCCGATAGACATACCGATTATCTGTCTTAACAGCGAGGATGGGAACTTGCTTCAGACCGGAAATAAAGTCTTTTCCGACATCAACAACAGCCTTGTTTACGGAGAGTTCACCGATATTCTGCGAAAAATGAAACCTCTCCGCCAATCGTTGTCGGATGCTTCTCGCAACGGCACGGAGATTGAATTTGACGCAGATCGCGACGTGAATTTGCTCGTCGGGTATTTCAACTCGGAAAGACCGGAATTTGCGAAGGCGCCAACTTTGGAAACCAATGCTGCGGCCAACGAATACGGTCAGGCTGATGTGAAAATCGCCAATGCAATAGAAATCCCGAGTCGCGGAACGGTAAATGTTCATTCCTACTCATTTTCGAAGGGCAAACACCGATTGAATCTCGGCAAAGGCGCGCTGATAATCCTCGGATTTATTGATGCCAAGCAAAAAATTATGCCTTTCAATGCCGCTGTGGGCGCCAAAGATGCTTCAAACGAAGTGGATTGGTTGTTTTATTAGTACCTTACCGTTATATTTTTACACCGTCTTAGGGAAATCGCTCATCCTCGTTGTATAACAGGGAGAAAGGTGTTCCTGCCTGATTTTCCACGCCTTGCCGTCGCCCATAACTGCAAATTTCAGCGTGTTGCGCCCGTATTTGTTATTAACGTCGTCCAATACCTGCATCAAACGTTTATCCGCCGAGCGGTCAATCGTATCGAACAGGTTTTGCTGAACATCCTTTTGTGCGCAAATTTCCATCGCCATTACTCCCGCTTTTTTATATTTATAACCTTTTTTATAAACAGAACGCAATCCTTCAAGCGCATAACGTATAAGTTCAGCAGTGGAATTGCTTGCAACAGGCAGATTCATAACGATATGACGGCTGTATTGAGGCAAATCTTCACGAAAATAGTTGGTATCAATGAAAACTAACAGCGAGGCGGCGCAGGATTTCTGTGTGCGAAGTTTTGCCGCAACCATCGCCGTGTAGTTGGCAACGGCTTCCGAAAGCGTTTCGTAATCCTCAACCATTTTGCCGAACGAGCGTGAAACCATAATAGTCTGCTTGTCGGGCTGAATTGTTTCCATCTTGATACACGGCTCGCCCCGCAGTTCGCGCCAAGTGCGCTCGCCAACAACAGTCATCGTTTTCCGCACCCACGATTGCGACAGGCAGGTGAAATCGTAAGCCGTCTTAACGCCCATTTCAGTCAGCCGTTTTGTATGCCTTCTGCCAATGCCCCAAACATCGCCGATGTCGAATTTCTGCAATGCCTTTATGCGCTTTTCTTCCGAATCAATCAGGCAAACGCTTTTGTAGCCCGAATATTTTTTTGCGAACTTATTGGCGACTTTGGCAAGCGTTTTAGTTGGCGCAATGCCGACGGATACGGGGATTCCCGTTCCCTGCTTAATCGTATTGGCAATTTTCGTACAATAATCTTTCAGGTTAAAATGCGTTTCAAACCCCGAAAAATCGAGGAACGATTCATCAATCGAATAATCTTCAATATCGGGGCAAAATTTCGACAGCAAGCCTTTGACACGCAACGACATATCGGCATAGAGCACAAAGTTTGTCGAAAACACCTGCACATTATGCCTTTTCAGAAACTGCTCAATTTCAAAATAATTCGCGCCCATTTTTATGCCCAGCGCTTTTGCCTCGTTGCTTCGCGCAATGGCGCATCCATCGTTGTTTGAGAGCACAATGACCGGTTTCCCCTCAAGGCGTGAGTCAAAAACCCGCTCGCAGGAAACGAAAAAATTGTTGCAGTCAACCAAGGCGTACATCTTTTTAATTTAGAATTTAGAATTTAGAAATTAGAAATTAGAATTGAAAAATTTATTAAAAACGTTTTATGGCGAATTTGAGGACGCCCCAGCGTTTGAGTTCTTCGCCTTCGCGCACGATAATGGATTCCATTTCAGGGTTCGACGAAACGAGTTCGACGTAGCCGTTCCGGTAATTCAGGCGTTTAAGCGTAAATTCGCCGTTGATTGAAAAAACTACGATTGAATTATCGTAAGGCTCTTCAAGTTTGTCGATTACAAGCAAGTCGCCTTTGAAAATGCCGTCGCCGCGCATACTGTCGCCGCCTGCAACGAGGCAAAAGGTTGTCTCTCTTTGTTTTACAAGCAGTTTATTGAAATCGATACCTTCTTCCGTATAATTAAACGCTTCGGAAGGAAAACCGGCTGCAACAACTCCAAGCAGAGGCGTTTCCTGCGCCAACAGTTCTTCTGCGAGCGGAATAAGTTTGTTAAGTTTTATATTTACTTTTTGCTTTTTCATAATCGAAATATAATGCAAAATTACTCCTTTTTCTTTTAAAACGAAACTTTTGTCTGATAATA
>JAISUH010000093.1 GCA_031272205.1 Dysgonamonadaceae bacterium | reverse complement strand
AACAGCAGTTCAACTGTCCAAACATTGTGCTAACTAATTGGTCGTAAGTGAAATACGCCGAGCAATACTTGTCGGTTTCGTATTTCTGAACGCTTTTGGAAAATAAAATGTGGGGTATCCGTAAGTTCAATTATTTGCTTGAAAACCGGATTGTCAGTTTTTTTACTAATTTTGTGCTCATAAAAAGTTCTTTGTTGGTTATCGTGATTGGATACCACAAAGGTAACCTTTTTACAAAGAACTTTTTATTTTTAAATTGTTTGGACAGTAATGATTTGCTGGTGAGCCCCATTAAGGACTAACACCTGTTAGATATGAACTATGCACGTCGCACAAAAAGGGGCTGACTTCCATCTGTGGAAATCAGCCCTGATTTTTTGCCGCGGCTATAAAATGTTTAGCGGACAGTAATAATTTTTTAAAATTCCTATTATTTTAAAAAGGACGGTTATTTGTTCCGCTTGAGAGAAAATCTCCGTTTCTTTTTCTCGTTTCCGTAACCGTAAACATAGCCATAACCGTAGCCGTAACCATAGCCGTAGCCGTAGCCGTAGCCGTAGCCGTAACCCATGCTTCTTTTTGTAATACCGTTGAGCAGGATGGACATATTGTTGAGGCGTTGTTCGCGATACAGTCGTTCCAATTCGGGAAGTTGACGACGATCGAGTTTTCCGGCACGAACCACAAAAATAGTCAGGTCGGTAACGCGGTTAACGATGGCGGAGTCGGCCACCATACCCATCGGCACGTTGTCCACGATGATATAATCGTATCGTTTTTTCAACTCATCAATCAGTTCATCCAATCGTTTGCTGAGCAACAATTCCGCGGGATTAGGGGCTACCACCCCGATTGGAATGATGTCTATATTGTCGATGGGCGTATCTTTAACGATGACGTCATCGACGGTAACGGATGAATCCGACAAATAGTTGGTGATTCCCATTCCCTTCTTTATACTGGTTTGCGCACTCAATGTCCCTTTTCTCAAGTCGAGGTCAAGCAGAATCACTTTCTGCTGCAATTGGATAAGGCTGGCAGCAAGATTGACAGCCGTGAAGGTTTTTCCCGCACCCACACTGAACGACGAGAAAGTTATTACCCGTTGAGGTTCTCCACCGGCTGCCATAAAAGAAAGGTTGGTTCGCAATATTCGGAACGATTCCGTTATGGCGTCGTGCCCCTGCGATTTCACCATGATGCCGCTTTCGCTCTCGCCGACTTTGGGAACAAAAGGTATTTCGGCAAGGAAGGGTGCGTGGACAACTGTTTCTATTTCTTTACGGCTATGGACTGCCGTGTCAAGGATCAATACCAACAAAAGGACGATTGCAGGCACCATCAAGCCGATGGCCAATCCCATCAGCATTTTTTTGTACAGATTGGGATAGATCGGTGCATTGCTACCCGTGGCAGGGTCAATAATACGGGCATTATCGTCTGTCATAGCTCTGTTGAGGGCATTTTCCTCGCGTTTGTTGAGCAAAAAGAGGTACAAATCTTCTTTGACTTTTTGTTGGCGCTCCTGCGAAAGCATTATGCGCTGTTTTTCGGGAACGCCCAAAGCTTTTTGCCGGGTAATGTTTTCTTGCAGCTCAGCATCTCTCTTTTTAATCTCAAGACTGCTCAGCACATTCTCCAACGAGCGAATGATGTTTTGGCGCATAGCGCTCAATGATTGATTCAACTCCTGTACCACAGGATTTCTGTCGCTACTTCCTTCCAATAAACGGTTTCGCCTCAGCAGCACCGTATTGTATTGGGCGATCTGGCTTTCTATGTTGCCTTCGACAAATCCGGTATTGCTGGGAATCTGATCATCGGCCTTGGCCGGATCTAACAATTCATTCATCATGTAATTTGCCAAGCGCACCTCCGTATCGATATCTTTAATAGCAGACTGATACTGTCGGCTATCCGAGGTGTACATTTCCGACGCGGAATTTACATTGAGGCCTTCATTTTCGATTCGCAATCTTTGTATGCTCGACTCCACGCCTCCCAATTCAGCGGAAATACTGTCCAAACGCTCTTTGATAAACGCTTCAGTCTGTATTCCCACACGTTTTTTGTCGGCCACCGCATCTTCGTTATAAACGTCCACAAGGGTATTCAGCACGTCCGCCGCACGAAGGGGTGAATTGTCCTGCATACTGGCCAAAATAATCGAGGCATTTTCTCGCATTTGGCTCAATGTCATTTGGGAAAGGAAATAAAGGGTCATGCTTTCGCGGGCGCGGCGGGCGATCTTGATGCGCTTGTTGAACCAGTTTTTATCGTAATTATCGGAAATGAATAAGGCCACCTCCCCCACCGGAGTTTCGATGGTGTCGCCGATATTCATCATTATTTTCTTTTCGGATCCACGACTGTTGGCAAACACCAATTCCACCTGTTTTTCGTTTTTGGGTATGGCTACAAACGAAAAATTATCTTCCGGACTGCTGTTGGGAAAGCGAAAGCGGAAGGGCGCTTTTGTATATAATTCATTTTCCCTCAAACCTACCCGTTCGGTGTAGCTGATATTGGCATTGGTTCTGTCTATCGTTTTACGCATCAGTTCTTTTGAACGGAACTGAAGCATTTCACTCTCAACATTTACCGGCGCAGAAAAACTGTTGTAGCGGTTCAGTCGCATAGTGGCCTGCGAATTTGCCGGGGTCTTGATCATCATCGTCAGGGAACGTTTGTAGATGTACGGCGTCTTGCTGTATTGATAATAAAAATACCCCCCGAACAAAATAATCGAAAGAATAAACCATTTCCAGTGGAATATGAGGAATTTGAAAATATCGACTACGTTAATTACCCTTTCCTCGGGATTTCGCATGGACGAAGCTGCGTTGTTCTCTAAGTAATCCATTTTTATTTCGTTATTTTATTTTAGTCAGTACCAACAGAGATATAACTATGCTTGAAAATGAGGTAACAAGCGAAACAAGGCGCAAATTGTACTCAAGCCGTTGTGAAGGTCTTGCCGCTTTGGGATATACGTAAACGATATCGTTTTGTTGCAGATAGAAACCCGGAAAATCAAAGACAGATACATCACGCACATCCGTAATCATTAATCTGCGGACACCGCCTTCTTCCCTGATTACGCCTACTTTATCCATACGCCCGTTTTCATTGATGCCTCCCGATCGGGTTAAGGCTTCAAGCAAGGTGATGCGGCTGTCATCTATCGAGAGAACTCCGGTTCCGGTTTCTCCCATCATTGTTATCTTCAAATTCAATAAATCGACGGTAACAACCGGATCTTTAAGCAATCCTTCCTCTATCAGACGCTTCCTTATATATTCGCCCAATTCGAGTTTAGTCAGCCCTTCGGCGTGTATCCTGCCCAATACGGGATAGTTGATATCGCCGTTTGCGTTCACCACGTAACCTTTTTCCTTTATGACCGACGTCCCTACAGAAGAGGTTGATATATTCCCATCGTTTTCCACCCGGTATGTCCCGAAGCCCACATTGAAGGGTGTGGCCAGCTCCGGATCTTTTGCCGATACGGTAATGCTCAGTTTATCGTTTTGTTGAATTTTAATTTCTTGCTGTTCCATAATAGGATAAGCCACATTTTCCCGCATATCTTCGAAATATGTGGCGCCTTTAGGCCCGTAACAGGAAGTTACCAGCATCAAAGTGCAAACAGCTGACAGATACAAACATTTTCTCATAGTCGTTATTTATTTTAAATTATTGTTTTAATTAATTATTTGTTATTCTCTGAATTTCCTCGTAACACAAACACGCGGCATCCGCATTTGGCAGACATTCCAAACGGGCTACCGTTGTTTTTTGTATCGTTTCTTCCAAAATACCGCATAACGTTGAATACAATTTATTGTTCCACCGCATGGACGAGCACGACGGGAGCAACGAAATCATGGCGTTAGCCCCCTTCATTTGCAAAAAACGGTTTTGCGGCGCTTGCTCCAATCGAACAAGGGCTTTCAGTTTTACCCATTCATTAATATAGCATGGCGTTTTGCCGCTCCACGGCGTTCCGCAAATATATATTTCTCCATCATCCCCGATTCTCAGGGCGGGATTATCGTCGTTCAACAGTTTCGTTCCTTCGATATGGCGCATCCACAGCGAACTGTGAGTGCTCTTTCCCGTGCCGCTTTTCCCGAGAAAAGCATATCCAAAACCGTCTTTTACCACGACCGATGCGTGCAAAAGAACCGTTTTATGAAGAATGACCGTTTGAGCAAAGGCCATCATCAAGAACAAAGACAACCCATCTCTATAGTTTTGCCTTTCAGGGTACAAATATACATCAGATTTTTCAAAATTCTTATCACTTATCATTAAAGAATGGCAATTTTCTTCATAAATCCGGGCAATAATGTAATGATTCTCGGATTCCAGCACCCTTATTCGATACGCAAACAAGTCCGAAATCTCGGTAAGCAGCTTTGCCGAAGGGGGAATTTCCCTGCTGTTTCCGTATTTTACGTTGATTTCGCAAACCGTATTTTCTCTGTCGTAAAAATTTTGCCGAAACGGGGCGCACGAAGGAAGCATACAGTCCCAATCGACCGGTTCATCGGAGTTTATGCGAAGTTTTAGACCTGCTATCTTATAGCAGACCGAGTGCGTTTCGGCATATTTTTTGTTTTGCTCCATCAAATGTTCTTAACTTAAACGGATCACTTGCGGACAAGAGTCGGCCAATAGCATATCGTGTGTTACAAATATCATTATTTTATCTTTTCCGGCGGTCATCAAGTTGTCGATCAGGCGGCGGGATGTTTGCAGGTCCAAGGCCGACGTTATTTCGTCGAAAAGCCAAATGCCGCAGTCCCTCAAAAGTGCGCGGGCAATAGCGATACGCTGTGCCTGCCCTTCGGAAAGGCCGGAGCTCGATTCCCCTATCTCTGTGTCCAAACCGTCGGGAAGCGAGAATACAAATTCCGCGCAAGCTATGTTCAGAGCCTCCGAGAGCTGTTTGTTAGAGGCAGAGGGATTCATCAGCAATAAATTTTCGCGAATGGTTCCGCTAAACAAGGTATTTCCTTGCGGGACATAAGCAAAATTATTGCGCGTGGAAGCGGAAACGTCAATTTTTCCTGTCCCCGACTCGATAAACAGACTCCCTTTATCGGGTTTGATCAGCGCCAGCATCAAACGGATAAGTGTTGTTTTGCCTTTACCGCTCACTCCTACAATCGCCGTCGGTTTTCCCGTTTCCATCGTTGCACTGAAATCTTCAATCACATTTCGGTCTTCGTATCTGAAATGAAGGTTTTCCATCGTCAAACGAAGAGGAGGCGTTGTTTTCACTGCCCTTCCACTGCTCTCTTTTTCACCTTCGTATAAAACCATCAACCGTTCTATAGCTGTCTGGCTACGGATAGCGGCGGGGATAAAAGCAATCATGGAGAGGATGGGCATCTGTATCCTTCCCACCAACTGCAGAAAGGCCGTCATTGTACCGTACGAAATCTCGTTGCCGTGCAAGCGATAGATGCCCCATAAAAATGCTAACAGATACCCCCCATTGAAGGTCAATTTGATGATAACTTGCGTCAGTGTAGAAAATTTCAGCTGGTTCATTTTTAATTGGAAGAGCGAATCCTGCGAGGCCAATATCTTTTTCCATCTCACCTTAACGGCTCGCAGCCCCATGATGAGCAGCCGGTTTTTTAAATTTTCATGCAGCACCGTTCCAAAGAGGCTTTCGGCTTTTTTTACCGCTTTACTCAGGTTCCTCATTTTCTTGTAGTAGAGTTTCGAAAACAAAAACAGAGGAGTAATGTACAAAATCATCATCGCCAGCATAGGATCCATGATCCACAGGAAACCCAGCGATGCGCCCAATTGCACGCAGGTAACCAAGAACGAAGGAACAGAAGAGACTAACATTTGTGTCGTTTCCGAGCAGTCGGAATTTATTCTCACCAACAAATCGCCCGTATGCCATTGTTTGGCCTGCTGCCACAAGGTGGTCATTTGAGTCCAAATCAAAGAATTTTGCAACTGAATATTGACTTTTATTCTCACGTATTCGTTGATTCGCGTTGAGGCCACGCCTGTCAGCACACTGAGAAAGACACAGGCAATGATATATACCAGCGTAATTTTCAAGGCTCCGGGTCTCATGCCTGTGGAGATATCCACCGCCTGTTTGGACCAATAGATGAAAGCCAAGGAAAAACCAAGGCTCATCACCTGCAAAGTGCAATAAAGCAGTACGCCGCTCCGGTAACCTTTCGTTACCGACCACGCCCAATTAAGCTGGCTTTTTAATTTGGAATATTCCATTTTCCTAAACAACCTCTAATGCGAGAATATAACTGTACAACCGGAAACCAGCAGGCTTCCGACGGAACATAGCGAACAAAGAGCCTGAAACGGTGCAGTATATGGCGGAACGAATGGCTTCGTTTCTCCCATGGGTCGCACTCGTTCTTCCCAAAACGTTGGTCGGCAAAGCCGAAATTTCCACTCTCGACGATTTCGTCTAACATCCATTCGGCAGCGTCTCTGTTATCCGGCGGAAACGGCAAACAGGCTTCGGGCATACCCAGCGATTCCACGAGCAAACGATTAAGCATCTGAATCCAACGATAGATCCCCAATCGGCGATAAATCTTTTCCAATTCCTTCCCGTCGATTTTGTCGCAATACGTGTAACAAATACGGGCCGAATCGCACAACTGCCTCAATCCGATACCAAACGAGAGCGAATGTTTCAGGATGTGCGAATTAACCACCAAATGAGAGAGCAAGGGCGAGGGCAAGGCGATATTGCAACTGCCGAAACTCATCCACAATTTGTTTTTTTCTTCATCCTGCACAATTTTTTTCAACCATTTGGATACGAATGGATTATGGATGTCTATCAGCCGACTGTGATGTTCCACCGGAATCCCTTTCCAAGCATAACTCACATCCAAATCGATGCTTTTGTGCATTTTAAATCCTTTGCCGGCGATTAACCGATTGGCCTTCTTAAACGTTTCCCGCGTGTAAAAATACCAATCGATGTCGCCGCATACGCGGTGCGAAGGTTGCTCGTAACACCGCGCCAATCCCTGACCTTTGAGCAAGTACAAATCAAGATTGTTTATCGAGAAAAAACCGCCCAATTTTTCGATAAGGTCATTCATCTGTTTGTTTCGATCCTCAATTGTCGTTACCAACGCCGTCCATTTCAGCATCAGGCTTTTGGGTGGAAAACATTCGGCCGAAAGCCGCAAAATACCGTCGTATATGATTCCTTCGACGGTTTGTTCCCTCGAAAAAGAGTACAGACGCAACCATTCGTCTTCCGTCAACGAAATGCCCTGCGGGACAGGGAAATTATTCCACAATCCGGCCTTAAGCAAGGCGAAAAAAGCGCTTTTAACGGAATCGGGATTCATTTTACTCGGCGAGCAACAATTCTTGCGATTCCAAGAAAGCAATTAACTGACGGACATCTTCCAATGCCTTTTCCTTTTTCACGTCGTAGCGTCCTAAAAGCAGCTCCACGGCAAAATCTTCAGTGAAATCTGTATTTTCGATTTGCATCCAAAGCCAGGCCGCCGATTCATTCAGCGTAAACACTTTCGTCATATCGGTTACGCCTTTCATGGGTTCTACGATGATGTAATCGTCCCCCACCCGGCGCAAAACCAATCCGCTCTTTATTTTCATATCCTGTTTTTTACCCTCCGATAATTATTTGTTGCAAAAACAGCTCAAAGATAGGCATTTTTTAGTGTACTGCCAACTCACGAGCCAACAATCTGTTATATAGCGACAGGCATTTTTCCACCATATTCCGTTCGGTGAACATTTCTTCGTAGCGCTGTTTCGCACCTTCAGCCAATTTTCTACAATATGATTCGTCCGCCAATATAGAGATAAGGGCGCCCGCCAGCGCTTTTTCGTCCTCCGGCTCAACCGTCAGTCCCGATACGCCGTCGGTGTTTACCCAACCCACGCCGCTTCCTTCTATTCGGGTGGATACCACCGGTTTACCACATGACATGGCCTCTATTTGAACGATGGCGAAAGCTTCGGTTTTCCAGATTGAGCTGAGGCAAAACACATCACAGGCGGTGAAATATGACGGGACGTCTTCATCGCTGACAAAGCCGATCAGTTCGACGCGATTCCCAACGCCCAGCGTTTCGATCAATTGAAGCAATTCGTCCCGCAAGGGACCCGTACCGCCGATAACGACCGCGAAATCGTCCGGCAAATGCTGCGCCGCCCGAATAAGGTATTCATATCCTTTGTACTCCACCAGTCGGCCAAGCGAAAAAATGATTTTTCGTTTGTCATATTGTTGCCTTATTTTCTTCGTTCCGTCCTCTTCTGCCACAATCGGATTTATTCCTATGGGAATGAAATCGACTTTTTCCTGCACATCGGCCAAAAAAGGCGATTCTTTCACGTAAACAGGGGTTGTTCCGGCAATGATGTCAGCCCGGCGTATCAACCAGTTTTGCAGCGGGCCGTAGAATTTCAATATCGTTTTCTGCTTGAGGATGTCGCTATGCCAGTGCAGCACTACTTTTCCTTTGTATCCCGACAGGAATAGCGCAAGACAAGCCATCGGGTCGGGATGATGGATGTGGATGATATCGTAGTCGTTTTTTATTTTGCAAAGCGTGGAAATCATCGCCGGAGCGATAGTCGTGGCAGCCACCTTGCGCAAGGTTTTCACGCAAATCAGCCGCCCGTATGGATTTATCTGCACGATGCCCGGCTTCTGGTCTTCTATTGTGGCGCAGAGCATATCGCAATAGACTTTTTGCCGCGACAATCCCAGCATGATGTCGTACATGACTTTTTCAACGCCGCCGCGTACCGGGTAAAATTTTCCAATTTGAAGTATTCTCATTTTTTATAGGGTTGTTTGTTGATCTGTGGAATTTGGCTATTTTATTCGATAAATCCACGATTCAACTTTTCAGCAACTTCTCAAACAATTCGTCCCACGATCGGGCTACCGGAGGAACAAGCAAGGGCTTCTCCACAGCTGTCAGAAACGATGTGTCCCCTTCTATCAAGCCTTTCATCTGCAAGGCCAATTCCCGCGGGCTTTCCGGGTCGAAAAAAGCGACCTGTCGGCTTCCGCCCGCAGTTTCGTGCGCATAAGGCAGATCCGACAACAGCATCGGCTTGTCGAAAGCGGCAAATTCCGTGATGGGAAGCCCCCATGTCTCCACCTTGGATGGGAAAATCAGAGCGTCGCAAGATTCGTAATATTGATACAGTTTCGTCTTATCCAAATATCCGACAAAACGAAGGTTCTCTGTCCGGCTATGCCATTTCCGATACACCCATTTCGTATATTTGTTCTCATCGCCACGAATGGTAACATTCACCTCAAAACCCTTAACGGCATATTCCGTTTCCAATATTCGAACCGCTTCGCAAATGCACTCGAAATTCTTATGACTGTCCGACATCGCCGGATAAAAAAAGGATTTGGTTTCCTTTACGGAGGTATCCACCGCAGGTTTCACCGCTTGTCCCTTTTTCGACGGTGGCGCAACAATTATTTCATTATCAGACAATTCAAACATCTTTATAAAGGCGTCCTTGAACCATTGTTGTTGCACAACAAGATACTTATTCTTATGTATGTTTATCCGGTAAATATACCGTGAGAACAGGGCAAACAAGACGATTTTGGGGCTAAAAAACAATTCCCTCGCCTTCCATTTGTAAAACGGGAACGAGTTGTGGCAATACACCGCCCGCCGTTGGGCAACTACGCTGGGTGTCGTGTCGTGCAGCGACAGCCAAAGATAAACGGGCGACAGCCGTTTCGAGATCTTTTTCATCGATACGTATTCGCACCAGAGGCGGTTCAGCCAATTTTTTTTCGGCCATTGCATCTCTATATATTCGATGTTCGGATAATTTGCCGAATTTTTGTCATAAACCAACGCGACAATCCGGTATCCGCCCGATTCCGCCAACCGGGACAAACAGTTCAGACAGTCGCGCAAAATGGCGAGCGTACCGCCCACTTTCAGATTAACGGCCGAAACGACTATTGTTTTTTCCATTTGTCTTATTCGACTTTATAATAACTTCAAGGCTCATCAAGCACACGTTTAAACAGTTCGAGCCACATTTTCATCACTTTTTCTACCGAGAAGCGTTCGGAATTTTTTCGGGCTTCCCGTCCCATTTGTTTCCTCAACACCTCATCATCCATCAGTTTTACGATTCGGTCAGCCAGCGCGTCCGTATCGCCTTCGGGGACGAGGAACCCGTCTTTTCCGTCGGTTACAATATCGCGGGGGCCGCATTTGCAGGTATAGGAAACGATAGGCAAACCGTAGGCCTGACCTTCGAGCAATGCCATAGGCAAGCCTTCGTAGCGGGACGACATGGCCAAAACAGAACTTTTCAGATACTCATCGCCTATATTTTTAACCGATTGTTGCAATTTCACAACTTCACCCAAACCCTTATCATCGATTTGCTGTTGGAGGGTCGTTCGCAATTCCCCATCGCCAAAGATATGCAGTTGCCAGTCGGGGTGTTTCGGATAGACCCGCGACCAAGCCGCGATCAAATCGTCGAAGCCTTTTTGGTAATTGTAGCGTCCGACGGCAATAACCCGTTTATCGTCCAACAGAGCCGTTTGCGAAGGATTAAACGTGCGTGCGTTTGGAATGACTATAATATTCGGGAGTTTTCCCCAATAACCCTTATCTTCTTCCGTCAGCACCACGAAACGATCGTAGTTCCGCACGATTTTCAAATCCATCCGGCTGCGGTATTGGTCAATGATGCGCCAGAGCCCTCTGCGTCCGTATTGCAAGCGTTTGAAACGCGAGAAATGGATTTCGACGATTTTACGGCTCCCGTCATTAATCGTCGGGAGGAAGGACACCTCGTTGTCGAACATCGAAATCACAACGTCTGCTTTTTCGGCTTTTAACAGGCGCGACAGTTTTTTCCGGTGCCTGTATTGCTTAAACGGGTAAAAAAACAATTTGTTCAACAATCCTGCCCCGTTGTTGGCTTCATAGTTTATCCCCAAATCAATTGTCCGCACCTTGTCCGACAAGGGGAAATAATTGGGTTCGCCGCATTGGTCGGTGGTTACCACCATCACATCCAAGCCCTGTCCGGCCAAATCATTCGCCTTGTTGGTCAACACCCGCTCCATTCCGCCGGAGCGCCGAAGTCCCGCTATGCAATAGATGAGTTTCATTTAATATACTTCGCTATATAAAACAACCCTGAAAACAGCCCTCCGTATGTAAGTTTTCCATCGGATACAATTTTCAGGCATTGGTTGAACTCATCATCCATCGAATTGTAATGCACATTCGGATTAAAGCCTTTCAAATACTCACGAAAGCGCCTGTATGATGCCTTGTTAAGCGAACCGCCCGACGTGTTGGAAAACGCCGATACCGTTTCCCACACATCCTTCGGGATGTCCGTCCTTGCTGCCTTGACCTCGAAATTGTCCCATTCGATGTCTTGCAGATGTTCCAACAATTGCTTTTTAGTCATCAACATATCTCTTGTTATGTTTTGAGTATCAAGCATACATTTTTTTTTACTGTTTACAATACAGTAAACCATTTTCATTTTCGGTCAACATTAAACATGCGGTTTCGATACGACAGATCGAAAGAATCAAGAGAATAAAACAGTGCGTAAATAAAAAATATATCGGTTGCAACTTTAAGCCAAATGATAAATGTGAGCGCTAAGAGAAATATAAACAACCATTTAATCTCTCTGTTTCTCCGCCAAAAGGAGACTGCATTATAGATAAAAAACAAGGCGAAACTCGAAAACCCGATGATTCCGCAGTATAGTATAAAACGGCAATACCCGATGTCGGTACTATATATAAAATGTCCAAATATTCCCGAACCGATGAGCCATGTTTTTGTATCCTCAGGCCATATCCACATTGTGTTTAGTTTGTCGGTCGAACTGGTTGACCATTCTCCGGTCTCCACCCAACTAAAAAAACCCTCGAACGCAAACCGGAGGTGTTTGTGGAAGGTTTCATCTACGTTATAAAGGATGGCTGATACAATAACTGCGGCAATCAACAGCGTCGAAAAAATAAAATAGAATTTAAAATACCGTCCCTTCAAAGTCAGGCTCAGTATTCCGGAAAACATCACGAAATAACCCAACGCCATTAGCGCCCCGACAGATGTTGTACGGGCTATCATATTGCCAACCACCGCTATGACGAAAAAAGAAATGACTAAGGCGCTGATTACTTTCTTCCGGCTTCTCACATAGTCGCTGTGGCAAAGCAAAACCGAGATCAGTATCAGTACAACCGAAAAACGGATGCCCGCAGGATCCAACGAAGCGCCAATCCCATACAAACGGTCAATCTCATCCATAAATTCCTGTCCTTGCCGTATGTATGTATCCACTATATTTTTAAAAGGCTCTATTTCGTCGATCATCAATGCAAGGACGCACTGCGCAAAACACACGCCGGCCAAATAATACGTCAGTAGCGTAAAATCAAAACGCCCGTGCTCCAGCCGGATGACTTTGCCAACGCCATACGCCGCGCTCAGCCATACAAAGAATGAAACAATGTAAGTGGCATAAGAATAGTCGTCCGTACGGTTGTAATCGGTGGAATAAAAGCAGATAAAAGAAAAGAATAAGGCAATGGATACCGTTCCCAGCATTTGCTTGGTTGTGGGAATGCCTCCTTTCGGCACACATTCCAACACAAAAGCCACAGCCCCAATCACGGCCGCAACCATTTTGGTATTGACGCCTGCGGGCAGGAAGTAAAACCCGGTAGGGAACAGATAAAAACTGACAAGTGCCCCAATGAAAATGCGCGATAAAAATTTTCCCATTAGTTCTGTTTATTTGTATATCATTCCATAAAGAGTGCGTATGACCACACGAAAATACAATTTATTTACTATGTACATCCGTTTTGCCGCAAACCATTGCAACATTCGGGTACGCAAAGGTAACATTTTGTTCATCATTACGAAAGCATTTGCCTCAGGAAACCACGATTTCCACAGCTGAAAATTTTCGTTCCGGTCGGAAATCAACAGCGGAAGTTTTATGTTCAGTTTTAAAAACATGCCGTATTTATCCGTCTCAGCTCCTATATTCAGGTCTTTCAAAAAACGGACAGCCTCGTTTACATTGGCGGTTACCTCTTCGACGTGTTTTCGGGAGTAGGTTTTGGTCAGTGAATTTTGGTTCGTCTGTTTGTAGTGATACAGCCCAAGATTCAAGAACGATACCCGGCGGGCGTTCGCAAACAGTTTTATCATCACCATCATGTCTTCCCCCATATTCAGTCCCGGAACAAAGCGGATGCCGTTTCGTTCAAACAATTCTCTTCGCACCATAAACAGCCACAAATTCCAGCGCATCACGCCCGCCATCATTTTTTTCAATCCGTCCGCCGGCGAAGAAAAGGCCGGCTGGTTCATCAGCCGTTCGTTTTGGTGAAACGACAAATACCAGTTGCAACCGACTATCTCGGCATCCGATTTTCCCGCTTCCTCCACTAATTTCTCAATAGCATCTTTCTCTATCCAGTCGTCTGCATCCACCCAATAGATGTATTTAGCGGTAGCGGCTTCCAAGCCGCTGTTGCGTGCCGCAGCCACCCCCTTGTTACATTCGTGTTGAACGATTTTCACCCCCATTCCCTTGTCTTCCAATCTTTGTTTGTATCCGGCAATCACCGACAGGCTGTCGTCTGTACTGCAATCGTTCACAAAAATCAGTTCCAAGTTATTGTAAGTCTGCTTTATTAGCGACTCTATGCAGACCTGAAGCGAATCGGCCGCATTAAAAACGGGGATAATGATGGAAACAACAGGAGTCATTTTTTTAAATTTTTCAGCACTTTATCCACCAATTGCATGTTCTTTCCGTTGAATTTCCGGGCAAACAACATTCCCGACTGCATCAGTTCGTCGTAATCCCCATCTTCCCAATCGTAAATCCGTCCGTCTTTCCATCCGATTTTGCGCATGCAGCCTTTTGCTTCGTCATCCAAACAATATATTCTGTCGCGAAAAATCGAGTTCCAGCACAAAGTTTGAACAAATATCTCATCGCTGCAAAAGGTGTCGCGGTAGGTATTCAGTACTTCGCGCTTTTCTGCCAGCATATACATGACAAAGCTGTCCGTTACACTAATCCATTGCGTCCCTTTCTTGAAACGGGTGTTTTTGTTTATCTTTATGCGCAGCAGGAACTGAATCCTCAGGAATAGCGCCCGAATGAGTTTCTTTGCCGTATCGATAAAACTGTCTGTAAAACGAAAATTTCTTGGGAACAGATGAATACGGCGAACTTTCCGATCCACTTCCTCGGTGTAATCGTACTGCGAAAAGCCGATAAATTCTTTACCCGCATGTTTGGCAAAAAAATCGTGAATCTCGCCCTGCGACTTCAGCGGCAGATCCACCCCCGATAAGAGGTGGTAATAAGCATACTTCTTCCCGCGCTGAAAAGCCTCCTTAAACAGGGCGTACTCTGCCTCTACCACGCTGATGTCGCCCCAGCGGACATCTACGCGATTTTCAAGGATAAACAAACCCGCGTTCCGGGCTTCAAGAGACGGACATTCTTTCAATTTCAGGTCGAAATGGACAAAGATGTCGTTCCGACTGTCGTCTAAAGCCCCGATTAATTTCCGCAGGACTTCAAACTCGTTGTGCGCGATTATCAAATAAGCGTGTTTCATTTTTTCAGTTAATTTATTTTCAATAGTATAGTGTTTTTTATTCTGTGTATTTTATATCTTCAATTATTCTGTGTTTGTAACTTTTTTATCTTGGTCAATAGTTTTCAGCACTTTATCCACCAATTGCATGTTCTTTCCGTTGAATTTCCGGGCAAACAAATAATCCGAACCCATCAGAAAATCATAGTCATCTATGGTCAAAACACGCGGACGAGCGTAAGCCCCGAAATCATTAAAAAGCAGGTTACTGCACAGGGTTGCTTCGAATTTGCCCCCGGAATGTTCAATGATATAAGGAACAAAGTATTCATCTCCACAATACGAACGGCGAAATCTCGCCAACGTTTCTTTTTTCTTTTCTATCAGATATTTCACCATCAAATTACTTAAAGCCACCCAGTTGTTGGCGCGGGTAATCGCTTGTACCCTGTCCATGTTCATCGGGAGTCTTTTCTGAATGTAGCATACCGTACACCACAAAAAATGCCCGATTTTCCGGATAACGGGATTTGCAGCTTGCGACGACCGCAGGAAATAATGCCTAAAATAGAGTTTGAAGTTGACGTTCCCCTTGTCGCAACCAATTTGCCGCAGAAGTTCTTTTCCGCTGTTTTCATCGAAAAAACGATGAATGGCATCCTGAGGTTTCAGGGGCAGGTGGGTACCGGAAATCAGGATGTAGCGGGAATAGTTTTCTTGCGAACGGTATGCGGCCTCAAACAGCGCATACTCCGATTCTATCTGCGAGACGTGTCCCCACCTGACGTCCACGCGGTTCTGCAAAACAAACAAGCCCGATTTGCGAGTTGAAAGCTCAGGCAATTCCTTTACTTTCTTATCGATATGCACATAAATATCGTTCCGACAGTCGTCTAAAGCTCCGACTAATTTCCGCAGGACTTCAAACTCGTTATGTGCGATTATCAAATAAGCGTATTTCATTTTTT
>JAISUH010000068.1 GCA_031272205.1 Dysgonamonadaceae bacterium | reverse complement strand
ACCTACTCCTCTTCCCCTTAGCCAAAATATTCCACACTGTACCCCAAAAGTAGCGCCAATCGGTGCGGAAGGGGTGTTTGAGGTAGGCTTCGATGTAGCGGCGTTCCGACTGCTGTACTTCATCGATGCTGCGGGGCGTTTGCCTGTCGTAATAGAACGGGGGCAACAATCCCGGTTTTACTTTCACCCGCAAAGCCTGCATTTCGGGCGTATAGAGCGAGAAATAGTGTTGCGACAGCGGTCGGACGCCCACCAATTTCAGATCGCCTTTGAGCAGGTTGAGAATCATCGGGATCTCGTCGATCCACAATTTGCGGAAAAGCTTTCCCCAGAAGTTCACCCGATAGTCGTCGGCAAACTTGCCGCCTTTTTGCAGGGCGTTGTGTGCGTAAATATAGGGCTGAAGGTATTCGGAATACGAATACATGGAACGAAGTTTATACACGCCGATCAGCTTGCCGTTTTTTCCCACACGTCGCAGTTTGATAAGCGGGGAGCCGGTAGGCTGGTCGTTCCAGATCGGCGCTTTGACTTTGCGGGCAAGGACAAAAAACTCGCCGTATCGAAATTCCTCGTTGACGACTTCAAATCCGGCGCGGTACATTCGCCCCAGTACCTCGACCCTGTTGAAGGTGCGGTTTTTGCCTTTGGTTAGGGCGAAATAGAGCGGACGGGTAAGCGGCAATTTGGGCATGACGCGATGCCACAGATAATGAAGCAGATATACCGCATAGTTGATACCGGCGGGATAGGTCTTCAATATCAGTTGTTTTTTGAGGATTGCCGTGCGGCAATGGCACCACAGGTATCCTCCCTGCGCCAGCTCCTCGTTGGTGCGATTGAGGAAGGTGTTGAGGTGGCGTATGCGGTTCAGAGGCCATTTGGAGATGAAGGATTGCGGCCTGCGTTGCCGGTATTGCGACAGCGAATGGACGTCGTCGGTATCTATAATGATCGTTGTGGGGTCAAATTCGGCTTTGTGTTTGTCGAGCCAGACCAACGAGTTGTCTAAGTTCATCGACCTGTTGATCGTAAAGAAGCGGAGAATATCGCGGTTCTCCACCTTTTGGGTTTCTATCTTGGCGCCTTTCTCCACGCCATGTTCGGTATAGTCGGCAGGTATCTCCGGCTCGTAGTAGAACGGGATTCGGGTTCGGCGGCGGGAGACTCTTGCCGGTGTATTATACGTTGGACTTGATGGCATCGCAAACTAAATTGATATCTGTTGTTTTCAAATAGGGGTGCATGGGTAGCGAAAGTACGGTGTCGCACAGTTGCAGGGCTGAGGGGCAGCTGTCGGCCGGATAATGGAGGTTGCGGTAGGCCGTTTGGGCGTGCATGGGAGTGGGGTAATAGATCATCGAGGGGATTCCGGCCTCTTTCAATGCGACCTGCAAATGGTCGCGCTGTTCACGGTTGTCGAGTTGGATGGTGTATTGCGCCCAGCTCGAATAGAAATTCCGGGGCACAATCGGCGTTTTGACTGTTCCTGCAAGCTGTTCGCCGTATTTTTTTGCGACCTCGTTGACTGCTTCGAGCTCGTAATCGGCGAAAGCCTTCAATTTCACTTGCAGGACAGCCGCCTGCATGGTATCGAGGCGCGAATTCATGCCGATGCGAACGTTATCGTATTTAAAAGATCCTTTGCCGTGCACGCGCAACGAGGCGATAAGGGCAGCCCATTCGTCGTTGTCGGTGAATATTGCCCCTCCGTCGCCGTAACATCCGAGGGGTTTTGCGGGGAAGAAGGAGGTGGTGCTGATGTCGCCGAAACTGCCATTGCGCTTTCCGTTGATTGCGCCGCCAAAACCCTGTGCGCCGTCTTCGAGCAGCCACAGGCCGTATTGTTTTGCCGTGCGGCCAATCGCCGTATAGTCGGCCGGCAGGCCGAAAAGATCGACGGCGATGATAGCTTTAGGCCTCAGTCGGCCGTCGGCGATTGTTGCCCGGATGGTCTTTTCCAAATCGCAGGCATCGATGTTAAAGGTTGCTTTATCGACATCGACAAATACCGGCGTCGCTCCTTCGAGTGAAACGACCTCTGCCGTCGAAAAGAAGGTAAAATCGGGCACAAACACGGCGTCGCCCGGGCCTAGGCCCCATACTTTCAGGGCGAGTGTGAGCGCATCGGTGCCATTGGCGCAGCTAAGGCAATGTTTCACACCGACGTATGCGGCCAATTGCTCTTCCAATTCTTTCACTTGGGGCCCCATGATATAGGCGTTTGCGGCCGCCGCGCCGATAAGCGCTTTATCGATATCGGTTTTCAGTACTTCGTACTGGTATTTTAAGTCTCGGAATTGCATAACAGGCTATATTTGAACAAGATTGCCTTCGGGGGTGTTACGGTAGCGGCGGCCGCATTCGCAGGCGAGCGTATGCTCGTCGAGGCGTTTGCCGCACTCACAGACCCAACCGATTTGTCGAGCCGGGACACCGGCCATCAGCGCATAGGCTTTCACGTCTTTGGTAACGACGGCTCCGGCGGCTATCAGAGCGCTGCGGCCTACGGTATGTCCGCATACGATCGTGCAGTTTGCGCCGAGCGACGCTCCTTCCTTAATCAGGGTGGCGGCATATATCCCCTGTACGGGGAAATGCGCACGGGGCGCTACGACATTGGTGAATACGCAGGAAGGGCCGCAAAACACATTGTCTTCGATCACCACGCCCTCATATACCGAAACGTTGTTTTGTATCCGCACGCCGTTGCCGATTTTCACGTTGTTGCCGATATTGACATTTTGCCCCAGCGAGCAGTTGCGTCCCAGCGAGGCGCCACGCTGTACGTGGCAGAAATGCCATATTTTTGTGCCGTCGCCAATCGTTACATCCTCATCGACGTAGCTCGACGGGTGCACAAAATGGTTGTTATTGTCCGTCATCTTTACAATACTTCGATGTTCGTCTTGTTCGAAAGATTTTTGGTAACGTTTTTTGTGTCGAAAACAGCTTTGGCATGACGTTGCACAAACGCGTAATCGACATTGGTATGGGATGCGGTGATCATGACAAGGTCGGCGTTTTCCATCAATTCGGCAGTCAGCTCAGGCTCTCCTTCATAAGACTTGCCGTGTTCGCGGAATCGGGGAATATAGGGGTCGTAAAACCTGACGTCGGCGCCCTCTTTGCGCAGGATATCGATAACGCGGATCGCCGGCGATTCGCGGTAATCGTTGATATCTTGTTTGTAAGCGACGCCGAGCACCAAAATCCGGGATCCGTTGAGCGATTTCTTGAAGCGGCGGTTCAGGATGTCTCCGGCACGCGATACGCAATATTCGGGCATACGGTCGTTGACCATCATGGAGGCTTCAATCATGGAGGTATGGAAGCCGTATTCTCTTGCTTTCCAGCTGAGGTAATAGGGGTCGAGCGGTATGCAATGGCCGCCGAGACCGGGGCCGGGGTAGAAAGGCGTAAAGCCGAAAGGCTTGGTCTTGGCCGCCTCGATGACTTCCCAGAGGTTGATGTCCATTCGGTTGCAAAGGATGGAGAGCTCGTTTATCAGACCGATATTGATGTTTCGATAGGTGTTTTCGAGAATCTTGGTCATCTCGGCAACAGCGGGCGAGGATGCACGGAACACTTGACTTTGCAGCACGGCTTCATACATGGCCGAAATCACTTCGCTGGCGTCTGCGCCCAGGCCTCCCACAACCTTAGGCGTGTTTTTTGTCTTGTAAATGGCATTTCCCGGATCGACACGTTCGGGCGAGAAGCCGAGATAGAAATCTTCGTTGCACTTGAGACCCGACGATTCGAGGATGGGCTTGATCAGCTCCTCGGTTGTTCCGGGGTAGGTGGTCGATTCGAGAACCACCATCATGCCCTTGTGAAGGTAGCGGGCAATGGACTTGGCGGATGATTCCACATAGCTGATGTCCGGCTGTTGATGCGCATCGAGTGGGGTGGGGACGCATATCGCCACAAAATCCACATCTTTTATTACGCTGAAATCCGTGGTTGCCGAGAGCATGCCGTCTTCGACCAGTTGAGCAAGGTCGGAATCGACCACATCGCCTATATAGTTAGTCCCTTTGTTTACCAACTTCACTTTCTCTTCCTGCACGTCGAAGCCGATGGTTTTGAATCCGGCTTTGGCTTTTTCGACGGCCAAAGGCAGGCCTACATATCCGAGTCCGACCACTCCGGCCACAATCTCTCTATCGGCAATTTTCTTTAACAGTTCTTCTTTCATCGGTGTTGCGTTTTTTTAAAATACTTCTTTCTTTTTTACTTGATGATATTTTCTATTTTAAGGATTTCTTTATATGTAAGCCGGCACCACAGGAAATCTTCCAAAGAAGCCGACGAATGAATATCCAATCCGCAGAGGTCATACCATCCCCGATCCAGCAACATGAGCGCTTTTTTTCGGACGGCTTTTCCATAGGCGCCGGTGAGGGAGGGCAGGTTGAGTTGGAACAGCGCTCCTGAATGGCGCAGTTCGAGGTAGTCTTCCTCTTCCATGTATCGGTAGCGTTCGGGATGAGCCAGCACGGGAATGTAGCCTTTTTTCTTGATTCTCAACAGGATGTTGTTTAATCCCGTATAAGGGTTTAAGCAGGAAGTTTCCATCAGCAAGCCTTTCTCTTTTTCGCCCAAGGGAAGGATATCATCAGCGTTCAAGCGTTTCTCGAACAGGTTGTCGATCATGTTTTCGGAGGCCAGCATCAGTTGGATCTGACCTTGATACGATTCCCTGAATTTTTCGAAACGTTCGCGGAGATATGCTGTGGAGTGGGGGAAATCATCCATGATGTGGGGCGTCAGATAGACACGCGCCACGCCCACGCTTTCCAAGCGGCGGAGGATTTGCAACGACTCATCTGCTGTGCGGGCTCCATCGTCCACACCGGGCAGAATATGGCTGTGCCAATCGGTGAAATTGCACAACAGGCCGCTTTCCGCAATAGACCACTTTTTTGACGAGAAAAACATTTACTCGTCTTTGGTGTAATCTCCGTATCCGTGTCCGTAGTGATACCCGTAGCGATGGTATCCGTAATGTCCGTAAGCCGTAGTTCCATTAAGCAATATAGACATGTTGTGGAACTTCCTGTCGGTATAATAGTTTTCTACAACAGGCAACAGCTCGCGTTCCATCAGTCCTGCGCGAATAATAAAGACGGTCATGTCGGCCCATTTGGCGAGAATGGAAGAGTCGGCCACAATATCGATGGGCGTACAGTCGATGATGATCACGTCGTATTCTTCGCGCAAGGTTTTCAGGAGTTGTTCCAATTTCGGTTTGGAAAGCAATTCTACGGGATTGGGCGGGATAGTGCCTGCCGGCAAGACGTCTAAATAAGGATAGTTTTCGTCTTTAGCGATGATGCTTTTCCAATCTTCTATGTAGTTGCTCAAATAGTTGGAGAGTCCCTGTTTGGGCGAACCCACATAGCAACTCAACGAGGCTTTGCGCAGGTCTAAATCCAAGACGGCGGTCTTCTTTTCCTTGATTGCGAACCCGGCGGCAAGATTCATTGCCGCAAAGGTTTTTCCACTGCCGGAATTGGCCGATGAGAACAGGATAATTTTGCTGCTGTCGTCTTGTTCCAGCATGAACTCGATATTGGTGCGTATTCCGCGGAATGCTTCGTTGATGACGTTGCGGCTCTTTTCTTTTACAAGCACCTTGTATTCCTGTTCTTCGGTTTTCTTTTTGACGATTGTGCGGAGACGTTTGCTGTTGCCGTACAGCGGTATCTCACCAATGAAAGGTACGGTCATTTTTTCCAAATCTTTTCGACCCCTTACCTTGGTATTCATGTTTTCGCGGACGATAATCACCGTTACGGGGACGAGCAGGCCAATCAGGAATGCGGCCATCAGAATATTGCGTTTGACGGGCGCCGTTGGTTTCAATTTTCCGTTCGGGGGCGTGATTACGCGGGTGTTGTATGCCGTAAATGCCTGAGACAGTTCGTTTTCTTCCCTTTTCTGCAAGAGGAAGAGGTAGAGCGCTTCTTTCACTTTTTGCTGCCGTTCTACCGAAAGCAGATATTTGGCTTGCTTCGGATTCGATGCGATACGGGCGGTGTTTTGTTGTTCGTTTGCACGAAATCCGCTTATCTGTGTATTGAGCGCATTGATTTGATTGTCGATGGACGAAAGGATCGCTTTTCGCATGGACGATAGCGCGTTGTCCATGTCGATAGCCAAGGGGTTTTGTGCGCTGCTGTTGGCCACGAGGCTGTTGCGCTGAAGCAGTTTGTTGTTGTATTCTGAAATCTGCTTCTCGATGACAGGGCTGCTGATGCCTGAGTTTGCAGGCAACAATTGGTTCTTGCTGCTTTCATCGCTAATGAAATTCCGTATGTAGCGGGCCATATACAGCTCGTTATTTAATCTCAATATCAGTGTGTTAGTCTCGTTAGCCTGTGTCATGTACATGTTAGACGCCGCTTGTATGTCGGGAATCAAATGTTCGCTTTTGTAAGACGATATATCGTTATCCACATGGCCCAAATCCTGTTCGATGACGTTAAGACGTTCGTTGATGAATTCGGAGGTTTTGACGGCTATCTGGTTCTTGTCTTTGACCCAATTCTCGTTGTAAACGGAAATGAGCGTGTTCAGAAATTCCTCCGCCCGCTGGATGGACAGGTCCTGATACGAAAGGTTGATAATGGTAGTTTTTTCGTTGTTGAGGGCTGCGGACAGTCTCGACAAGCAACTCTCCACGCCGGCTATGATGCCGGAACGGGTAACATACAACGTTAGTTCTTCGTTGTCGTAGTACGGCGTTGCGTCTATCACGACCTTGCCGATGGGCGTGGCTATGCTGTCTTTCAACGTACCTTTAATGTTGTTGCCTCCGCTTAGCTTTTCGCCGTTGAGGGTCAGATCGGAGAGTTCGACTTTTCCGGCCTTGTCAACGTGCAGTGTAAAGGAACAGAAATCGTTATCGGCCAATCCAATTATGGCGGCGGCAACGGGAAGGTTGCGCCCGTAGAGGGTTTTTTTATACAGGAAGCCGTCCTCGCGGTAATTCATGTCTAAATGAAGCCGTTTGATGACTTCCAAAATGAGCGCCGGAGACTGGATGGATGTCAGTTCGTTGTTCACGTTTGTATTGACATTGAACAATCCCATGTCTGCAAACGAGTTGAGTTCGGTAGAGAATGAAGAACTGCCTTTTGCATTCTCCTTAATCAGTATGGATGCTGAGCGTGTATAGATCGGCGGGGTTGCCAAAATATAAAGTACGGCTATGCTTAGAGCACAGAAGATAGAGAGTACAAACCATTTCCATTGGGAAATGCAAAGAATAGCCAAATCCTGCAAACGCAGGGATTCGTTCGTTTGTCGCATGTTGTTTTTGCTAACTGCCATTGGTTGATAAAAATGATTTTTAAGAACGGTATTGAAAATAAGAATATGAGTTTATTTGAGTACGATTACAGCGACCGAAGCTACCGAGGTGAGCAGCGAGGCCAATGAGATCCAAAACGAGGTGGAGCGTACGTTGTTGCCGTTGACGGTGGATTGGCGTGCGCGGGTATCGTTAGGCTCCACATAAACCACGTCTTTTTGCTGCAAATAATAGGCCGGAGAAGCGTATAAATCGCGGGATGACGTCAAATCTACCTTGTATGACGTTCGTTTGCCGTCGCTTTCGCGCATGACAACCACGTCTGTCCGTTTGCCGAAGATGGTGAGGTCGCCGGCCATTCCGATGGCGTCGAACAGGGTGATATTGTCCTGATCGATGTTGTAACGTCCCGGTTTGTTTACTTCGCCCAACACAGAGATGTAGAGGTTTGCAAATTCTACGGTTACGACCGGATCATTGACCAGGTTCCGGCCGATCAGTTCACCTTTGATTAAGGCTGAGATCGCTTCCCTGTTTTTACCGGCTACATCAACCTTTCCCAGTACAGGGAAATCAATCTTCCCTTCCTGATCGACGGTGTAGCAGGAGATTTGTTGGCTCTGGTTGAGCGACGACAATTGCGAATAACCCACACGGTGGGATATAATGGGCAAGTTGAACAGGTCGGCCAACAGGGGGTCTTTGCTGTTTACCACGATGGATATTTTATCGCCGGGCTTTACCGTTATCTCCGACGTTTTCGATAGATCTTCCGTTTCTCCGTATTGCAAATCCTGAAGATAGGCAATGTTTTTGACAGGAGAACAGGAGTTTAAAATGAACAGAAAAGCCGATGCAAGCAGAAAATTCTTTAGTTTCATTGATGTAATATGATTTATGATTTTTTTATTTGACAAATTGAATAAATTCGGGATTGATTTCCACGCTGATGGAAAGAATGTTGGGCAGTTCTACAAGCAGGCGTTTTACTTTTGAACCGCGTGTGGAGAGCAGATTGCCTTCGTAACCTTTGAGCGGGCCGTCTATGATGCGTATCTTGCGCCCGTACATCTTTGGGGTGATTTCCTCCGGCAGATAGTATTGAGAAGATTCGGAAGCGCCGACGGCTTGAATGAAGCGTTCCATGTCGTCTTCGGGAACCGTCATCGGCTCGCGATAGGTATTGCGTAAATAACGATATTGAAGCGTGGGGATTTTTTCCACAATCGGGTCAAGAACGAGGCGCGTGTCGTGCACAAACAGCAAATCGGGGATGACAGGCCTCGCTTCACGGACTTTTTTTCGCCCCTGTTTTACGACCAAATCCTGTTTTAAGGGGGTAAATACCTTGAAAACCTTGTTCTCAAGCTGCTTGTAGGCCGGTAACTTGGCGTTGACACGTTTGAGGTCTCGCATGACGAACCACTGTGTTTTTTCGTTACTGTTTTTCGAGTCCATTGTTACGATTAAAACCAATTAAACCAATCCTACAAAATTTATAATTACTTATAAATCTTGAAGTTAAATAGTCTTTTTATCAAAGTTGCGATTAACTCTCCATTTTCAGGATGACCCTTGTTTTCATTAAAAAGAGTTCGCTGGCTCATTATAACAAGCTAATAATTCTCTATCAGGGAGAGAATTTATCAAAAAACTTAAATCGAGTGCAAAGATATACAAATTGTAGAGAATAACACATAAAACAGATAAAAATTAACATAAATGTGGTATTGCGGCAAGAAACGGGCGGAACTATCTTTGCGGTGTTCTTTTTAGGTAATTTTAATTAAAGGATATGATGAAAGAAAAAACTCGTTTAGAAAAGGTAAAATTCTCATTAGCAAGTATTTTTACCATTGTGTTTATTGCAGCGGCGACTGCTCAGCAGTCGCCCTTCACCGTTACGGGCACGATAACCGACGCCCAAGGGTTGCCGCTTGCAGGTGTAAATATTCGCGAAACGGGCGCGAAAGACAGCGAAACAGCAAAGGCCGGTACGGTAAGCGATACCGGCGGAAGGTATCGGATCTCGGTCTCCGGCCGTGACGCAACGCTGGTGTTTTCGTATATCGGATTTGCCCGGCAGGAAATCAATGTATATGGGCAGAAAGAAATCGATGTGGTATTGCTTGAAGATACTCATAAGTTGAGTGAAGTAGTGGTTACGGCCTTAGGTATCAGTCGCGAGAAGAAAGCCCTGACTTATACGGTGCAGGAGATTGGTAATGACGAACTTAACCGTGCTCCGACAAACAATTTCACCTCGAACCTGTCCGGTAAGATTGCCGGTTTGCAAATCACATCGGCGAACACGCTTGGCGGTTCTACCAACGTCATACTGCGCGGTTTTAAGTCGCTTACGCAATCCAATCAGGCTTTGTTTGTGATAGACGGCGTGCCGGTTGATAATACAAATTTCAGCGGGCGAAACAATAAGGGCTATGACGTGGGCAACGCCATTTCGGATATCAATTCGGCGGATATCGAATCGGTGAATGTGCTTAAAGGCGCTGCTGCATCGGCATTGTACGGCTCTCGCGCTGCCAATGGCGTAATAATCGTCAATACCAAAAAGGGACAGAAAGGCAAGCAGGCGCTCGGCATAACCGTCAACTCAACAACGCAGTTCGGCAGCTACGATAAAAGTACCTTGCCGGTCTATCAAAACGAGTACGGTCAGGGGAAAGGCTATGTGTCGGGCACAAGCGATTATTTTTATAATCTGCCGGTCTTCAACAGCGCGTCTCCGGTTGCCATTGTACAGACCAATCAGGACGTTTCTAACGGACCCGCTTACGACGCTAACAAACAAGTTTACACGTGGGAGTCCTTTGTTCCCGGCAATCCCAATTACGGCAAGACAAGCGCTTGGCTGCCTGCCCAAAAAAATGGGATAGCCGACCTTTTTGAAACGCCATATAGCTTGATTAACAGTATTATACTCGAAAAGGGAACAGAAAGCGGCGCTTTCAAAATCGGTTATACCAATAACCACGAAAATGGAGGACTGCCCAACAGTTACATCAACAAACATCAGCTAAACTCGCATTTTGCTTTTGACCTGTCGAAATTTATCAGCATCGGCAGTTCGTTCAACTACATTAACGAAGCAAGTAAGAACCGCAACGGTTACAACACGATTGGAAATGCCACGATTATCGGCACTTTACGGCAGTGGTGGGCTACTAACGTGGACATCAGCCGTTTGAAAGACGAATATTTTCGGACAAGAAAGAATGTTACCTGGAATATCAATTCAACAGCCTTTTCCAGTCCCGACCTTGCTACGGTTTATCAGCACGATAACTTCTATTGGACGCTGTATGAGAACTACAATACCAATCAGCGCGACCGCTATTTCGGCAATATATATGCGGTTGTCAAGCCTGCGGATGGTCTCGAAATAACAGCCCGCGTTTCGAGAGACCATTATACACAGCGGTTTGAGACCCGCAATAATATTGGCACATTCTCGTATGGTGGTTCCGGCTCGTATTCGCGAGGCGATTTTACACTCAGCGAGAACAATTTCGACCTTTTTGCCACCTACAGCAGGCAGCTTGATAAATCTTGGAACGCACGTGTCATGGCCGGTGGAAATATCCGCCGCAATCAGGTGGAATCAATCTATGCAACAACCTCCGGAGGCTTGATTTATCCGGGCGTTTTTGCCTTATCGAACTCGCGTAACACTCCCGCAGCGCCTGTAGAAACAGATGAACGTAAAGGCATTAATGGCTTGTTCGGAGAACTTGCCTTCAGTTACGGCAGTTTGTTTACCCTCGACGCCACACTGCGCAGAGATCAATCATCGACCTTGCCGGAAGACAGCAACGACTATTATTATCCGGCAATTTCCGGTAATTTCATTCTGCCTTTTACGGCGTCGTGGTTCAGTTTCGGGAAAATACGCCTCAATTATGCGGAGGCGGGCAACGATGCGCCTCCATACAATGTTCTTCCTACCTACGTCAACAACCAGACGCTGGGCGGACAGGCTGTTTCGTCCGTCAATACCACCTACCGCAACGCCAACCTGCGTCCCGAACGCAGCCGTTCCTATGAGGCAGGCTTCGAGGCGGCGCTCTTTCAAAACAGGCTCGGCTTCGACCTTACGTTCTACAATGCAAAAACAATCGACCAGCTGATGCCGATAACACCCTCAGCCGCATCGGGATACGCCTCCTATTACGTTAATGGCGGAGCCATCCGAAACAGAGGGGTAGAACTGTTGCTTAACGGTACTCCCGTAAAAACCGGCGACTTCGCATGGAATATTACGCTCAACTGGAGTAAAAACAAAAACAAAGTGCTGTCGCTTTACGGAAACCAACAATCATATACGATTGCTTCGCCCTACGGAGGGTTGCAGTTGGTTGCAGAAGTAGGACAGCCTTACGGAGTTATAAGAGGCAGCGATTACGAATACAAAGATGGTCAGCGACTTATCGACGACAACGGTTATCCCGTTATCGCTGCCAATAAATTACTGAACATCGGCAATATCAACCCCGATTGGATAGGCGGTGTCTCTAACAGTTTAAGTTACAAAGACTTTTCGTTCAGTTTCCTTATCGACGTCAAATCGGGCGGCGACGTATATTCGGCCGATATGGATTTCGGTTCGGCAGCCGGACTCTTTCCTTCGACAGCCGGCTTGAACGCCGACGGAGTATCAGTCAGAAAACCCGTCAGCGAGGGCGGAGGCTACCTCTTTGAAGGCGTCAAGGCAGACGGTAGCGCCAACACACAGAAGGTGGAGGCTTACAACGCAGCGGCCAAACTGTTTCCCTTTGGCGCTAACGGCGGGAACGAAGCCAATAGCGCTTACATCTACGATGCGAGTTATGTGAAACTCAGGGAAGTCGCTCTTTCGTATAACTTACCCCGCACATGGATAGCCAAATCGCGTATTTTTAGCGAAGCATCCCTGTCGCTTGTCGGCAGAAACCTGTGGATAATTCACAAAAATCTGCCTTATGCCGATCCCGAAGAAGGGCAGGCTTCCGGCAATGAATCTATCGGATACCAGACCGGCGCATATCCTTCCGTCCGCACTTTTGCATTCAATATTCATCTAAAATTTTAAAACAATGAAGAATTATATTTTTTATATGGCGCTTGTAGCATTGTTGACAGCGTGCAGCGACAATCTTACCGATTTGAACATAGACCCGAAAAGTTACAGCACAGCGCAACCCGGCGCATTGTTTTTGGCCGGTGAAAAAGCTCTCGCCGATACTTACGGCGCAGCAAAAGCCGAAACAGCGCCTTTCAGAGTGCTCTCGCAAATTTGGACGCAGTATGACTATCCCTACGAGGCGCAATACAACTTAGAAAGGAACAATTCGCCGCTTAATTGGTGGAAAAGCCTTTATACCACATCGTTGATAAATCTCAAACAGTCGCGTGTTCAATATCAGAAAGAGGTAAAAGACGCCGATGTGCTGCGAAACAATCTGGCCATCATTGATATTCTGGAAGTGTATAACTATTATCTGTTAGTGAACACCTATGGCGATATCCCTTACACTGAGGCTGTAACCGACAATACGCCTTTTCCGAGATACGACGATGCACGCACGCTTACACTCGACCTTATAGCCCGTTTAGACAAAGATATTGAGGCTTTACAGCAGAATTATCCCCAGTCGTTGGAAGTTATCGGCAAGTCAGACCGCATTTACAGCGGCGACGCCCTCAAATGGCGTAAGTTTGCTAACACGCTGAAACTGAAAGCGGCTCTTTTGATAGCCGATGTTGAACCTCAAACAGCTCAGACTAAAGCGCTCGAAGCGGTATCGGCCGGCATATTTGAATCAAACAGCGATAATGCGAATTTCCTCTACGACGGCGCTACAACAACGACGTCCAATCCCGTTTGGCAACTGCTCGGTCAGGCTTCAACGGTAGTGGTGAATATTCCCACACAGTTTTTTATCAATACGCTGAAAACTTACAACGACCCGCGTATAAGTTTGTATTTTAAGCCTTTATCCGATGGAAGTTATAAAGGAGGAATCGCCGGGGAGACCAACAGCGAGCAGTATTCGGCGTTGTCGGATTACTGGCTTGGAAAAACGCTGCCTGTTGTGCTGCTCGATTATGCAGAGGCTGAATTTCTGCTTGCAGAGGCTGTTGAACGCGGCATTTCGGTTGGCGGGACAGCCGAAGATCATTACAACAGGGGTATTAAGGCCTCTATCCTGCAATGGGGCGGCACACAGGCGGTTGCCGACGCTTATGTCGCCAATGAACCTTCGATAAAGTATTCCGCATCAACAAACTGGCGCGAGAAAATAGGTCTGCAAAAATGGATTGCACTGTCTGACCGCGGTTGGGACGCATGGACAGAGATACGCCGCCTCGGACATCCCGATATAGACCTGCTTAGCCCCCCGACAGGTGCGAATGGCAATCTGCCTCAACGGTTGACATACCCTTCGGTAGAAGTTACTTCCAACCCCGATAATTACAAATCAGCCGTTTCGAGACTGTCCGGTCAGCAGGATGTGCAGTCAGGTGTCTTATTTTGGAAAAAATAATGAATATGAGGTGTTTAATTGCATTTTTATTTTGCACAACAGCGCTTTATGCGCAAGATGCTTCCCTGATTAAGCGGCAAGGCATAGAGGCGCATCTGTATTTTTTGGCAAGCGATGCGCTCGAAGGCCGCAAGGCCGGGACGCATAACGGACGCATTGCCGCAGAATACATCAGGGCTGAACTGGCCGAATGGGGCGTCAAAGCGTTTTTCAACGATTATTTTCAATCTTTTGAAGCGCTTGCCCCCGTTTCGTCGGGAAAGAAACCGGTTTATCAATCGAATCCCGATTCAATTGCTCGTATTAAGCAAAAAGATGTTTATCACGTGCTTCACCTGCAAAACGTATTGGGAATCGTTGAGGGGAAACTCAGGGATGAATATGTAATCTTGGGGGCGCATTACGACCATCTGGGCATTGACGCGACGCTTGCGGGCGACCGAATTTACAACGGCGCCGATGATAATGCTTCGGGCGTCGCTGCGGCGTTGCAGGTGGCAAAGGCTATCGCCCTGAGCGGCGTTAAACCTTTGCGCAGCATCATCTTCGCTTTCTGGGACGGGGAGGAGGAAGGTTGTCTGGGTTCGGAATTTTTCGCCGCTACTTTCAAAGACCTTCCGGCCGTCAAGGCATACATCAACCTCGACATGCTGGGGCGCGGCGGCGTGGCGCCGGTTTTCACGCCTCGTTTCTCTCTCCCTCCCCAACAAGAAGGAGACGAGAAAAACCTCTATTTGTATCACAGTGAGTTGTTTGCAACGCTGGGAGAAAGCATTGCCTCCAAAACGGCGAAAGCGACGCCCGATATTAGCGTCAAAACCAAAGTGATAGGCTCCAACACGCGCGGAAGTGACAATTACTCGTTTGCTGTGCGCGACGTCCCCGTACTGTGGTTTTTTTCCGGGGTTACCCCGCTTTATCATACTCCGGCCGATGAAGCCCCATCGATCGATTACGACAAATTGACATCGGTAACCCAATGTATTCACCTCACACTATTACAGTTAGCAAACTCTAAAAATTAATTATCATGAACGTAAAATTTTTTATTTCTGTAAGCCTGTTGATTTCAGGCGTTTATCTTTCTTCCTGCAAAGGAAAAACCGCTTCAGAGCCTCAGGCTCAAGCATCGCTCTTTGCTGATTCCGTATCGGCAGAGGCTTTAGTAAAAGTCATACCCCATGTAACGACCGGCGCTGAAGCTTATTTCTCTCCCGATAGCAAAACATTGATATACAATGGCAAAGAGGAAGACGACAGTGTCTATCACGTTTATACGGTTAATATTGACGGCACCGACCGACGACGAATCAATAACATCGGTGATGACGCCTGCTCGTTTTTCCGTCCCGACGGTAAAGAAATCGTCTGGACTTCCACACGCGATAATCTTCATCTGCCGAAAGGCGATTGGAGCAAGGTGGAAGACTATCCTCAGGGCGCAGAACTCTATTTTTCGGATTTAGAAGGGAATAATGTCCGCAGGATTACTTTTAATGAGCATTACGACGCAGAAGTGGGCTTCTCGCCCGACGGCAGCAAGTTGCTCTTTGCCCGGCAGATAGACGGCGCAATAGACCTGTGGCTTGCCGACGCCGATGGCACGAATCAGCGTCAAATAACTCATACGCCTGATTTGCAGGAGGGTGGGGCTCAGTTTCTTCCCGATAATAAGACCATCCTCTTTCGTGCATGGAAAAAATCGGAACAAGGGCAAGAAAACCGCGACATGCACATCTATACCGTCAAGGACGACGGCAGTGATTTACAACAGATTACAACCGAACCGGGCACGCATTGGGCGCCATTTCCGGCGCCTGATGGAAAACATGCCGTATATGTGAAAGTATTGCCGCCCCGTAATTATGAAATCTTTCTCATCAATCTGCAAACAAAAGAGGAACAGCGACTTACGTATAACTCCGCTTTCGACGGCTTCCCCAGCATATCTCCCGATGGCAAACTTTTAGCTTTCACCTCCGCACGCAGTATCGACGGCAAACGCAGTTTTAAGCTATACCTGCTTGATATCTCGTCTCTCAATATCGGTCCGGCAGACAAATAGATAGCTGTTATCCGAAATAGCGGTTAGAGGCTGTCTCAAAAGCCCGTCATGGCGTCCCGTGCTGCGACACGGGACGCCATCCTCCGAAGACCTTCAAATACTAAATGATTGTATATTAATATTTAACGATTAGAAGGGGATTCCGGCTTTCGCCGGAAACAACGTTCGGCAGAGCCAATGACGCGGCTTTTCTACTTTTGAGACAGCCTCGATGATGAATGTCAATTCTTCGGTTATTTCGCGTTCACGCGATATTTTTCGTCTCCCGATTCGAAGAAAGACACCATTTGTCTTGCGGCGGCCAATCCGGCATTGATGTTCGCTTCGGCGGTTTGCGCTCCCATTTTCTTTGGGGTAGCAAAATAGCGTTTCGGGAATTTTTCTTTCAGCGCTGCGTCGTTGCCGGGGGTGATATCGGTGAGGTATTTGAAATCCTGGCGGTCGGCCATAAACTGTTCGAGGTCAGCTTCATCAATCACTTCCTTACGGGCGGTGTTGATAAGCGTCGCTTTGGCGGGAAGGCGATCGAGCAGGGCTCGGTTGATGCTGTTGCGCGTCTCTGCTGTCGCGGGGATATGCAGGGAAACGTAGTGGCAGGTTTCGTAGAGTTGCTCGGCCGACGCTACCGGTATAACTCCGTCTTTTGCAATCACTTCGGCAGGGCAGAAGGGGTCGAAAGCGAACACTTTCATTCCGAAGCCTTTGGCTATGCGGGCAACGTTGCGGCCTACATTTCCATACGCGTGAATGCCGAGACTTTTGTCTTTCAGTTCTGTGCCCGACGTGCCGTCGAAAAAGTTACGTGCGGCAAAAACCATCAGGCTAAGCGCCAGTTCGGCCACGGCATTGGCGTTTTGGCCGGGGGTGTTCATCACGCAGATTCCGCGCCGCGTAGCGGCATCAAGATCTACGTTGTCGTAACCGGCGCCGGCACGGATAACGATTTTCAACCGGGGTGCGGCAGCCATCACCTCCTCATCGATAATGTCGCTGCGGATAATAATGCCGTCGGCCTCTTTTGCCGCCTCTATCAGTTGCGCTTTATCGGTATATTTATCGAGGACGACAAAAGCGTGTCCTGCATCCGTCGCTATTTTCTTGATTTCCTGTACGGCAGGTGCGGCGAAGGGCTTTTCGGTAGCCAATAAAATTTTCATATATCTGTATATCAATTATTTAACTGTTCAAAATCTTTCATGCAACGAATCAAAGCTTCCACAGCCTCTTTCGGGCAGGCATTATAGATGGAGGCGCGGAAACCGCCCACCGAGCGGTGGCCTTTTATGCCGACCATCCCCCGTTCCTTTGCATATTCGAGGAAGGCGGCTTCTTTGTCTTTATAAGCCTCACTCATCACAAAGCATACGTTCATGATGGAACGGTCTTCTTTCGCAGCTGTGCCCACAAACATTTTGTTGCGGTCAATTTCTTCGTACAGCAAGGCTGCTTTTTCCTTATTTATTTTATAAATGGCGTCAACGCCACCGATCGATTTGAGCCACTTCAGCGTTTCGTGCATCACGAATATCGAGAATACGGGAGGCGTATTGAACATTGAGCCGTTGTCGATATGCAGGCGATAATCAACCATGGATTGCAGTTTGCGATCGACCTTTCCGAGCAGGTCTTCGCGGATAATTACGAACGCCACGCCGGCAGGTCCCACATTTTTTTGAGCGCCGCCGTAAATCAACCCGTATTTGGAAATATCCAAGGGGCGGCTCATGATGTCCGACGACATATCGGCTACCACCGGAACAGGGCTGTCGATATCCGCATGAATTTCGGTTCCGTAAATGGTGTTGTTGGTCGTGATATGAAAATAATCGGCATCGGCCGGGATGATGTAATCTTGGGGGATGTAGCTGTAATTTTTATCTTCCGAAGAAGCCACTACCTCTACCTCGCCGTAAAATTTGGCTTCCTTGATGGCTTTTTTAGCCCATACACCCGTTTGCAGATAGGCCGCCTTTTTGTTCAACAAATTGGCCGGCACCATAAAGAACTCCGCACTGGCGCCGCCTCCCAAAAAAATAATCTTGTAGTTTTCGGGGATGTGAAGCAGTTCACGCCACAACTCGGACGTTTCGTTCATGATACGATCCCAGCCCGGCGAGCGGTGAGAGATTTCAAGAATACCTATCCCTGTATGGTCGAAATCGCGAATCGCTTCTATGGCCGATTCGGTAGCCTCTTTTGGCAGGACGCAAGGTCCGGCATTAAAATTATACTTTTTCATATAAACACGTAAAATATTTAATTTTTCAAGGGTTAATTCTCAATAGTATCAGCAATTGAAATTTACGGCAAAACTACAAATTTATTTACACATAACTATATAAACGCCGAACTTTATTCAAGAAATTTTTCCATAAATGAAGCATGAAATTTAAAATTCAAAGGCATCAGATATTTGTTTTGTATGTCGAATCGGAGTATCTTTGCACTACTTTAGCAAAAAAATCGAAGGCGTTTATGAATACCCATTACCCATCTGCTTTACTCGAAAATGCCGTCAACGAATTTGCCAAACTCCCCGGAATCGGCAAAAAGACGGCGTTGAGGCTTGTTTTGCACCTTCTCCGTCAAGACGATGCGCAGGTGGAGCAGTTCGCCTCGTCGATCGCTACGCTGAAGAGGGAAGTCAGGTATTGCGCCTGCTGCCACAATATTTCCGACCGTGAGGTGTGCGACATCTGCTCCGACCAATCGCGCGACGCTTCGCTTCTCTGCGTGGTGGAAAATGTGAAAGAGGTCATGGCGATTGAAAATACGGTGCAATTCAAGGGCTTGTACCATGTCTTGGGCGGAATCATTTCGCCCATCGACGGCATCGGCCCCTCGGATTTGGAAATCGACAGTCTTGTCGAACGGGTGCGTTCGGGCGAAGTGAAAGAGGTTATTTTGGCATTGAGTGCAACGATGGAGGGCGACACGACCAACTTCTATATTTACCGCAAGCTGCAGCCGTTTGATGTGAAAATCAGTATCATAGCGCGTGGAGTTTCCATCGGTGACGAAATTGAGTATGCCGACGAGGTAACCTTGGGGCGGTCAATCCTCAACCGCACGCCGTTTGACGAATCGTATAAATTAGTCGCAAAATAATGGAAGAAAAAACGCTCAGACAGCTGAATATTTACTATTTTGCGAGTGTTACCGCGCTTGCGACGCTATTTGTGTTGTCAATATTAAATATCGTTCGCTTCTCGAAAACGCCGCAACCGGTCAACCTCACGGTGGAAATGTACGCCGTTGTGATTACGATAGTAATGATTCCTGTGGCGCTGAAAATGTTCGCGGAACGCTTGAAAAAAATCAGGCAGAAAGGCTTGAATCCTTCGGAAGCCATCAAGCAGTATAAAACGGCCTATTTCGTTCGTTTTTACGCCTTTATGCTGCTTGCGATCGGCAATATTCTTTTGTATATGTGGTCGTGGAATATGAATTTTTTCTGGCTGACGGTAGTTCTCCTCGTTGTTTTTCTTTTCTGTAAATCATCCGAAAAAGAGATTTTTTCCATGACGGAAAAAGACGACATTTCGCAAAAAAACCAAGAATGAACGTTTTTTTTGAACATAACGACCTGTTGCTTCGGGCGATCGAACCGGAAGACATCGATATTCTCTATGCTTGGGAGAACGATTCGGAGTTGTGGAAATACGGCTCGTCCGTCTCGCCGCTCTCGCGGTATGCCATACGCCAATATTTGGATGAAGCAAGGCAGGACATTTACCAAACGCGGCAGTTGCGGCTGATGGTAACCCTGCATAAAGACGATATAGAACTGCCTGTCGGGTTAGTTGATTTGTTTGATTTTGACCCGCTGCATCTTCGCGCAGGAGTGGGCATACTCATCGCTCCCGATTATCAGAGGCTGGGTATCGGCACGCAATCGCTGCGCCTGATGCGACGCTACGCTTTCGAATTTTTGCACTTATCGCAACTCTATGCGCACATTCCCCGACAAAACATGGCGAGCATCCGCCTGTTTAAAAAAGCCGGTTTTTGTGAAGCCGGATTACTGAAAAATTGGGTGCGGATAAATAATGTGTATTCCGATATTGTGATTATGCAACTTTTTCCGGGTACACGCAGTTGATTTCCGGAGTGATGGGTTTAAATGAAATGATGCAAGACGACATAAAAAAAGCCTGCGAAATTATGCGCAACGGAGGAGTCATCCTCTATCCCACAGACACGGTTTGGGGAATCGGTTGCGATGCAACCAATGAGGCGGCTGTGCGCCGTATTTTCGAGATCAAACGGCGAGATGACCGTAAATCGATGCTGATTTTGCTCGATAACCCCGCCAAATTGCAAGCTTACGTATCGGACGTTCCGGATATTGCATGGGATTTGATAGAACTCGCCGATAAACCCCTGACCCTTATTTACGACGGAGCAAAAAATCTTGCGCCCAACTTGTCGGGCGAAGACGGGAGTATCGGCATTCGCATCACCGGCGAGGCCTTTTCCAAAGAGTTGTGCCGACAGTACCGCAAGCCCATTGTGTCCACCTCTGCCAATATCAGCGGACAGCCGTCGCCTTCCTGTTTCGGGGAGATCGGGGATGAAATAAAAAATGCGGTGGATTATGCAGTGGTTTTTCGGCAGAACGAACGAACGAAAGCAGCCCCGTCGAGCATCGTGAAATTGGGACGGGACGGGACGATTTATATCATCAGGAAATAGAACAATTTTCATCCAAAAAAACAAAACAATTGCCTATCTTTGCAGGTTGTTCAGCAACAGCATCTATTCAAAAAAACATGTCTTCGATAAAAAACATATTCAATCGGTTTTTGCAGTGGCGGGTGGAGCACGTCAGCGAACGTCCTTTTTTCCTGTTCGTCTGCTTCCTTGTGGGCGTGGGAGCGGCTTTGGCCGCTTATGCGCTGAAAACGGCCATCCATTTCATCCACGGTTTCCTGACCGAAAATTTCAACGAGGCGGGGGCGAATTACCTCTACCTCCTGTATCCGAGTTTGGGAATCCTGATTGCCGGGCTGTATGTGCGATACATCGTTAAAGACAGCATCAGCCACGGGGTAACCAAAATACTTTTTGCCATATCGCAACGTAAGAGCCGCATCAAGCCGCACAACATATACACCTCGCTCATAGCCAGTTCCATTACCATCGGGATGGGAGGGTCTGTAGGGGCGGAAGCGCCCATCGTGCTCACGGGTTCGGCCATCGGTTCGAATTTGGGGAGGCTGTTTAAACTCGACCAGCGCCAACTGATGATTTTGGTGGGTTGCGGCGCGGCAGGCGCGATTTCGGGAATATTCAAAGCCCCCATCGCCGGTATCCTGTTCGTTATTGAAGTGTTGCTGCTTGATTTGACAATGGCGTCTATCCTGCCCTTGCTTGTAACCTCCATAACGGCTGCTATCATATCGTATCTGCTGACAGGTTCCAATTCCATGTTCGCCTACACGCAAGTAGAGAGTTTTATCATGCGGCGTATTCCTTATGTTGTAGCCCTCGGCATTTTGTGCGGCTTTGTTTCGCTCTACATCACCCGCATGATGATGTGGGTGGAGGATGTTTTCCAGAAACTGACCTATTGGCACAAATTCATTATCGGGGGTCTTACGTTAAGCGTTCTGATTTTCTTTCTTCCACCGTTGTACGGAGAGGGTTACGATACCATCAACACGCTTTTGGCCGGCGGCGACAAATACAAACAGTTGATGGACGGAAGTTTTTTCTACGCCTCACGGGGCACGTGGAGCATCGTCGTTTTCTTGGTATTGGTCATCCTTCTTAAAGTGTTTGCATCCAGCGCTACGAACGGTGGCGGGGGAACGGGCGGGGTTTTTGCGCCTACGCTGTTTTTGGGCTGCATCATGGGTTTTGTTTTTTCATATACCTTCAATCAACTCGGCTACACACCCTATCTTCCCAACGAAAATTTCGCTCTTATGGGAATGGCAGGCGTGATGGCGGGTGTGATGCACGCTCCGCTAACGGGAACCTTCCTCATTGCCGAACTCACGGGAGGATATGAACTGTTTTTGCCGTTGATGATTGTTTCGAGCATTTCTTACGCCACCATCATCCTGTTTGAGAAACACAACATCTATGCCGTTCGTTTGGCAAAGAAAGGAGAGTTGCTTACTCATCACAAAGACAAGGCGGTGTTGAGCTTTTTGGAAATCGGGCAACTGTTAGAAACCGATATTCCGGTGATAAGTCCCGACATGTCTTTGGGCGATGTGGTAAAAGTGATTTCAAAATCAAACCGCAATATATTTCCGGTTGTAGATGACGATGAAAAGTTGGTGGGGTTGGTTTATCTGAATGATATTCGGAACATTATTTTCCGTCCGGAACTGTACGATCGCTTCAGAGTTTCGAAATTCATGGTCGGCGCTCCGGCAAAAATCAATATGGACATGCCCATGAGCAACGTGATGAATATCTTCGAAGACACAAAAGCATGGAACCTGCCCGTGGTGGACGATGAAGGGAAGTACAAAGGACTCATTTCGCAATCCACCATATTCAATGCATACAGGGAAGTTTTGGTGGATAATTACTCCGAACCCGACGAGGTATAACAAACAAAGAGGATGAAAAAAAGAGATTTGCGCATCGTTTTTATGGGAACGCCCGAATTTGCGGTGGAATCGCTCCGTGCCTTGGTTGAAAACGGGTACAATGTGGTTGGCGTGATCACTATGCCGGACAAGCCGGCCGGGCGGGGTTACAAATTTCAGCCCTCGCCGGTAAAAGAATACGCGCTTTCGCAAAATCTTGAAGTGCTGCAACCCGAAAAACTAAAAAACGAAGTTTTCCTGCAAGAACTGAAAAATTTAAAAGCCGATTTGCAGGTCGTGGTGGCTTTCCGAATGCTCCCCGAAGCGGTTTGGGCTATGCCTCCGAAAGGGACCTTCAACCTTCATGCGGCGTTGTTGCCCCAATATCGGGGCGCGGCGCCCATCAATTGGGCGGTGATCAACGGGGAGAAAGAGACCGGCGTTACCACGTTTTTCCTGACGCACGAAATAGATACGGGAAAGATTATTTTTCGGGAGAAAATCCCGATAGGGGAACAAGACAATGCCGGAACCATACACGATAAACTGATGTCATTGGGCGCTGATTTGGTCTTGAAAACGGTGGATGCAATCGAGAACGCTTCTGTAAAAGCTTTGCCACAATCCGAATTTATCGACCCCGCAGAGGTTTTGAAACCCGCGCCCAAGCTGTTTAAAGAAAACTGCCGCATCAATTGGGAACAACCGGCCGAACAAATACGCAATTTCGTAAGAGGTTTATCGCCTTATCCGGCCGCATGGACGGAATTGGTACTGCCTGACAAGACGGCGCTATCGTTCAAAATAACGGATACGTCGATCGTTGAGAAAACTCATACGTGGCCTTCGGGCGCTATCGTAACCGATCATAAGTCGTTTGTGGATGTAGCTTCGGCAAACGGGTTCGTCCGGTTGCTCGATATTCAGCTTGCGGGAAAAAAACGAATGAAGATAAAAGATTTTCTGAACGGATTTAAATTCCCCGACGGCAGCCGCTTCGAATAGTCCCTGATTGCCTCTACCATTTATAATTGAGCCCGAAACTGACCAGTTCGTTCACCTGCAAATAGCCGAATTTATCGTTGCGGGGCACGCTGTCGTCGTATCGCAGATTCAAATACAGGCGCGTGGAGAAAAACCGGCTCAGCGACATGTTCAGCGTATTTTCAAATTCCATCTCCACTTTTTTGTAGTTCGTGAAATATTTCAAGCGTGAATTCCATGTTACGTATCGGTTATAGTCGTATATGAGCGTCCCTGTAAAGGTGGAACCCAAATCGGAGACCGATTTCTTACCTTCGGGAATACCGTATCGGAGGACGTTCACGTTCTTATTTCCCACATATTTGTAGTTGATAGAGAAAGGAGCCAAGGATGCGCTCACTCTTGTGCGGCGGTGGCGCACGGTTTTGGAGCTCTTATCGAGGTCGTATTTGAAACCGACACCCGCATTGATGTATAAAGGCGCTAAAAACGAAGATATGGTTTCTTTGGAGTTGGTCGGATGTCCCGAAAAAAGTTGGGATTTGGCTTCCAAGTTAAACGAATACGACCATTTCTTAATGAAGGCGTCGATGCCGAAATCGCCGTAATAGCGAATCATATCCTCACCGATTCGGTATGAGCGCAAGGTGTCGTCGGGAGCATTGTTTAGCGATAACTTCCACTCGAATGTATTGTTGAAGCGAACCTTCTCTTTGTTGTAATTCATCCTCAAAATGTGGTAGTTATAGATATTCAAATTGCTGACGCCTCCTCTATACCAGTTTTCCGAAAAATAGTTTTGGGAAAACTGCAAGGAGTGATCCCCCGAATAGATCCAGTACCTTCGCCGGATGGTTACTCCTTCAACTGAAGGCGCTGCCAATGAGTAGTTTGACTCTACCGACAAAAGTTCTTTGAAGGGATTGAAATCTTCCAATACCTTTTCGTCGGAAACGGGTTGCGGCGTCTTTGGAAAATTAGTTGCCGATATGGAAACCCGGTCGGGAAAATTTTTCAAGTAGTCGTCCGCCACTTTATCGGCAAAGGCCTGCTGATTGAGCTGGGGAGCAAAAGTAGCATTGGGGGAAATCAGTATTCCCCGATAAGGCGACACGTCGCGCTTGGGATAAACGAGAGCGGTATCGCTCAATAATCTGCGCCCCTCAAAAACCACGGGAAGAAACAGCGGATTGTAAAACATGGTGTCACGGAAGGTCAAGCCCTGCAATGTTTCGCTGTTGAAGTTGTACGGTAATATCAATGTTCCGTTATCCCTCCTTGTGTAAAGCGAGTCCATCGTATTTTTTACTACAAACTGGGGTATGTTGCGTCGGGAGACAGCAATGGTCTGCTTTTGTTTTGCAGTATCTTTAGGTACCGGATTAATAGATTGCTCCTGAAACGATTGGTTGGAATCTTGCAATTGCTTTTCTATATCCGTGATATTTCTGAATAACTCTAAACTGTCGGGCTGCTGAGCTGCCGATTCAAAAACAATAAAAAAATAACCTGCAAAAATAAACAATAAAATTTTTTGTTTCATAGCTGTTTAATTTGAATGCTACAACAAGTTGCAAAGATACGAAATTCTTTTGTTTTATAAATCAATTCTTCGCGTTGAGGGATGCGTGAAAAAAAAAAAAGAAGATAAAAGCGCCTGCAAACACCTGTAAACGGCATTAAAAATAGAGACAAGATTGCAGACTACAAGCTACGCACAGGTGTTTAAGTGTGTATTACGCCATCGCCGATCCTTATAATCTGATCTGTTTTGTTGGCAATAATCTGATCGTGAGTTACAATAATCACTGTTACACCCTTCCGGTTTACATCTTTGAGCAAGCTCATCACTCCCGAAGATGTAACAGAGTCAAGCTGTCCGGTGGGCTCGTCAGCCAATATGACGGCAGGATTCGTAATCAAAGCCCTTGCAATTGCTACACGCTGCTTTTGTCCTCCTGACAATTCATTGGGAAAATGTGTTCCCCAATCGTCCAATCCAAAAAGTTGCAATTGTTCCATGGCTTTTTTATTTCGTTCTTTTCGCCCTGTTCCTCTATAATATAAAGGTAATCATTACTGTCCAAACAATTTAAAAATAAAAAGTTCTTTGTAAAAAGGTTACCTTTGTGGTATCCAATCACGATAACCAACAAAGAACTTTTTATGAGCACAAAAGTAAAAAAACAGACAATCCGGTTTTCAAGCAAATAATTGACTTGATACCCCACATTTTATTTTCCAAAAGCGTTCAGAAATACGAAACCGACAAGTATTGCTCGGCGTATTTCACTTACGACCAATTAGTTAGCACAATGTTTGGACAGTTGAACTGCTGTT
>JAISUH010000049.1 GCA_031272205.1 Dysgonamonadaceae bacterium | reverse complement strand
GGTTAGGATAGATGCGCAACAAGCTGTTCGGACGCTGCACTGTAGGGTAGCATGGCACCAGCAAATGACTGATATTGCCCATGTAAGGGTTGACGTAGTCTATTGGCTCTTGCGAATGAGTTACAAACGCAACAATCAGCGCTGTTGATATTGTTAGAAATAACTTCTTCATACGTATTCATTTTTTATAACAATGCCAAGCAAATATATAACCTAATTTTAAATCCTGCAAGCAAAAGGGTAGGGGAATAGCGGAAAAAATGGTGGAGTGTTTTATTTGTTTGTCAAGATATTATTCGAAAATACGCATCTTTTTTACTCAATCATCCTGCTATTCCTGCAAAAATTGTTATATTTGTAAACAAAAAGAACTACTCGAAAAATCGCTTTATGAAGCCCAAAAGTTTAGTCGATATCGGTAATTACGGAAGAGACGACGTTCTCCGCATCCTGAAGAGCGCCGCCAAGTTTAAAGCGAACCCCAATCGCGATTATTTGCAGGGGAAGATTTGCGCCACCTTGTTTTTCGAACCGTCCACACGTACGCGCCTGAGTTTCGAAACGGCGGTAAACCGACTGCGCGGTCGCATTATCGGGTTTTCGGATGCGGCGACGAGCAGCTCATCGAAAGGCGAGTCGCTGAAAGACACTATCATGATGGTCAGTAATTATACCGACCTCATCATCATGCGGCATCACTTGGAGGGTTCGGCGCGGTACGCCTCGGAAATATCGCCTGTACCCATCATCAATGCCGGCGACGGCGCCAATCAGCATCCTACGCAGACCTTGCTCGACCTCTTTACGATTTACGAAACGCAGGGGAAGTTGGATAATCTCACAATAACCATTGTCGGCGATTTAAAATACGGACGGGCTGTCCATTCGCTCATACAGGGGTTGTCGCATTTTCAACCGACCTTCAATTTCGTCGCACCCGAAGAATTGAAGATCCCCGACAAGTACAAACAGTTTTGCGACAAATGCGACATCCGTTACCGTGAATTTTCGGATTTCTCGCCCGAAGCCATCAACAGCGCCGACATCCTGTACATGACGCGCGTGCAACGCGAACGTTTCACCGATTTGATGGAGTACGAAAAAGTGAAGAACGTCTATATCCTGCACAACGATATGCTGGCCGCTTCCAAACCGAACCTGAAAGTGCTGCACCCGCTTCCGCGCGTGAAGGAAATCAGTCAGGATGTGGACGATAACCCAAAAGCCTATTATTTCCAGCAGGCGAAAAACGGTATGTTCACACGTCAGGCGGTTATTTGCGACCTGTTGGGGATTGAAGTAGAATAAAGCAAGGGAGGAACAAACATGAAAAAAGAATTACAGGTAGCCGCACTGCAGAACGGCACGTCCATCGACCACATTCCGTCTGATCAGGTGTTCAAGGTCGTTTCGCTGCTCCAGCTCGATAAATTGTCCAACCCGATTACTATTGGCAGCAACCTCATGAGCCAAAAAATGGGAAAGAAAGGCATCATCAAAATTGCCGACAAATTTTTTCGGGAGGATGAAATAAACCGCATCGCTCTCGTTGCCCCAAATGTAAACCTGAACATCATAAAAGACTACGAAGTGGTTGAAAAAAAGAATGTTGTGCTTCCAAATACGATTATCGATATTGTGAAGTGCAACAATCCCAAGTGCATCACCAACAACGAGCCGATGTCCACCCGCTTCGATGTGATTGACAAAGAAAAAGTGGAACTTCGCTGCCATTATTGCGAAATAAGAATCAAAAAAGAAGAAATCATTTTAAAATGAGCCCTCTGTTGGCTTGTCTATATAAAAATTGAATGAAACAAGATTGGAAACCGGGTACGATGATTTATCCGCTTCCGGCTGTAATGGTCAGTTGCGGAAGTTCACCCGAAGAATACAACATCATCACATTGAGTTGGGTAGGCACCATCTGTTCCGAGCCTCCAATGTGTTCCATTTCGGTACGTCCCGAACGCCATTCGTATGAGATCATCAAGCGCAATATGGAGTTTGTGATTAACCTGACGACCGAGGGTATAGCCCGTCAAACCGATTGGTGCGGTGTACGTTCAGGACGTAACTATAACAAATTCAAAGAGATGAATCTGACGCCGGGAAAATCGAAAATGATATCTGCACCCACCATCGACGAATCGCCGTTGAATATCGAGTGCCGTGTGAAAGAAATCATAAGCCTCGGCTCGCACAACATGTTTATTGCCGATGTAGTAAATATTCAGGCCGACGAAGCCTTCATCCAGCCCGATACCGGCAAGTTCGATCTCGAAAAAGCCCGCCTCTTGGCTTATTCCCACGGCCATTATTATGGGTTGGGAGAGGCCATCGGAAAATTCGGATGGAGCGTGCAAAAGAAAAAATAAGGGATTTTTGAAGAATTCCCCCGAAATTATCAACGATCAACCTAAAATTACGAATCAACAGAAATGCCCGTAAATATACCCGATAACCTCCCTGCGATAGAGCTTCTGAAAAAGGAGCACATCTTTGTGATGGACGAACTCCGCGCCACGGCGCAGGATATTCGTCCGTTGAAGATTGCCGTTCTCAATCTCATGCCCTTGAAAGCTACTACCGAAACGGATTTGATACGTTTGTTATCGAACTCACCCTTGCAAGTAACGATAGACTTTGTGCAATTGGAAACGCACACCTCGAAACACACGCCCATTGAGCATCTGATGGAGTTTTACAAACCTTTTTCGGCTGTCAAAAACAATTTTTACGACGGTTTCATCGTTACCGGAGCGCCCGTGGAGCTGATGCCTTTCGAGGATGTGAACTATTGGAACGAACTCACCGAAATTCTCGATTGGGCGCATACCCGCGTTACCTCGTCTTTTTATATTTGTTGGGCTGCACAGGCGGCTTTGCATCATTTTTACGGCATAAACAAATATCCCTTGGACAAGAAATTGTTCGGCGTTTTCAAACACACGCTAAACTATCCCGTTTTTCCGCTTTTCCGCGGCTTCGACGAGGAGTTTTACGCGCCGCACAGCCGACATACCACCCTTTTGAGCGAAGAAATTGCAAGCCGACCCGAACTGACGATTCTGTCCGAATCGGAAGAGGCCGGAGTTTACATCGTTTCGTCGCGCGGCGGTCGTGAATTTTATGTAACGGGACATTCGGAATATTCGCCGCTCACCCTGCACAACGAATACACGCGCGATATGGAGAAAGGCCTCGATTCGGTGGAAGTTCCCAAGAATTACTACCGCAACGACGACCCCACACAACCGCCCATCGTGGTTTGGCGCAGTCATGCCAACCTGCTGTTTGTGAACTGGCTCAATTATTTTGTGTATCAGGCTACGCCTTTCGAGATGAGCGATATCGAAAAACTTGGGGAGCTTTGATGTTTAACTCCACTGCAAAAAAAACTATTTTTCTGTTATACAGCCTTTTGCAGAACAAAATGATTCCTTTTCCGATTAAATAAAACATGAAACCCGTCCGCAAAATAGAACTGTTAGCCCCCGCCAAAAACAAAGAGGGAGGGATGGAAGCCATTTTGCATGGCGCCGACGCCGTTTATATCGGCGTGGACGGGTTCAGCGCTCGTGCCGCAGCCGGAAATTCGGTGGAAGATATTGGAGAGCTGACGGCTTTCGCCCACCGCTTCAATGCAAAGGTGTATGCGGCGCTGAACATCATCTTGAAAGATACGGAGCTTGCGCAAGTCGAAAAATTGATTTGGACGCTTTATCGGCTGAACGTTGATGCCGTTATCGTGCAAGACATGGGCATCCTGCAATTAAATTTACCGCCTGTTCCGCTGCATGCCAGCACACAAACCGATAACCGGACGGTGGATAAAGTTCGTTTTTTAGAGGCTGCCGGATTTTCGCGGGTGGTATTGGCGCGAGAACTTTCCATTGGCGATATCGCCGCAATTTCGTCACAGACGAAGGCTCCTCTCGAAGTGTTTGTGCACGGTGCACTGTGCGTTTCGTACAGCGGTCAATGCTATATCAGTCAAGCAATTACCGGACGAAGCGCCAACAGAGGAGAATGCGCCCAAATTTGCCGCTTGCCTTTCGACTTGATCGATTCCGAAGGAAAAATCATCCGCGAAAATGCGCACCTGCTCTCGATGAAAGACTTGAACATGAGCGAGCGCTTGGAAGCTTTGCTTGATGCGGGCGTTTCGTCGCTGAAAATTGAAGGACGACTGAAAGATTTGTCATACGTAAAAAACGTTACGGCGGCGTACCGCCAAAAACTCGACGCCGTTTTTGCCCGCCGACCGGAATTTGTGCGATCTTCCTCCGGAAAATCATACCTCGATTTTCAACCCGATTTGGCGAAAAGCTTCAATCGCGGATTCACCGATTATTTTTCGCAAGGCCGCCAACACGATATCTGGTCTTTCGAATCACCGAAATCCATGGGTGAATATATCGGAACGGTAAAAGAACGCGGACATAACTGTCTTTCGATAAACACCCGACAGAAAATAAATAACGGCGACGGCCTTTGCTTTATCGACGGCGGCGGCTTAAACGGTTTTCGTGTAAACCGTGCCGAAGGCAACCGTATTTTTCCGGCGCAGATGCCGGATATAAGCGTCGGTATGAAAGTATATCGAAACTGCGATCACGAGTTCGAAATGCGGCTTTTGCGCCGTTCGGCGGAACGAAAAATAGCAGCGCGGATTTCGATAAAGGAGACGCTTCGCGGCTTTGCATTGGAGATTATCGATGAAGATGAAAATTTTGCCGCTATTGCGGTGGATTTTGATAAACAAAGGGCTCAAAAACCGCAAGAGGATAACATTCGCACGCAATTGATGAAAACAGGGAATACCGTTTTCGAAATTTCGGAGGTGGGTATCCGGTTTGCAGACGAGCTCTTCATCCCTTCATCGATGTTGGGCGAGTGGCGGAAACGATTAATCGCGAAATTGGAATCGCTGCGAAAAATCAATTATCGACAGGAAATTAAGCCGATAAAACCAAGTTCGCAGGCTTTTCCGCAAAAAGAACTGAACTATTTGGGAAACGTGATGAACGAAAAAAGCCGCTCGTTTTTCGCCGCGCACAACGTCAAGGTGCTGCAACCCGCTTTTGAGCAAAAGCCGCAGAAAAACGTCCCCTTGATGTTTACGAGGCATTGCCTGAAATTTGCCTTGGGCTGGTGTCCGCGCGAGACAAAAGAAAAAACGCCTTATACTGAACCGCTTTATTTGCGGACGGCGCAATCGCAATTCCGCCTGAAATTCGATTGCGCAAAATGCGAGATGCAGGTGGTAGAGGAGTGAAAAACGGCTCTTTTTCAATGAATTTCGACATAAAATTCAAAAATTGTTTTTTGGATGCCCAAGGATGCTTATTTTTGTGGTATCAATCTACTTGCTATGGCTTTAAGCAAAAATAAAATCAAATACATCCGGTCGCTGAAAGACAAGAAACACCGTATAGCGAACGGGGTGTTCGTCGCCGAAGGCGCAAAATTGGTCTCCGATTTGTTGCTGTCCTGCCGCTGTCAATTTGTTGCAGCATTGCCCGAAATTGCAGGGGCATTGCCCTTGAACCGCGCTGTGGAAACAATAACGGCAAGCGAAGATGAATTGAAGATGGCTTCGTTTTTGAAAACCCCGTCGCAAGTCATCGGCGTATTTTATCAACCTGAAAATGAGCTATTTCAGTCTGACGTGCCGCAAAACCTGCATTTGGCGCTCGACGGTGTACAAGACCCCGGAAATATGGGGACTATTGTCCGCCTTGCCGACTGGTTCGGGATAGAGCACCTGTTCTGTTCCTTCGATACAGCCGATATTTACAACCCTAAAACCGTACAGGCTACCATGGGCGCTATTGCCCGCGTAAAAATTCACTATACGGACATCGAGAATTTGCTGAGAAACAATCCCGAACTGCCGGTTTACGGCGCCTTCTTGAATGGGGCGAACATTTATTGTGAAGCCTTGTCTGACAACGGTTTTATTGTGATGGGCAGCGAAGGAAGGGGAATATCGGCTGCTGTGGAGAAGTTGGTTACCCGCAGATTATTCATCCCCAATTATCCCGTCGGCAGAGAGACGTCGGAATCCCTGAACGTAGCCGCCGCAACGGCAATCGTTTGCTCGGAATTTAGAAGAAAAACCTTTCGATAAATACGTTATTTAATACAAAGGAAATCAAATGAAAACTGTTTTTTCAATTTTTATTACAGCAACTTTTATCTTGGCTGCATCGCATTTGTCCGGCCAAAACCTAAGGGTCAAATCAAACAACGGAACGGCTTACGTTCTGAAACTCGAAGGCGTCAATTTAGCAAACATTCGCATCGAAGAAATACCCGATACAATCGGCATACCCGCTCATTTGAGGGTGCTTGCCGTAACAAAACCTTCGCCCGAATCAAACATTCGGATATCCGTCGCTGTCCCAAAGAAAAACTGGAACAAAAGGTTTGTGGGTTTGGGCAACGGGGGCGAAGGCGGTAAATTGGATACCCTGCTGACAAAATACATCCAACTCGGATATGCGGCTGCCCACACCGATCTGGGTACCGCTCCGGGCGCTCGTTTGGCCGTGGATAAACCCGGCGTTTGGACCGATTTCGGTTTCCGTGCTACACACGAAATGACGGTGGTAGCCAAAGCAGTCATCGAAGCTTACAAGGCTCAAAAACCGGATTATTCGTATTTCATCGGTTGCTCGACCGGCGGACAACAGGGCTTACGGGAAGCGCAGGATTTTCCCGATGATTACGACGGTATTCTCGTTGGCGCACCGGCCAACAACCGCACACACCTGCACACCATGTTCGTGTATAACGACAAGGTGTTGAACACAAATCCGAGCAACGGCTTTACCCTCGAAAACTTAACCGCCGCTCAACAAGCGATCATTGCGGCCAATGTCGGGAAAGACGGCGGTTACCCCGGCGATGATTTCCTGACCGATCCCTCCATGGCGGTATTCCGTCCTTCGATGGTTGAGGGTCTGCTGAACGCCGAACAAATCGATCTGCTCCAACAAGTCTATAAAGGCCCAAGGAACCCGAGAACGGGCGAAAGCATCTATACAGGTTTCCCGATTGGTACTGAAACGTGGCTGAAAGACTATATCGGCAAAGTCGGCATCAGGAGGTTTTTCTTTCCTTTCAATTGGGTTTTCGGCAGCAATTTTAAAGCGACGGATTTCGATTTTGACGTCGATATGGCAGCGGTGGACAATAAACTGTCCTTGATCCTCAATGCCAACAACCCCGATTTATCGGTTTTTAGAAAATTGGGCGGAAAAATAATCATGTATCACGGCCTTGCCGATGCCTTGGTGCCTTATCAGGATGCACTGTCGTACTACAAAAGAGTGATTGAGGCAACCGGTTCGCTTGATCAAACGCAAGGTTTTTTCCGATTCTTCCTCGTACCGGGCTGCGGACATTGCAGCGGCGGAAACGGCATAAACGACTTTGGACAGGGTATAGCCGCGTCCGATGCCGACAGCCAAACCGGTATATTTGCCGCATTGGTGAATTGGGTTGAGAACGACGTCGCGCCCGAACAGATCACAGGCGCCGGCACTCGCGCCGGCGCCCAATTTCGGCGGCCTATCTATCCTTATCCATTGTTTCCGCATTATATCGAGGGGAAGGATTGGCGATTGCCGTCGTCCTATCAGCCTGTCGAACACCGGAAGTGACGGCACAAAGGCTGCTTTTGATGGATAAGAGTTTTGAAAATTCCCTTCGCGCTTTTCCGCTTCGCATCTTCGTGTCTTTGTGAGTATCGAATCCAACAACCGCACCAAAAAAGAGGCTGACTCGGTTTTGAGACAGCCCCTTTATATTTATTCAATTTCGTCTTATCTTTTTATTCGTCTTATTTTTTTACCGAAAATTTATAGATACATTCGCTGGTGTATTTCTCGCCCGGTTTCAGGTAGGGCGAAGGCCATGCGGGATAGTTGGGCGAATTGGGATATTTTTGTGTTTCGAGGCAGATCGCTGTGCGGTGGTTACAAGCGATTCCTTTTTTGCCGATCTCTGCTCCTTCGAGAAAATTGCCCGTATAAACCTGCAATCCGGGTTCGGAGGTATAAACATCCAGCTGTATGCCGGTTTGCGGACACAAAACGCTTGCCGCCACCTGCGAAATATCGCCTTTCGTGTTCAGCACCCAATTGTGGTCGTAACCTTTCCCGAATTTCAATTGCTCGAAATCTTCATCTATGCGAGCCCCGACAGCCGTAGGATTGCGGAAATCCATGACGGTATTTTCCACGGGAGCAATTTCTCCGGTGGTCATAAAGGTGCTGTCCACCGGCGTGTAAGAGTCGGCGTTGATAGTCAGGATATCGTTCAAAACAGTGTTCGTAGCGCTTCCGCTCAAGTTGAAATAGGAGTGGTTGGTCAGATTCGCTATAGTCTCCTTATCGGTTTCCGCCTCGTATTTGATGTCTATGGCGTTATCGTCTGTCAGCGACATGGTGATTTTCACGGAAAGATTCCCCGGAAAACCTTCTTCTCCGTCTTTCGAAAGATAAGCGAGCGTAACATTTTGTTCATCAAGTTGTTCAGCCTTAAATACTCTCGTGTCGAATCCGCCGGGACCTCCGTGCAGGGTGTGCCCGAAATTGTTGAGAGGCAACTGATATTCCACACCGGCTACCGTGATTTTTCCATGTTTGATGCGGTTTCCGTAACGTCCGATAGTAGCTCCGAAGTTATTCGGTACGTTCACGTAATCCTGTATGGAATCGAATCCCAATACAACATCCTGCACCTTCCCGTCTTTATCGGGAACCACAACCGACACAATTCTTCCGCCGTAATTCGAGATGCAAACTTCCATTCCTGCCGAATTTTTCAAGACATACAAATCGGTGGAATCGCCGTTAATAACTGTTTGAAAATCACTTTTTTTTAGACCCGAAAGGGTAGTGGACTCTCCTGCTGATTTTTTCGTATCGGTGCAGGCGACCACAGTCAGAGCCAATAAGATTGGCGTAAGTTGATAGAATTTCATAATTTTTCTCATTATATTTAAAAATAGAATCGGCCAAAACCGATGTTAATTTATTTCTTTTGGTTGCGAAAGATACGCAATTTTGCGTTCATAAAAAAAAATAACGCGATTTTATTCGCATCCCGCGCAAATACACAGCGAAAAAAATACTGCCAGCAGAAGTCCCGATATCGAAGTCAATTTCAAATAAGGGTCTAAACTGCGGCCCCCCGGGCTTTTCAGTATCTTTATCAAGATGTTGAATTGGAAAACAAAAACGATAACATACACAAACCGATACCACGGCTCGATGGCAAACATAAAACTGTATCCTAAAAAACAGGCTGTCAGGATGATTTGCATGAGGGCGTGATAGACTTTTGCTTTCGTCAATCCAATTCGCGATGCGAAGGTATTTTTTCCGGATGCTATGTCGTTTTCAATGTCACGCATGTTGTTTACATTCAGAATCATCGTGCTGACCAATCCCAAACCGACAGCGGGCAATATCGGTTGAAAATCAATAAGATGTACGTGCAGCAGATAGACGCCTGCAACCGGAACAGGGCCGAAAAAGAAAAATGCGGCGAAATCGCCCAAGCCGTAATAGCCGTAAGGTTTTTTCCCTAAGGTATAAAAAAGCGCGGCGAGAATGGACAACACGCCAAACAGCAACAACGCGAACAAATATGTACGGCTGATATTTTTTGCGGCGACCGCCAATAACGAAACGCCCGTCAGAGCCGAAAGCACAATGACCGCAACGACAGCCGTTTTCATCTGTTTTTCGGAAATGCGTCCGCTTTGTACGGCGCGTTCGGGGCCTTCTCGATGTCCCGTAACATCGGTTCCGTGCTGATAATCGCCCAAATCGTTGGCAAGGTTGGCGAGGGTTTGCAACAACACCGCCAACAAAAGAGCCAACACGAAAACCGCTGTCTCGAATTTTCCGACATGCCATGCTAACCCGCTTCCGAGGATGACCGAAGCGACTGCCAAAAAGAGCGTGCGAGGCCGGAATGCCGAAATCCAATCGCGAAACATATCCGATTAATAGGAGCGGGCAAAAATAACCCGTTGTTCCGACGGTTTTCCCGTAACCATACATTTTCCCGGCGTTTTGTCGCCATCCAACGGGATACAGCGGATGGTGGCTTTCGTTTCGTTCTTGACAAGTTCCTCTGTTTCGGGTGTGCCGTCCCAGTGGCACAGCAGAAAACCGCCTTTTTCGATTTCGATTTTGAATTCGTCGTAAGAATTGACTTCGCGGGTTTGCGAAGTGCGAAAATCGTATGCTTTTTTATAGACGTTTTGTTGGATGTTATCCAACAACTCTTTGACACGCTTTTCGATGCCGTCGCACGAAACGGTTTCTTTTGTAAGCGTGTCGCGGCGTGCCACCTCAATGGTGTTGTTTTCCAAATCGCGTCCGCCCATCGCCAAACGCACAGGAACGCCTTTCAACTCGTATTCCGAGAATTTCCAACCCGGTTTTTTGTTGTCGGAGTTGTCGTATTTCACGCTGATACCGAGGTCTTTCAGTTTGGCGACGATACCTGCAACTTTTTCATCGATTTGCTTCAACTGTTCGTCGCTCCGGTAAATAGGGACGATAACAACCTGATGGGGAGCCAGTTTGGGAGGCAGCACCAGCCCGTTATCATCGGAATGAGCCATGATAAGCGCCCCCATCAGCCGTGTAGATACGCCCCACGATGTTGCCCATACGTAATCGCGGTTGCCGTTTTGATCGGCAAACATCACGTCGAAAGCTTTGGCGAAGTTTTGTCCGAGAAAATGTGAAGTGCCCGATTGCAGGGCTTTCCCGTCCTGCATCAAAGCCTCGATAGTGTAGGTATTGAGGGCGCCCGCAAAGCGTTCGGACGCCGATTTTATGCCTTTAACGACCGGAACAGCCATGAAGTTTTCGGCAAAATCGGCATACACATCAAGCATTTGTTGCGCTTCGGCAATTGCTTCGGCCTCCGTAGCGTGCGCCGTATGGCCTTCCTGCCACAAAAATTCGGCCGTGCGCAGGAACAGGCGCGTGCGCATTTCCCAACGCACCACATTTGCCCACTGGTTCACCAAGATAGGCAAGTCGCGATACGATTGAATCCAGTTGCGGTAGGTGTTCCAGATGATGGTTTCGGAAGTGGGGCGGACAATAAGCTCTTCTTCCAGCTTGGCATCAGGGTCAATGACTACTCCGTTGCCGTCGGGCGCGTTTTTCAGTCGATAGTGAGTAACCACAGCACATTCTTTGGCAAAACCCTCCACGTGATCGGCTTCCTTACTGAAAAACGATTTCGGGATGAACAATGGAAAATAAGCATTCACATGCCCGGTGTCTTTAAACATCTGATCGAGTTGATGTTGCATTTTTTCCCATATTGCATAGCCGTAGGGTTTAATGACCATGCAGCCACGAACGGCGGAATTTTCAGCCAAATCGGCTTTGAGTACCAAATCGTTATACCATTGCGAATAATTCACGCTGCGGGATGTGAGTTCTTTGAGTTCCTTTGCCATAATATCTATTGTTCTGTATTGTTTGTTTTTGAAGTTGCAAAGGTAACATAAAATCGTTAATTATACACAAACCGGAGGCAACGCATTTTCATTTTGATGAAATATCAACTATTGCATTCAATTATAAATGGTAGGTTATCTTATTTTTAAAACCGTGCAGGAGTTTTATTCCTTGTTGGCTAATCAGGGTGAATCGTGCCTTTTTCCCGATATACGGGAAAACAAGGCGCAAATCGTCGATTTTCTTTAAATGCTCATAAAACTGCCGCCTTTGTTGGGGGGTAAAACTCAGCAGAAAACGAAACCCTGCTTTTTCGTCGGAGGCATAAAGTTTTATTTGCTTGAAAAGAATCGCTTTCACTTCTTCGTCTTCGACTGTTTCGGCAATTTTTATGGTTTCAACCAAGGTTTTATATTGCGAAGCGTAGAAAAATCCTTTATTTTCGGGTTGATACCTTTGCTGCATATCGCTGTTTTGCCTTTGCCGATAATATAAAACCCTTTCGGGCAAATACAAAAATCTTTTTGCGAAAAGATAGCATTTTACGCCGACCGGCGAATCTTCGCCATAGAAATTTTGATAGTAGAAAATATTGTTGTCCGTTAAAAATGAGCGCTTTACAATTCTCGACCAAGTGAAACAGGTAACTTTCCGCCAAGAATTGTCAAAGTCCGATTGGTCTTTAAAATGCAGAAAGACCTGCTTTCCTTCCGTTACCTTGTTTGCAGGAAAATTCACGGTATCTGCGCCGAGGCAATGCCCGTTCTCATCAACGGTTTGAAAATCAAAACGTAAAATATCCAAGTTTCTCTGTTCAAGAATATTCAACAGTTTTGCCAAACAGTTTTCCTTAATAAAATCGTCGCTGTCGATAAACCAGACGTATTTTCCCTGCGCCGCCCGAAGTCCCGTATTTCTTGCGCCGCCCTGCATTGTGTTGGTACGATGTTCAATGAGTTTCAGGTTTTTGTGCTCTTTTTGAAACTCCAAAACAACCTCGCGTGAATTATCGGGTGAGCAGTCGTTCACGCAAATCACTTCGTAATCTTCTTCGGAAATGTCCTGTGCATAAATGCTTTGCAGACATTGAGCGATGTATTTTTCTACGTTATAAAAAGGGATGATAATAGAGAGGCGTTTAGTTTTTTTTTCTGGCATATTTTTGCGTTTACTTGGTAAGTATAAAACTATTGCGTTGTTGTTATTTCTTTCATCAGATTTTTTCTCGCTGCAAAGGTACATTTTTTTTTCTGAATTGTGCACGATGATTGGTTTAGTAACGCAAAATTTCTCTGTGCAACTCTGTGTTCCCTCTCTGGTTCTCTGTGTAATTGTTTCACAGAGAACCTTAGAGATTTCACAGAGATTATAACTTGTTTATTTCACGTTACTTAATAATTTTGAACTTCGCGTAACTTCGTGCAATTATTTTTGTAACACGAAGAACCACAAAGAAAAAACTAAAATTTTTACCAAGCAAAGTATAATACTTTTTCGGAAAATATCAAAT
>JAISUH010000007.1 GCA_031272205.1 Dysgonamonadaceae bacterium | reverse complement strand
GAGATTATACCGAATATTATCAAGGAACGCAAAACACGAATGCACAACTCGAAGTGCTTGAAAGTTTTATGAAGAAAAAGGGAAGTATAAAACCTGAAATTCAAAAACTGATTGATGATATCTATCAAATTGAGAAGAGTTTTAAGGCGGAAACCAATTCTGTGCGGAAAGCGAAAATGGAAGAGTCGCTAAAAGATAAGTTACGACAAATTCTCGGTTTTACGGAAGTGCTTGATGCCTTAAACGAATGGACAAAGGAAGACTATTATAAGAGCCGGATTGAAAAAAACGATTCGATTATCACAGAGCCGGTTTTGCGCGAATGGCTTACTGCATCGCTGATTTTCAGCAATTTTGAATATACGCGAATACCAATGAGCGACACCTATCAACAAATTTTCAACGAGCGCGTTTCAAATCCTTTTCTTCGCGACAAACTGTTGAAAATCAACGATTATTACACGGAAATTCAATCGGGCAAAGTAGAACACGAAGAAAGTGTGAAAAATCTCGGCAATCTGTCGGGAGAGGGCGAAGAAATTTTCAGGCAACTCGTTGAACCTTACCGCGGTAAAGTGATTTACCTTGATGTCTGGGGAACGTGGTGCGGTCCCTGTCGCGAACAGATGAAACACGTCCGCGAAATCGAAGAACGCTTGGCAGACAAAGACATCATTTTTATGTATCTCGCCAACAATTCGCCCGAAACGACTTGGCGCAATTTCATCAAGGAACTCAACCTGACCGGCGAAAATATTGTGCATTACCGCCTCACGTCAGCCAATCAGCAGGCAGTCGAGGCAAAACTGAAAATCCACGCTTATCCTTCCTATTTTATCATCGACCGCGAAGGAAAGATGGTGAACGACAACCCGTCGCCTCCGGAGGAGAGGGATAGGTTGATTGGAGAGTTGGAAAAGATCTTGGGAAAATAAAACGTTTTTTCTTATTTCAGCAACCTGTCATACAATTTCTCGTATCCTTTGGCTGCTTCGTCCCACGAATATTTTTTGGACCAGTTGATGATTTTTTCTTTATCGGCATTTTCGTTAATGATATCAATGAGCTGATTTTTTGCAAAATCAATTAAATATTCGGGGTCGTCCGAGTCCAAATAATACGAACAGTCGCCTCCGATTTCCGGCAAACAGGTGTGCCGAGACAACAGCGTTTTTTTCCCAAATCGCATGGCCTCAATAACCGGCAGTCCAAAGCCTTCGGCTAAAGAAGGAAACGCAAATATTTCACAATCACGTATATATCGGTATTTATCGCTTTCAGAAACCGGGCCTGTAATTATCATCCGGTTTTCGACCCCCAGTTTTTTTGCAACTTCTATAACTTGGTTTTTATACCGAAGATCGTATTCATATCCGCTGATGATCAAATAGAGATGATTACCGACAAGCAGATAGGGTAAAATATGAAAATTCTTTTTTGGGAGCATCACACTGACGGTATAGATAAATTTGTGATCGGGGAATATGGGCGTTTTGTCTAATGAGTCTATAAATTTTTCGTTGACATTGCAGCCGTTATAGATGACATGAACCTTTTTATGCCTAATGAACAGTGTTTTATAATGTCGTTTTTTACATAATTGGAAATGGCGACAATCTCATCGGCATAGTCAATATTTTGCTGCATTCTTTTCAGATCAGCATGAATTCCATTCTCATCACGTTCTACAAGAAAATTCAAATCGTGGATGGTTAATAGGGTTTTAACCTTTTTATCGAAAGGTACAATATCGGTAAGTTGATAGGTGGTGTGCCAAATTTTAGGTCTGTAAAAGAATCGGTATAAATATTTGTAGATGGAATATCTTACCGTAATCAGGGGCTTTAGCCGTTTAAAAACATTGTTGTTGTTCAACTTCAAAAAAACAAAAGTTATACCGATCTCCAAAATTGGATGCCAGCGCTTTGCCTAAATTGAGGCAGAAGTGATAGTGTCCGCAATATTGATTGCCCGTTAATGCGGCTTCAATCAGAATGTTTGTTTTCATAAATGTGTTATTTTAATCAATTTACTTCAAAGGTCTTGTCAGGATTTCCAGCCGCGTTTCCCTGTGCGGTGTTGTGTAGATAAATATCGTAGGGGTCGGAGGCTGTAGTCGTATAAACGCGCAGTTTGAAAAACGGCAGCGAGGCCAAAATCTGGCCGGTGATTTCGGCGATAATCTTTTCGTAATCAACCCAGACGGTTGTGTTGGTGAAGGTATATATTTCTATGGGCAGTCCTTCGGGGGTGGGGGCGAGGGTACGCACCATCAGCGTCATGTTTTGGTTGATGTCGGGATGATTTTTCAGTATCCAAACGGCATATTGCATAAAAAGGTCGCAATTGGTGATGTGATAGCCGTTTACGGGAACCGACAGGTCGAGGCCGCTGTTGAGCTTGTCTAACCTTGGTTGGCGCTCTTCGATGTATTTTTTCAAGCCTTCCACTTTCTTCATTTCTTCCAGTTCCTCGGCGTTGAGGAAATAAATATCGGACTGATTCACAAAGATGTCGCGTTTAAGCCGTCGGCCGCCCGATTCCTGCATGCCTCGCCAGTTCTGAAACGATTCCGACACCAAGGAGTAGGGAGGTATGGTTACGATGGTTTTATCGAAATTGCGAATTTTCACGGTTGATAACGTGATTTGTATCACATCGCCGTCGGCGCCGTATTTGGGCATGGTAATCCAATCGCCGATGCGCACCATATCGTTTACCGACACCTGAATGCTGGCGACAAAGCCCATAATGGTATCCTTAAAAATAAGCAGCAGGATGGCCGAAGCCGCTCCCAGACCGCCGATAAAATACATGGGATTCTTCCCCGACAAGATGGAAAACAGGATGATGAATCCGATAAAGTAGAAGAAGATTTTCACTACCTGAATATAGCTTTCGACGGGTTTGTCGTTGAGACCCGGCTTCTTTTTTAATGTATCGCCAAAAGCATTGACAACCGACATGATTAACCATATCACATAGAAAATCAGATAAATATCGGTCAGTTTACCGGCGACATGCATCGTTCGCGGAAACGCTTCGAAAATAATAGGGATAGAACCTTTTACCAGACTAAACGGGATAATCATGGCCAAGTAATGCGGGAAACGCCGATGTTTCAATCTCCCGAAAAATTTCGTTTGAGGCATTTTTTCGAGGCGGTTGAAAACCGTACTCAGTATCACGCGCGTGAGGTATTGCAGAACAAAAACCAGTACAATCAACAAAGCCAATATAATGAGCATATTGATGTACTTGATCCAGTTATCGGCTATGCCACAACTTTTTAGCAGGCTAACAGACCACTCGCTGACGATATTGGTAGATTTCGTGATTTGTTCGATATCCTGTTGTTTGGAGACGATTTCGTTCATTTTAGATGGTTTTACTTGCACAAAGATAGAAAATCTTATTGTATATTTGCGAAAGCAAAACATAAAACGTAAAATTAACCGATAATAAAAAAATGGGAAAAGTTCTGATTATAGGCGCCGGCGGCGTCGGCACGGTTGTTGCCAACAAGGTAGCTCAAAATTGCAATGTATTTACCGATATTATGCTGGCAAGCCGCACCAAATCGAAGTGCGACGCCATTGCCGCCGACATAAAAAAACGCAGCGGCGTGGAATTGAAAACAGCGAAAGTGGATGCCGATAGCGTCCCCGAATTGGTGGCCTTGCTCAACCAATTCAAGCCTGAATTGGTGATCAATGTGGCTCTTCCGTATCAAGACCTCCCAATTATGGACGCCTGCCTCGAATGTGGAGTGAATTACTTGGACACGGCGAACTACGAGCCCAAAGACGAGGCGCATTTCGAGTACAGCTGGCAATGGGCTTACAGGGATAAATTTGCGAAAGCCGGACTGACTGCTATTCTCGGTTGCGGGTTCGACCCCGGTGTTACCAGCATTTTCACGGCTTATGCCGCCAAGCATCATTTCGACGAAATCCGGTATTTGGATATCGTGGATTGCAACGCGGGCGACCACGGCAAGGCGTTCGCCACCAACTTCAACCCCGAAATCAATATCCGCGAGGTAACGCAGAAAGGCAAATATTGGGAAAATGGCCATTGGGTAGAAACCGAGCCGCACGAAATACACAAAGCGCTCAACTATCCCGAAATAGGGCCGAAAGAATCTTACGTGATTTATCACGAGGAGTTGGAATCCTTGGTCAAGAACTTCCCCACGCTGCAACGCGCCCGTTTCTGGATGACATTCGGGCAGGAATACCTCACGCATTTGCGTGTGATTCAGAACATCGGCATGGCACGCATCGACGAGGTGGAATATAACGGCGTGAAAATCGTCCCCATCCAATTCCTGAAAGCGGTGCTTCCCGACCCCGGCAAACTCGGAGAGAACTATACCGGACAAACATCTATCGGATGCCGCATCAAAGGGTTGAAAGACGGGAAAGAACGCTCGTATTATATTTACAACAATTGCAGCCACGAAGCGGCCTACAAAGAAACCGGCGCACAGGGGGTGAGCTATACCACAGGCGTCCCGGCAACCATCGGGGCTGTTATGTTTATGCAAGGCCTCTGGAAAAAACCGGGCGTTTTCAACGTGGAAGAATTTGATCCGGATCCGTTTATGGAACAGCTCAATAAACAAGGCCTCCCCTGGCACGAACTTTTTGATATTGATTTGGAACTCTAAAAACAGTATCTTTGTTGTGGCAATCCGATGTGAAATGAAATTATCGTAATAGAAATGCAATATTTATGAAGAAATTTTTTTTATACCTCTCTTTCTCGGCCGTTCTTTTTGCAGCAAAGGCGCAAGAAGCTCGTCTCCTCCGTTTCCCTTCCACAAATGGCAACGAGGTCGTTTTTTCTTATGCCGGCGATCTGTATAAAGTATCCGTCAACGGTGGCGAAGCCCGCCGCCTGACCTCTTTTATCGGCTACGAGATGTTTCCCAAGTATTCGCCCGACGGCAAAACCATCGCCTTTACAGGACAGTACGACGGCAACACCGAAGTTTACACCATCCCCTCTGTCGGAGGCGAACCCCTGCGTGTTACTTATACGGCAACTAATTCGCGCGACGATATCGGCGACCGCATGGGGCCAAACAATATCGTGATGGGCTGGACACCCGACGGAAAAAGTATTGTCTATCGTAACCGCATTGACGACGGTTTCACAGGTCATTTGTATCTTGTGAACAGCGAAGGCGGCCTGTCGCAGGCTATCCCCTTGCCCGAAGGCGGTTTTTGCAGCTATTCGCCCGATGGAAAGAAATTGGCCTACAACCGCGTGATGCGCGAATTTCGCACATGGAAATACTACAAGGGTGGTATGGCCGACGATATTTGGATTTACGACCCGGCGGAAAAATCGGTACGCAATATCACCAATAATGATGCGCAAGACATTATGCCGATGTGGATCGGGGATGCTATCTATTTCATCTCCGACCGCGACAGAACGATGAATATTTTCGTATATGACACGAAAACCCAACAAACCTCCAAAGTAACCAATTTTACTGAATACGATGTGAAATTTCCGAGTTTTCATGGCAATACCATCGTTTTCGAAAACGGCGGATACCTGTATAAACTTGACGTTACGACGGGTAAACCGGAGAAAATCAATATAACGTTAGCATCCGACAACATTTACGCACGCAGCGAAATAAAAGACGGCGGCAAATACATCACAAACGTTAGCCTTTCGCCCGATGGCGAACGACTGACGGTTACCGCACGCGGCGAGGTTTTTAACATTCCGGCCGACAAAGGCGTAAGCAAAAATATCACCCGTTCACCGGGGGCGCACGACCGCGAAGCGCAATGGTCGCCCGACGGCAAATCCATCGCCTATATCTCCGATGCGACGGGCGAAACGGAACTTTATCTGCAAAACGCCGATGGCTCGGAACCCGTGCAGCTGACCAAAAACAACGATACCTACATCCGATCCTTTCAATGGAGCCCCGATTCGAAATGTATTGTTTATACCGATCGCGAAAACCGTATTAATCTGTTGAATGTGGCCTCGAAACAGAAAACAACCCTGTTGCAGGATCCGGCAGGAGAACCCCGAGGCCTGTCGTTTTCGCCCGACAGTAAGTGGCTCGCTTATACACGTATGGAATCAAACGAATTTAATGTGATTTACGTGTTCGATATCGCCGCAAAAAAAGAATATCCGGTTACCGACAAATGGTACGAATCGGGTAACCCGGCGTTCAGTAAAGACGGGAAATATTTGGTTTTCAGCTCTTCGCGCGATTTCAACCCTGTTTACGGCTCTAAGGAGTGGAACCACGTATATACCGGCTCCAACGGTATTTATTTGAGTCTTTTGTCGAAAGACACCCCATCGCCGTTTCTCGAAAAAGATGCGGTGGTAAACGGAAAAAAGCCTGAGGAGAAAAAATCCGAAACAAAAAAAGATTCGTTGACCGCCGTTAAAATAGATACGGAAGGTTTGACCGACCGCATCGTGAGAGTTCCGCTGTCTGCCGGTTCTTACCGGAATTTGTACATGGACGGCGACAAAATCTATTACTCGAATCAAGCTTCGGCAATGGTTTACGATTTGAAAAAGCAGAAGGAAGAAAGCATTGCCGAAGGAGCATCCCTCCATTTGAATTTCAACAGCAAAAAAGCGCTGTTCCGAAAAGGACGTCAATTTTTCGTAACCAACATTCCGACGGGGAAAACTGATCTGAAAGATGCCGTGAACGTGTCGAATATGAAGATTACCACCGATTATCCGCAGGAGTGGGCGCAGATTTTCAATGAAGCATGGCGCGTGTATCGCGACGGTTTTTATGTGAAAAACATGCACGGTGTCGATTGGGCGGCAATGAAGAAAAAATACGAGGCGCTTGTACCTTACGTAAAAAACCGCTTGGATTTGAATTACGTCATCGGCGAAATGATTGGAGAGCTGAATATCGGACACGCCTACGTGAATCCGGGCGAAGTCGATCGTCCCGAAAAAATCAACACCGGCTTACTGGGGGCGGAGATTTCGCGCGATAAGAGCGGATTCTTCCGCATAGAGAAAATATTGCAGGGCGCAACTTGGAGCAAAGAGCTGCGTTCCCCGCTAACCGAACCCGGAATTGATGCGCACACAGGCGATTACATCGTTGCCATCGACGGTGTGCCAACCAACGGTGTGAAGGATTTGTATTCGTTGCTGATCGGCAAAGCCGACATCCCTACCGAAATAGCGTTGAATGGCAAACCATCATTGGACGGAGCGCGAAAAATTGTTATCAGCCCCATTGCCAACGAATATCCCCTCTACCATTACGAGTGGGTGCAAAATAACCTGAAAAAGGTGGAAAAAGCATCGGGCGGAAAAATAGGGTATATCTATATCCCCGATATGGGTGTCGAAGGATTGAACGAATTTGCCCGCTATTTTTATCCGCAACTCGATAAGGAAGGCTTGATCATTGACGACCGCGCCAACGGCGGCGGGAACGTGTCGCCAATGATTCTCGAACGCCTTGCCCGCGAACCCTATCGTTTGACGATGCGCCGCGGTTCCAACCGTATCGGAACGATACCCGATGCCGTTCAGGTAGGGCCAAAAGTGTGTTTGATCAACAAATACTCTGCTTCCGACGGAGACTTGTTCCCCTGGGGATTCCGTGCGCTGGGATTGGGTAAGCTCATCGGGACGCGCACATGGGGAGGTATCGTCGGTATCTCCGGTTCGATGCCTTTTATCGACGGAACAGACATTCGCGTGCCCTTCTTCACCAGCTATGACTATAAGACCGGGCAGTGGATTATTGAAAATCACGGCGTTGACCCCGATATTTTTATCGATAACGACCCCATCAGAGAATGGAACGGAGAAGACCAGCAGTTAGACCGCGCTATCGAGGAAGTGATGAAAGAGTTGAAAACACGCGAACCCTTGAAGCCTGTTCCCGCACCGAGAGTATGGAACAAATGAGACTGTTTTATTCATTAAATCATTAATCATAAGTATATTAAATTAAAATTAAAAAGTATGAGAGTTTTTAAAACATTATTGTTGGGGCTTTGTGTCGCGATGTGTGCTTGTTCGACGCAACCCCGCGTTTTCACCAATGAGTATGGAACAAAATGGCAGTGGCAAAACGGAACCATTGTGGTGGAAACACCTGAACGTCCGGCCGGACAAAAAAGTGTCATAGGGCTGACTGCTCCAAAATTGGAAGTTGTCCGTGTAGGATTTGTAGGTCTGGGTATGCGCGGACCCGGAGCTGTGGAACGCTTTACGCATATCCCCGGCACGCAGATAGTGGCCTTGTGCGATTACGAAGAATCGCGTGCGGAAAAATGCCAACAGTATTTGGAAAAAGCATCCTTGCCCAAAGCGGCCGTCTATTTTGGAGAAAAAGGATACGAAGAATTGTGCAAACGTGATGATATTGACCTTGTTTATATTGCTACCGATTGGTTGCACCACTTTCCCGTAGCGATGTGCGCCATGGAGAATGGGAAGCACGTGGCGATAGAGGTGCCTTCCGCCATGAGCCTTCAGGAGTGCTGGGATCTGATCAATACGAGCGAAAAGACCCGCAAACACTGCATGATATTGGAAAACTGTTGCTACGACTGGTTCGAAATGAACACGCTGAACATGGCTCAACATGGGGTGTTTGGCGAAATCATTCGCGGACAGGGCGCTTATATTCACGAACTGAGCCCGTTCTGGGATCAATACTGGAAAAAAGGAGCAGACGACAAACTGGGCTGGCGCTTGGATTACAACAAAAAACACCGTGGAGATGTATATCCCACACACGGCCTTGGCCCTGTGGCACAGGTGTTTGATATTCACCGTGGCGACCGGATTGCTACTTTGGTGGCTATGGATACCAAGTCTGTTGTCGGTAAGGAATTGGTAGAAAAAAGAACCGGAGAGACATGCGATGATTTCCGCAACGGCGACCATACCACGACTTTGCTTCGTACATCAAACGGAAAAGTTATAGAGATACAGCATGATGTGATGACGCCGCAGCCTTACAACCGCCTGTATCAACTCACCGGCACCAAAGGCTTCGCCAACAAATATCCGACTCAAGGGTATGCCCTCGATACCAAACAATTGACCGCATCGGGAGTAACACCGCAGATCGATAACCTGAGTACGCACAGGTTCCTGCCGAAAGAAGAGATGCAGGCGCTTGTAGATAAATATCAGCATCCGATATTGAAGAAATACGGTGAAATGGCCAAGGAAGTAGGAGGACACGGAGGCATGGATTTCATTATGGACAGCCGATTGGTGTATTGCTTGCAAAATGGTCTGCCTTTGGACTTGGATGTGTATGACTTGGCCGAATGGTGCTCTTTGTCAGAGTTGGGCGAGCTTTCCATGGACAACAATTGTGCTGCCGTACAGTTCCCCGATTTTACCCGCGGCGAGTGGAATGTTGTAAAAGGTTATAAATTTGCTTATGCAAGCCCTGAAGACGAAAATGCAACGATGGAGAAAGCAAAGGCAATAACCGCCAAATTGAAAGAACAGGGCGCCAAAGAATGGCAACAGGATGTTCTGAACGACAAATAAATTTTCGATAAAAACAAAGGTGCCGCTGCTGCACCTAAAATCCGGCATAAACAGAGGGTTTTACACTCTTCTGTTTATGCCGGAATCATATAAGGTCGGACGGATAATTTATTCCTTTTTTACTTTCAACGGTTTGGGGTTATCCATGCCTCTGTTTTCCAACAACCATTTGATGTCCGGCGTTTTACCGCGGTAGTTTATATACATCTCCATGGCGTCGTCGATGCCTCCCGGCGTCAGTACATACTTCCTGAATTTGTCGGCAAGCTCCTGATTGAAGATATCGCCGCTCTCCGTATAAGCGCCATAAGCGTCGCAATCCAAAAGTTCCGACCAGATATAACTGTAATAACCGGCTGTGTAGCCGCCTCCCATCGTGTGATTGAAATAAGTAGATCGGTAACGCGAAGGTATCTGTTTCGGCAATCCGCGTTTACCAAGAGTTTTCGCCTCGAAATCCATCACATCAAAGTTCTCAGGGACGGATTTCAGGGTGTGAAAATCCATATCGAGCAGTGATGCCGCCAAGTATTCTACGGTGGCAAAACCTTGCCCGTACTTCCCGCTCTTGTCCAATTTGTCGATCAGTTCTGCGGGGATGATTTCTCCCGTCTTGTAGTGGCGAGCATAAACTTTCAGGACTTCGGGTTCGAAAGCCCAATGTTCGTTGATTTGCGAGGGCAGCTCCACAAAATCGCGGGGAACGCTGCTGACGCCTGAATAGTGCACATCCCGAAACAAACCGTGCAAGCCGTGGCCAAACTCGTGGAACAGGGTCTCCACTTCGTCGGCGCTCAACAAGGCCGGTTCTCCGGCTGAAGGTTTGGTGAAATTGCACACAATATTGACAATGGGAATGACTCTATTCCCGTGTTCATCATAACTTTGCGGACGATAACTGCCGCACCAAGCCCCGCCCCGCTTGCTGTCGCGGGGAAAGAAGTCGAAGTAGATGATAGCCAACGAAGTACCGTCCTTGTCGGTACATTCAAAGGCCTGCGCTTCGGGGTGGGGTAGCGGCATGTAATCCAATTTGCGGAAGCGGATGCCGTACAAGCGATTAGCTACATAGAATGCGCCTTCGCGCACGCGATTCAGCTCCATATAGGGACGAATTTCGTTTTCGTCGATATTGTATTTGGCTTTTTTGGCCTTTTCGAAATAGTAACGCCAATCCCAACCTTCGGGGGCGAATTTTTTTCCGTCTTTTTTGATTTCGGCCTTGATGTCGTTCAATTCTTCTTTGGCTTTTATCAAAGCGGGCGTCCAAAGTTGGTCGAGCAGGTTGTAAACATTTTTTTCGTTTTTGGCCATACGGTCTTCCAAAGCCATGGAGGCATAATCTTCGAAGCCCATCAGTTTTGCTTTCTCTAAACGGCAGGCAATCAGCTCGCGAACCACAGACTTGTTGTCTTCCGCATTGCCGTTGTTCCCGCGATTGGTATAGGCCTTAAATATCTTCTCGCGTAGATCGCGGTTATCGGCATATTGCAGGAAAGGCATTATGCTGGGATTTTGCAGAGTGAACACCCATTTTCCTTCCATACCCATAGCGGTGGCAGTTTCTGCAGCAGCAGCTATCAGATTGGCCGGCAGTCCGTTCAGGTCGGCTTTGTTGTCAATAATCAATTTGAAGGCATTGGTTTCTTTCAGCATATTTTGTCCGAAGGTCAGTTGCAGCATAGAGATTTTGCTGTTCAGTTCGCGCAGTTTCTTCTGTCCTTCTTCGCCGAGATTGGCTCCGCTGCGTACAAAACCCTTGTAGGTTTCTTCCAACAGTTTGGCTTGTTCCTTGTCCAATCCGAGACCGGCACGGTTTTCATACACCGTTTTCACCTTGGCAAAAAGACCCGGATTCAAATTGATATCGTCTCTGTGAGCCGAGAGCAAGGGCGTTATTTCCCGATTCAAGGCCTGCAATTCGGGAGTGGTATTCGAACCGTTTTGTCCGCCGAAAACGATGGATACCTTCCGAAGAAGCTCCCCGCTGCGGTCTATTGCCGCGATGGTATTCTCGAAATCGGGCGTTGAACGCTGGTTTATGATGGCGGCAATCTCTTTTTTCTGTTCTTCGATTCCTTTCAGATAAGCTTCCCGATAGTCTTCAATGGCGATTTCCGCAAAGGGAGGAACGCCGTAGGGGGTGGTATATTCCGTAAAAAACGGATTTTGATGTCCATGAGACGGCGTTTGACTACACAAGGTCGCCGGCAAACACAACAGAACTGTCGGAAAAATTTTTTCGCAAAAATAACGTTTCATACTTTTTCTTTTAATGTGTATATAAATCTTTTGTTTTTTCTTTTTATCACTTTCCCCATTTTTCGTTCGCTTCCGCCCCCATTACGAGCTTCAAAACGCCGCCTTGAATGACGTCTTCGTGGTTGAAGAAGGGTTTGTCTAAGGGTTTGCCGTTGAGGGTTGCCGATTGG
>JAISUH010000056.1 GCA_031272205.1 Dysgonamonadaceae bacterium | reverse complement strand
ACGGATTTTTTGTTTGAATATGCTCGGAGTTTGTCGAAAACCGGAGCGTATGAAAAAAGCAATGCTGTTTTGTTGCGGGCGGTAAAAATCAGCGCCGACCCGATGATTTACAACATTATGGGCAAAAATTATCAAGCGAAGCGTCAATACGGCGATGCGTCAATCTGTTTTCGGAAAGCAGCCAACCTGATGCCCAGCCTGATGTATCCCTATTATCTGTTGGCGCTGCTGTACGAAGAGACCGGCGAGCAACAAAAGGCATCGGAAGCTGCGGCAGCCTTTTTGGCCAAAAAAGCAAAGGTGGAATCGACCGCCACAAAAGAAATGCGCGAAAAAATGAAGGAGTTGTTGGAAAATTGATTCAAAATAAAAAAACGGGCTGCACATTGCAGCCCGTTTTTTTATTTTGAATCAATTCGGTGTTTATTTTTCGATTTGTTCGGCTTTTTTGTTTGATTTGCTCAGCAATAGTTTGTAAGCAACCGGAGTAGCGACGAACAAGCTGGTTATTGTTCCCACAACGATACCGATCATCATGGCGAACACGAAGCTTCGCACGGCTTCACCGCCGAGGAACAGGATGCAAATGATAACCAAAATAGTACTCAACCCGGTGTTGATGGTACGGGTAAGCGTAGCGTTCATCGAGTCGTTGAACAGGGCTTTCAATCCGCGTTTCGGGTACAACTGCGTGAACTCTCTGATACGGTCAAACTGCACCACCTTATCGTTGATGGAATATCCGACCACGGTCAGGATGGCCGCCACGAAGGTTTGGTCGATTTCCATTGAGAAGGGCATCACTCTCCACAGGAGGGAATAGAAACCCACTACCGAGAACGCATCTACCGCAAGTGCGGCGGTTGTGCCTATCGAGAAGGTCCAGTTATTAAATCGGGCAAGGATGTAAATACCCATACAGATGAGTGCGATAATCATAGCGATAGAAGCGTCTTTCAACAAATCTTCGGCGATACTCGGCCCCACTTTCTGCGAACTTTTTATGTAATCGTCAATGGTTTTTCCGGGGGCGATATAATTTTTCAGTCCTTCGGCGATCAAACTGCGGAGTTCGCCTTCTATATTTTCGCTCTCGTCGTCGATACGGAAGTTGGTGGATACGCGCACCTGATTGCTCGAACCGATGGTGATTACGCGTACCGATTCACCCAGATAAGGCGCAAGCGCATCCTGTACTTCGCCTGTTTTAACCGGCTGTTCGAATCGGATAACATAGTTGCGGCCGCCCGTGAAGTCGATACCCGCATTCAGTTTCAAGGTGAAGAACGAGATGATGCTCACCGCAATGAAAATGCCGATAACGGCCAATACTTTCTTACTGTTATGGATGAAGTCGAAATGATATTCGCCCGACATTTTTTGCGAGATGCCGGTTGTAAACTTGAGATTCAACCACCGGTTTTTGCTCAGCTGGTATTCGTAAACCATACGTGTCAGGAATACCGCTGTGAGGAAGGATACGGCGATACCGATAATCAGCGTAACGGCAAATCCCATGATAGCACCCGTACCGAATACGGCTAAGATGATACCGACGATGATAGACGTTAAGTTGGAGTCGAAAATAGCAGAGAATGCGTTTTTGTAACCGTCGTCCACCGCTTTGCGAAGGTTTTTGCCGCTTTCCAATTCTTCTTTGATGCGTTCGTTAATAAGCACGTTTGCATCCACCGCCATAGCGAGCGAAAGAATCATACCCGCGATACCCGGCAGTGTCAGCACTGCGTGGAAGGCGGCCAAGGCTCCCATCGTGAAAAAGAAGTTGAGCAGCAAGGCTGCATTGATAACCATACCCGGCGTAAATCCGTAGAGGATACAGGTGAAAATGAAGAGTACGATAAGCGCGATGACGAATGAGATGAATCCGGCATTGATAGCTTCCTGTCCGAGAGAGGGACCCACGACGTCTTCGGAGACGATGCGTACGCCGGCCTTCATTTTACCCGATTTCAACACGTTTTCCAAGTCCTTGGCCTCGTCGGAGGTGAAATTACCGGTGATGGACGAGCGTCCGCCATCGATGCGGTTATTCACGTTTGGTGCGGAATACACGTATCCGTCGAGGACGATAGCGATTGATTTCCCTACTTCGGCTCCCGTGATGGTTGCCCAACGGCTTGCACCCGATGAGTTCATGCTCATGCTCACTTCCCATCCGCCTTGCTGGCTTTGGTCGGCGCGTGCGCTGGTTACCACGTCGCCGTCAAGAGCCGGACCACGTTTTGAGCCGTCGCCTTTCAAGGCGAAAAGATTGAAATAAATTTCTTTGGCGTCCACCGGTTTGAAGCCCCATTTGAAACGGACGTCCGAAGGGAACAGGTCTTTGTATTTGTTCAGCAGGTAGTTTACGCTTGCCGTGTCGTTTTTCGAAACGGTACCCACTATTGAACCTCCTCCTCCCGATGCAAAGTATTGCATGAAGCTTTTGGTGATGACTGTTTTGTTTTCGTCTTTTGTTGCTGTGGGCAGGGCGTTGCCTAACGAATCAACGGCAGCGATGGCCGAAGAATCGGCGGGCGCTGTTTGTGCCGCGTTTGTGGTCATAGCCAATTCGGCCGATTTGGTGTTCAATTCGTTGATGAACGAGCTCAGTTCATTGACGTTATAGGTTTTCCAAAATTCGAGGTTTGCGCTACCTTGTAACAGATTACGCACACGGTCGGGTTCGGTGATGCCCGGCAGTTCGATGAGGATGCGTTCAGCCTGATCGAGTTTTTGGATGTTGGGCGATACAACTCCGAAACGGTCGATACGTGTGCGCAACACGTTGAACGAGTTGTCGGCGGCGCTGACCACTTCTTTCCGTAATACGGTGATTACGTCGTCGTTAGAAGCCGTAGGCGACACACGGTCGCTCATCGTAATACTGAAAATATTGGCTAATTTGCCGTTGGGATTTATTTTGTCGTAATTTTGTTTAAACAACGTGATAAAATCGGCCGAACTGCCTTTGCGGTTTTGCTTGATGCTTTCGCCGAGGGCTTCGTTGAACTGAGGGTCGTCGGTATTGGCAAGAGCCCGCAGCACTTGTGCCGCATCCACTTCCAAAACCACGTTCATCCCGCCTTTCAGGTCAAGGCCTAAACCGATTTCTTTTTCACGAACTTGTTTTAAGGTGTACCCCAGATATACTTTCTCGGAAGAGAGTGAATCTAAGTACTGATTTTTTAGCGCTAAGTTTCCATTGGCGTATTTATCCGCTTTGTTGTCGTACTGAACCCCTACCAGCGTGAAGGAGAGGTAAAAGATACAGATGAGCGTGAGTAAAATACTGAAAACTCTGATAAATCCTTTGTTTTGCATTTCGATTTTACTTTACTTATTTATGGTTTAATTATTTGATTTTTATTGTTTTTACTGCTAATCAGGCGTGTTTTTTATGAATGAATAAACCGCATGAAAAAAGGTCAATTTCTTTAACCTTTTGTTTTTTTAGCCTGCAAATATACGTTTTTTTATCGTTATAGAGAAGAATATTTGGGGATTATTTTAAATTTACTGTTGTAGAGACGCAGTACACATTTCGACTTCGCTCAATGACTACCACGTCTCTACGGTTGTATGGTGTTTTTTTCTATTGATCAAACAGGGAGCGCAATAACTCGATGTTAGCGCTTAATTTTCACCTCCTTAGGAGCTTTAATTACGCTTTGGATTTTTCCATTGGCTTGTTTGCTGTGTTTGACGTATATTTCTCCGAATGGGGTAGGGAAGGTGCCTTCGGCAAACTCCAAGTTGCCGAGATTCGGGCGAATCTGTACGGTTTTGCATCCCGGCTCAAGCACATTCACGCCCAGCACATGCTGCGTGAGCCACGATGTAGGCCCCGAAGCCCAGCCGTGGCAAAAGCTGTGGCGCAACCCAACGTAGCAATAATCGCCGTATTTTGCGTGCACGTCCACCTTACCTTCGGGTACAAGCTCGTCGATGCGCGCCGCATTTTCCATCCAGTCGAGGTTAAAATCTTCCCAAAACGTGGTGGCGCCCAGGTCGAGCATTCCGCCCCAATAGGTTTTTATGTTTTCGATAGCGCCTTCGTAATCGCCTGCAAGCGCCTGTGCCTGAAGCATGTAATAGCCGTAGAAGGTGGAGAAATTTTTTGCGCCACCAACCGCTATTACTTCGTCGTTTGCCTGTTTGGCAGGCATCATGTTTGCCATGGCAAGCAGTGCGGCAGCCTGTTTGAGGCCGTTGTGCGCCGGAACTGTTTTTTTCATCAGTTCGACTTTTGAAGCGCATTCTGCCGATAATTCATTGTCGCCCAAAATATGGCACATCTCGCCGCCCGCTTCGAGCGCCAACACCATTAGCGCTTTCACACCGGAGATAAGTCCCTGTTCGTTGGGGCTTGCAGGCCAGTCGAGGAAGCGGCTGCCGATATGCTCGTTGCCATCCTCGTCAATTTTTGTAAACAAATAGCGCAATAAACCCGACAAATATTCCTGTTGCTGCTTGAGATACTCAAGGTTCCCCTGGTACTTGTACCAATCGCGGTGAATGATGATCCACCACAGCGAGTAGGTCGGCATTCCGTTCATATAATTGGGCAATGGCGTTATATCGCGTGCAAAATCGAGGCTTTTGGGTATCACTTCGTTGTAGCCGAAAACGGTATTTACGGTCATTACTTCGGGATGCAAATCGCCGAGCCACACGAGGCGGTCGCGTTTAATGCCGTCCCACAGGTATTCCTGCATGTTCAGATGAACGGTGTAGGCGCCTGTCTCCCAGATTTTATTGAGCCGATCATCGCTTGAATGGAAGGATCCGATGTAGGGAATATCCCGGTATCGGGCAATGGCTCTGACCGAACGGATGGGCAGTTCTATGTCTTTATCGAGCAGGTCGATACGGACAAACCGAAAGCCGGAGTTCCCGATCTCGACTGTTCCCAGCCAAGGCAGTTCTAAGGTGAAATCGCGAAGCGAATGGTCGTTTGTGGCGGAATTCATTCCCGGAACGCCTTCCCCGTAGTTGCTCATTGCTTCGGAAACGGATTCGCCCATGCGCACGCGGATTTTTATCGGTTTCTTTTCGCCTCTTATGGCCGCGGCGATCTGCACTCCGCCATAGAGTTCTTTGCCGAAATCGAGCAAAACGGATGCCTCTTTCTCATTGTCCGATTTCAGGACGCACATCCCCGCTCCACTCGTGGAGAGCTGTCCGTCGAATTTCGTCAGAAGGACTTTCGGGTTTTTCACCTGCCTGTTTTCGTTATCCGATAACCAAATAATTTTGACCGGAGTTACATAACTGCGCGTGATATCGTCTTTTTCCAAATTATCCTTGAAATTGTCGTGAAGAACATTTTTTTGCGCATACGTATTCCCTGAAAAGAGGGACAGAAAGAAAAGATAAACAAAGAGATTTTTTTTCATATAATTAAATTGTTTTTATAATTATTTTTTGACCGTAAAAATCCATTTTCCCGAGCCGATATTGTCTATTATTGCAAATTTCCCATCCCTTTTGTATGTAACGGGATTCCCGTTCATCTCAACGTTTTGTTTTTTACCGTAAAAAGGCAGAAAGACAATAGCGCTTGTGTTTGCCGGAATTTGGATTTCCAATTGGAAGCTACGCCCTTGTTCGTTCTCAAATTTCACAAATACATCGCCCCTGATGGTCGGATGTTTCATTTCGGCGTATTTTAAGGAGCCCGGTTGCGGTTTGATGCTGATTTTTTCGAATCCGGGACAATAAGGTTCAATACCCATCAGTTTTCTCGGTATGGCGTTTGCGGGAACGGCGCCCCAAGCGTGATTCCAGTCCTGATTGGGTTTGTATTTGTTGTCCCATGCTTCCATGCTGATTGTAGAGCCTTGCCGGATCATGTTGTACCAGCTGCGTTCGTCGGTAGAGGACAGGAGCTGCAAGCCGTAATTTTCGTCTCCGCCATCGTACAGTGCATCCATCAGGAACTGAGCTCCGTAAACGCTGCAGGCCATTTTGCGCGACTCGATGAATTTCAAAACGGATCCGGCGTTTTTTGGGGGAACCAGCCCGAAGGCCAATGCAAACATGTTGGCGTGCAGCGATGCATGGTCGGTGCCGATGCCATCCACATAAACCCCGCGTTTCTTATCGAAAAGGTATCGATTGAACGATTTTTTGAGTTTTTGGGCCTGTGATTTGAATAATTCGGCGTCGGTTTTCTTGTCGAGTTGTTCGGCAAAGGCCTGCATAATAGTCAGGGCGCGGTAATGAAAAGCATTGACCACTGTATTGATGTCGGTAAAAACAAAACCGTCGGTTTCCCCCGCTTCATGTTTTTCCAATCCTAATATTCCGCTTTGCGGCCAATCCACAATGTCTTTTAATGTCCCGCCGAAATGAATCGATTGAAGTACTTCGGGCGTTACTTTCCCGGTTTGAGTGCTGATAAATCCGTTTTCATCCGCAATCGCAATTAAGGTTTTTGCTTTGAGGTCGTCGTAATGATGCGAAAAAGAAGCTTGATTTCCCGTATAAAGATAATCGAACCAAGCCATGATGGGCGTTTGCAAAATCCATTCGGTAGGCCAGGTCGGATGTTTTATGAGGTATTCGTAAGTAGCTCGTGCAATGTTGTATTCCCGCGCCGTACAATAATGAGAAAGTTGATTGATGAGTGCATCGGCCTCATAAGGGATGCGCTCCCTGTCGCCATCGACATACAATCCGGCGAAGGATGTGGCTTTGACGGAATATTTGCAAAGCTCCCAAACCTGATTTAAAACGCTATCGGAACTGTGGAAATAAGAGTCTGTTTCGTTGAAGGGATAAAATGCCGTTTCGCGAACGATATCGCCATCGCTTAATTTGTGCCTGTAATTTTCTATCTCACAGTACCTGAAAGGCGTTACCTCTCCTATGTAGTCCGGCATCAATAGGGCTTGGGGCGGCGTTGTATTCCGTTGATCGGGACGGATGTCCACGATGTAGGTATTCCATCCTTTTTGCGGCACAAAACGGTATTTCGAATAACGAATCGTGCCGCCGGGATAACGGTTTATTTTTCCGTTTTCGAGCGCCTCGCCAAGATGAACGGTAAGTGTATCTGTCCCGTTTTCGGAAAACAAGTTGGCTCTCAACCGACCAAATGCGTCGCGGGCAAAATCCAAAAGATAATGGTTGGGGCTCAGGTTGTTCGTTTTAACGGCTTTCTCGTCTTTCTTTTGCGTGGGATGTCTGTCGGTGGAGTATTCTTCCAAGGTTTCGTTCGTCATGAACATTCCGATCTCGGAGGGCGATGATTCGTTTCCGTCGTCATCCCAGACCGTTACTTGCCAAAAGTACAGCTCTTTTGGTGAAAGATTTGCGCCGCCGTAAGGCACGTTGATTGATTGTGTGCTTTCCACGATGCCGGAATCCCACATATCGCCCCGGCTCTTTTGGAGCAGGCTGTCTTTATTTGTGGAAACGATTATCCGGTAGGCTTTTTGGCGAACATTGTTCTTCTCCGATTCGATAATCCAGCCGAAAAAAGGTTTTTGAGAACTTATTTTTGCGAACTGATAGGCCTCTTTTCTGTACGTCGCTTCATTTAAGGGGGTGATGGACGGGTACCCGTTAAGAAAAACGTGTCCCGTATTTTTCAAAAGATTGACCGACAGGTTTGATACACGAAGTTCTTTTTGTGCATGAGTATAAAAAGCGATTGCAAAATAGACGGTGAGACAAAGAAATATGCGTTTATCCATAGTCGTTGCTTTTTTTCATCGTTTCATTTAACAATGCCCATATTTCGGTACTCCAAAGGCGTCATGCCCACTCTTTTCTTAAAGAAAGCAAGGAAATATTCATACGAACAGAAATTGAGTTTGTAGGCTATTTCTTTGATACTTAGGTTTGTTTCCGCCAATAATTCTTTCGCTTTACGCAGTTTCAATTCCTGAAAATATTGTGCGGGTGCATATCCTGTGTATTCCTTAAAAACTTTTCGGAACCAGGAATAACTGGTACTTAAATTTTCGGCAATCTCCTTAATATCAATATTTTTATTGATATTTTCAATCATGATAATCTTCGCCTGTTCGATGATTTGAGCCGATGCACGCGACTCAAAATTCATGTTTTGCGACTGATATAAAATAAGCCCCAAAATATGAAAAACAATCCCTCCCAGATATTGCTGTGAAGCCGTTTTGTCTTCTTTTGCCACTCGAATTGCCGTAGAGAAAAGATTGACGAGATCTTCGTTGACACCCACGTTTAAGATTTGATTTCTGTGGGAGATGAATTTGTTTTCAAACAGTTGGTCTGCTATAATTCCTTCAAAACCAATATAATATTCGTTCCATCCGGTTTCTTTCAACGGTTTGTAGGTGTGCCATTGACCCGGAAATAAAATGAAAGCCTGTCCTTTTTTGACCTCTGTTTGTTTGGTGTGTTCCGAAGAAAAAAATCCGCTGCCTTTGCTGATATATACAATCTGATATTCCGACAGAATTCGTCCTTTGTCCGGATTGAAATAATAACTTTTGGGGTGATCTACAGACGGATACAGTGCATTGGATGCAATGGGTTGAAATCCTACTGTGTTTACCGTCAGACCAAAATTCTTATCTTTTTCGGTAACTAACAGGTATTTAAAATCTATGCCAAAATCGTTGTATTTCATAACTTTACATTTTTTTGTAACCGAAACCACCTTAGAGACTGTCTGTCAGTTCATTTATACACACAATGCGGCAGGGGTGAGCCTGACCGCATTGTGTGATAAAATAAACTATTTAATATCATTCGTTCTATGAAAATTCAGTTAGAACAGGTTCGGAAAGAACACCGAGAATATCAGGACGGCGAGACCCAAGAGCAGGACGAATATCGTGGTCTTGGTTACGCCTTTCCATTCTTTGAGGATGATGCCCCAGACGTTGCTGAACGTAACGTTGAGCGACATCAGGATGCACCACGAGAAAGCCATCATCACGCTGCCGGGTTCGAGGAAGCTCTTGCCCATACCGAAGCCGAAGAACTGGGAGTACCAGAGCAGACCGGCTAAGGCGCAGAACAGCAGGTTGTTGACTAAAACGCCGCTTTTGCCATAGTCGCCAAACGTCTTGTTGCGGGCGTTTTGGAAGAGGCAGTAGGAGGCGTTTGTGATGAAGCCGCCGAGCGTTACCATCAGCGTGGCGGGAAGGGTCTTGAAGAGTTCGTTGGCGCCGGAGATGACTAAGGGTTCGCCGGCTTGCAGTCCGAGCGCGAAGCAGGCGCTCATCACGCCGGCAAGCAGCGCTACGAGCAGTCCCTTTGTCAGTGCGAAGTCTTTAATCGCCTTTTTGCGTTCCTCCTCGCTCATGTTACGCGAGCGTAGCGCACCGGCGTAGCCTATTATGGCGATACCGGCGATGCAGATACAAACGCCGACGAGGAGGATAAGTCCCTTACCGTGAAAGAGGTCTGTGCCTTGCATGATGGCGGGAATGATAGTTCCGAAAGCCGAGCAGGTGCCGAGCGCTATGGACTGTCCGAGGGCGACGCCGAGATAGCGCATGCTAAGTCCGAAGGTCAGTCCGCCCACGCCCCACAGGACGCCGAAGAACATCGCTTTGAGGGCGGCGCCGCTGTCAACAGACAGTATCTCGCCTAGGCTGCTGCCTGCCGGAACAGCAAGCAGTGCGCCAAGCAGCGGGAACACAAGCCATGCGAAGATGCCCTGCGTCAGCCAGAAACTCTCCCACGACCAGTCCTTGACCTTGTTGATAGGAACGTATGAACTTGATTGTCCGAAACTTCCTATCGCTATTATGATGAGTCCTATCAAGGTGTTCATGGATTATTTCCTTTTAATGGTAACGGACTGTTCATACTTCTCAATATCAGCGATATAGGCGTCGCCGGCGGGTACGTTGTTCTTGAGGCAGAAATAGTTCCAAACGGCGCTCCAAGGCATCGTTTTGAGTTCTTCCTGAAGGGCTAAGCGCTGGAAAAGCTGCTCTTTAGCCTCGTACTGCTGCAGTTTATCCTGCGGTTCGAGCAGCGCCATGAGGAGGGCTTTCTGCGTAGAACGTGCGCCGATAACGTAAGCTCCTATGCGATTGATCGTTGCGTCGAAATAATCAAGACCGATATGTATCTTGCTCAGCGCGTCGCAGCGGATGATTTCGCGGGTGAGGTCGAGCAGGTCGTCGTTGATGATGACTACGTGGTCGCTGTCCCAGCGTATCGGACGGCTGACGTGCAGCATTATTTCGGGAGTGAAGAGCAGCAGGCACGAAATCTTGTCGGCGATGCTCTCTGTGAGGTGAAAATGACCGGTGTCTAAGGTAACGATTTTGCCTTTCTTGGCGCCGTAGCCGAGATAGAAGTCGTACGAGCCGACCGTGTAGCTCTCAAGCCCGATACCGAATAGTTTAGCCTCGATACAGTCTTTCATGTTCTTATAATCGGTAGCGAAAATTTCGTCGAGCGACTGTTCGAGTATTTGCCTGTATTTAAGGCGATTAGCCGGTACTTCCTTGCTTCCGTCGTGTATCCAGAGGTTCATGATACAGGGGTCTCCTTGATACTTTCCCATTTCTTCGCTCACTTTGCGGCAGCGTTTGGTGTGTTCAATCCAGAAGTCGCGAATGCCTTTATCGGGGTTGGCGAGGGTGAGGTTGCCGCTCTTGGGGTGAGAGAACGAGGTGCTGTTGAAGTCGAGCTTCAGCCCGTTCTCTTTCGCCCACTGCATCCAGCTTTGGAAGTGTTTGGGTTCTACCTGGTCGCGGTCAACGAACTTGCCTCCGAAGTCGCCGTAAATCTCGTGTAGGCTCAGGCGGTGCGAGCCGGGGATGAGAGAAGCGGCTTTGAGGATGTCGGCGCGTACCTCTTCGATAGTGCGAGCGGCGCCGGGGTAGTTACCCGTAACCTGTATGCCGCCCGACAAAGCGCCTTTGCTCTCGAAGCCCGATACGTCGTCGGTCTGCCAGCAGTGCAACGATAATGGGATGGCGCCTAACTTGGCGATTGCTTTTTCGGTGTCCACACCGTAGGCTGCGTATTGCTCTTTTGCAGCCTCGTACGATTGATTAATCTGTTTTTCTGTCATAATGGTTCAAATAATTATAATTAAGTATGTGAATATTCATCGGTATAATGGATTGTTTGTCATCCGTTTATCCGGTTCAAATATTAGCGAAAGCTTTGAGGTAATCGGCGTAATGCGCCCGCCATACTTCGGGATCTTGCGGCTCAAACGTGCTGAGATCGACCGAGTTTCTTACGATATTCCTCATGCCTTGTTTGTCTTTCACAAGGCCGTATGTTTGTGCTTGCACAAGGATATTTCCCATGGCCGTAGCTTCCGAAGGGCCTGCGATAACGCGCTTTCCGATGGCATTTGCCGTATATGCGTTCAGCAGTTTGTTTTGCGACCCTCCGCCGATGATGTGCAGCACTTCTATCGGAAAATCAGTCAGCTTTTGCAAGTTTTCTAACGCCTGACAATAGCGGAATGCGAGGCTTTCGTATATGCAACGGGCAAATTGTCCGATGGTTTCGGGGACAGGCTGGTTGGTTTTGCGGCAGTAATCCTGTATGGCGTTCGTCATGGATTCGGGGCTGGCAAAACAGGGGGAATCGGGATTGATGAAACTGCGGAAAGGTTCCGATACTTCGGCGTCATAGACAATTTCTCCGTAAGTGATGGGGCGGTCTTTTTCCCATTCCACGCGGCAACGCTCAATGAGCCACATGCCGCAGATGTTTTTCAGCAGACGGATTGAGCCGTCCGCACCGCCTTCGTTGGTGTAGTTCAGCTTGTAGGTTTCGTCGTTGATGACCGGTTTGTTCGATTCAACGCCTAAGAGCGACCACGTACCGGAACTGAGATAGGCGAAATGTGAATTTTCGGCCGGAGTTGCGAGTACGGCCGATGCGGTATCGTGGCCGGCAACGGCAATAACAGGCACTTTGCCCAAGCCGCTGATGCATTGAACGCTTCCGGTGAGCGTGCCGATTTGTGTACCCGAAAAAACAATCGGAGCAAAATGTTTTTCGGTCAGGCCGACGGTTTTTAACAGGGTGGCGTCGAATTTCTTTTCGTAGGGATCGATCGCTTGCGATGTGGATGCGATGGTGTATTCCGTAACCATTTCTCCGGTTAGCAAATACGACAGCGCGTCGGGCATGAACAAAATCTTATCGGTCAAGTCGAATATTTCGCTGTTTTCTTCTTTCTGTGTAGCAAACTGAAACAGCGAATTGAAATTCATAATCTGGATTCCCGTTCTTTTATAAACGGTTTCTTTGGGTATGATTTTGAAGAATTTTTCGGGCGCGTTCACCGTGTGCGAATCGCGGTAGCTGTAAGGCATCCGCAGCGGTTCGCCGTCTTTCCCGAAGCAGACGAAATCTACTCCCCACGTGTCAATCCCGATGGATTTGATGTCCACGCCCATCGTATTGACTTTTTTCAACGAAAGCAGGATTTCATTGTATAAATGAAACAAATCCCAATAAAGACGGTTTTTTATTTCGATAATTGGGTTAGGGAAACGGTTGATTTCTTCTAATTTCAGGCAATCATTATGTATAGTCCCTAAGATTGCTCTTCCACTGGTAGCGCCTAAATCAATGGCTAAAAAAGAGGTTGAAATTTCATTACTCATGATACGGTTAAATTATGTATTTAAAATAGATTTGATTTACAGACCACAAATATAATACTCAAATACAAATATATTTACTTTTAAAATGATTTTAAAACTATATTTTTTGATAAAATAACATGAAGGCTCTTTTTGCATCCGGTAAATATTGCGGAGGATATACTTAACAGTCCCTGTTTATTGCAGCCGTATTTTATCGGTTTTCCTGTCAAAATCCACAGTCGAAAAATCAATTAGCACAACATTTGTAACGATTTAAAGCCTTAAATTTGCATCGTCTGAAAACAATCGATATTGTGAAAATACATTCTTGTCTTACCCCAAATCCGATAAAGATTCGAATATTTTTTGGCAATATTGTTTGTTGTGTCTATCTTTGTTTCGTGGTAGTTCAGCGCTACGCAAATCAACTTGAAATCTAATTAATTTGTCATATAAACATTATAAATCAAATACTGAATGGCCGTTTTAATAATCATGCCCAAATTGGGGCAATCGGTTGAGAGTTGCATCATCGCCGAAATCAATAAGAAAAAAGGAGATGCCGTGAAAAAAGGAGATGTCTTGTTTTCTTACGAAACCGATAAGGCTTCGTTTGAAGAAGTCGCTCCCGAAGACGGAGTCGTATTAGAGTGTTTTTATAAAGAGGGCGACGAGGTGCCCGTATTGGAAAATGTAATGATCGTCGGCAATCCCGGAGAGGATTACTCGAATCTGCTTGGAGCCAACGAAAAGAAAAGCATTCCCGAAGCGCCGAAACCACAGGACGAACCCGAAAAACCGGTTTCTCAAAACGTCGTTGTTGCGGTGCAACCAGCGGTTGTTCAAGTATCTTCGTCCGGAACGCAAGCCGTTTCTCCCCGCGCCAAAAATCTTGCGGCCAATGAAGCCTTGGATACTGCTTCATTGGCAGGTACCGGTCCGAGGGGACGTGTCATCGAAAGGGATGTACAGTCGGCTTTGGAAAACCGTCCGAAACTTACGCCGTTGGCAAAGAAAATCGCAACCGAAGAAGGATTGAACGCTACCGAAGGCACCGGTTTGGCCGGAGCAATAAAATCTGCCGACTTGCAGGCTGTGCCTAACAGTGTTTACGGCACTGATTACGAGGATAAAAAACTCTCGAATATGCGTAAGATTATTGCCAAATCGATGCACGCTTCGCTGCAAAATTCGGCACAGCTCACCCATCACCTTGGCGCCGATGCCCGTCGCATTCAGGCGCTGCGCAAGGAAGCAAAAAAAGCTTTCGAGAGCGGTAAAACAACGGTCAATCTCACGATCAACGACTTTGTGTGCTTCGCCGTGATTAAAGCATTGAAGAAGTTCCCCAATGTAAATTCGCATTTCTTGGGTGATTCGATGCGCTTGTTCAACAAAGTACACCTCGGCTTGGCAGTAGATACCGACCGAGGACTGATGGTACCTGTTGTGCGCAATGCCGACGATTTGACCATTCAAGGGTTGGCTTCGCAACTCAAATCCATTGCCGAGCAGTGCCGCAAAGGAAGCATCAACCCCGAATTGCTTTCGGCGGAAGCCGCATCGTTCACGGTTTCCAACCTCGGAAACTATGGCGTGGAGGTTTTTACGCCGGTGATCAATCTGCCTCAATCGGCTATTCTCGGCGTGAACACGATCGTGCCGCGCCCGAAAGATCTGGGCGACGGAATATATGGCTTTGTGCCCTACATCGGATTGAGCCTCACCTACGACCACCGCGCCCTCGACGGCGGCGAAGCCACCCGCTTCCTGAAACAGATCGCAGTCGAGATTGAGAATTTGGAGATTGAAATATAAGACACGCCAAAGGATAATGACGACATAACATTCAAAATATATGATTGTGCTGGGAAAAATAGAAAAAATCGAATTACGCGACATTTGGAAACACGAAGAATACGACTTTACCAAATGGCTATCCGAAGAAGAAAATATACAACTTCTGTCTGACGAAATTGGCATCGAAATGCAGGTTTTGAAGACCGAAGCAAATGTTGGAAGTTTTTCTGCCGATATTTTAGC
>JAISUH010000052.1 GCA_031272205.1 Dysgonamonadaceae bacterium | reverse complement strand
ATGAAACCACATAACTTTCTCGCATTCGATTTGGGCGCTACAAGCGGGCGCAGCATACTTGCAACACTCCAAGACGGAAAACTTTCGCTCCGTGAACTTACCCGTTTCCCAAATAAAATTATCCGCGTTTTCGATAAATATTACTGGGATTTGTTCGCTCTCTGCGAAGAACTGAAAAATGGTCTGAAAGCCGTATCAACAGAGGGCTTGGAAATATCGTCAATAGGTATCGATACTTGGGGAGTTGATTTTGTTTATATAGACAAAAATGGAGATATTCTATCACAACCGCGCTCATACAGAGATCCTTACACCTCAGGTATCGCAAATGAATATTTTAAACTTTTATCCCGAAAAGAGGTCTATAATATTACCGGAATCCAGATAATGGATTTCAACAGTATTTTTCAACTATATGCCGCTAAAAAAGAGAATTTTACGGCGCTGAAAAATGCAGAAAAAATACTGTTTATGCCGGATGCTTTGTCGTATGTGCTTACCAATCAGGTAGTTTGCGAATATACCATTGCTTCAACATCCCAACTTCTCAACCCAAAAACTCGAAACTTCGAGAAAAAACTTTTCGATGCAATGTCGCTTTCCGATTCACTTATGTTTCCGCTTGTAAATCCCGGACATACAGTTGGTTATCTGACCGATGCGCTTGCCCGCGAATGTGGGCTGGGAAAAATTCCGGTAATTGCAGTCGCCGGACACGACACCGCATCGGCAGTCGCCGCAGTTCCCGCTGAAAATGAACGATTCGCCTACCTCAGTTCCGGAACATGGTCGTTGATGGGAATCGAACTGCACGAACCGATAATTACGGAGGAAAGTTACCGGCTCAACTATACCAACGAGGGCGGAATCGACGGAACAATCCGTTTTTTGAAAAATATTACCGGAATGTGGCTATTGGAGCAGTGTCGTAAAGAATGGGAAACTGCAGGAAAAAAATATTCCTACGAAGAAATTACCCGAATGGCGGAATCTGTCGAAGGTGGAAAATTTATTATCGATCCCGACCACTCCGCTTTTGCAAATCCTGAAAGTATGACAAAGGCAATTGCCGATTATTGCAGGGACAACGCGCAATCCGTACCTGAAACCGACGCACAAATAATCCGCTGCATTTTCGACAGCCTTGCGGAAAAATACAAACAGACATTGAAAAATCTGCAAAGTTTTGCGCCCTACCCTATCGAACGGCTGCACGTCATCGGAGGCGGCTCGCAAAACGACTTGCTGAACAGGTTTACAGCCAATGCAATCGGTATTCCGGTCATCGCAGGGCCTTCCGAAGCCACTGCAATCGGCAATGCTTTGATTCAGGCTAAAGGTCTTGGGATTGTAGGATCGTTGCAGGAAATGCGGGATATAATCCGCAATTCGGTTCAACTTAAAACATATTATCCTGAAAATTAATAACTTATAAATTATAAAATCATGACAGAACAATCATTATTAAAAGCCCTTGAAATTGCAAAAGAACGCTATGCCGCGGTTGGCGTAAATGTTGATAAGGCTCTCGAACGGCTGCAAAAAATTTCCATTTCCATTCATTGCTGGCAAGCCGACGATGTTTCCGGCTTTGAGAATCTCGGAAACCTTGGCGGCGGCGGAATACAGGCAACAGGAAACTATCCGGGCAAGGCCCGAAATATAGCAGAAATCAAGCAGGATATCGAAAAAGTGCTGACGCTCGTAGGCGGTAAACATCGCCTCAATCTCCACGCAATTTATGGCGATTTCGGCGACAAAATCGTTGATCGCGACGAAGTTGAGCCTGCCCACTTCAAAACGTGGATGGATTGGGCAAAAGAGAAAGGTTTGAAACTCGATTTCAACTCAACCTCTTTTGGCCATCCCAAAAGCGGCAACCTTACTTTGGCGAATCCCGACAGCGAAATACGCAATTTCTGGATCGAGCATACCAAGCGTTGCCGCCTGATTTCGGAAGAAATGGGTAAATTTCAGAACGATCCTTGTATTATGAATCTCTGGATTCATGACGGCTCGAAAGATCTTACCGTCAATCGTTTCAAATACCGCCAAATTCTTGAAAAATCGCTTGACGAAATATTCGCGACAGAATACAAAAATATGAAAGATTGCATCGAAGCAAAACTTTTCGGCATCGGGCTGGAGAGTTATACCGTCGGCTCCTATGATTTCTATCTCGGTTACGGGGCGAAAAAACAGAAGATTGTTACCCTCGATACCGGACATTTTCACCTTACCGAAAGCATTGCCGATAAAATTCCGTCGCTTTTACTCTTTACGCCTGAAATTATGCTGCACGTGAGCCGTCCTGTGCGTTGGGACAGCGATCACGTAACTATTCTCAACGATGATACCCTCGATTTGGCAAAAGAAATTGTCCGCGCCGACGCTCTCGATCGCGTACATATCGGGCTTGATTATTTCGATGCTTCGATAAACCGCATGGGCGCTTATGTGATCGGCATCAGGGCAACTCAAAAGGCTTTTTTGCAGGCGCTTCTTGAACCCATTGAGCAACTTCGCGATTATGAAGAAAAAGATCAGAATTTTGAACGACTTGCACTTCTCGAAGAAGCAAAATCTCTGCCTTGGAACGCTGTTTGGGACTATTTTTGCTTGAAAAACAACATTGCCGTGGGCGAAGAATACATCGGCGAAATACAGCAATACGAGAAAAAAGTAACATCTTTACGATAAATTCAAAAAATTATTATGAATAATACAAAAAGCAGTTTGAAAAGCACAATTGCAGTGTCGCTGACCAACTATCTCGACGCCGGCTCTATTGTTGCGGGCGCAAGCGGATTGACGCTCTGGCAAAATTATCTTGGTCTTTCCGAAAGCAACCTCGGTTGGCTCAACGCAATCAGCGCCAACTGTTTCGGCGCCGCTTTAGGAGCGATTATCGGAGGATTTTTGGCTGATAAATACGGTCGGAAAACCATCTATACATACAATATGCTCGTCTATATGACCGGCGTGGCAATCATTATGCTTTCGGTAAGTTTTCCGATGCTGCTGCTCGGATTTCTCATTACCGGAATCTCGGTCGGAGCAGGAGTTCCCGCCTCGTGGACCTACATTTCCGAAAGTTCGGAAGTTGGCAATCGCGGCAGAAATATTGGAATTTCGCAGTTCGCTTGGGGAGTAGGCCCTGCTATAATCCTGATTCTCGGAATGTTACTCGCCCCGGGCGGAAATAACGGAGAAAGCGCCGGAATTTTCTTCCCATGGGTTCAAAAAGTTGCGGAAGTCGTTCAGGGAGCGGGAGGAAGCGCAGAATCGGTCAAAGTATTCAGCAGCCGCATCATCTTCGCAAGTTTGTTTATCGTGGCATTTATCGCCTGGATGTTGCAGCGCCGATTGAATGAATCGAAAGACTGGGAAGATGCCAAAACATCGCAGGTAAAAGTCAAACAACCCGGAATTTTTTCATCTTTCGGCTCGCTTTTCACGAACAAAGTGAATGTGCGCACAATCGTCTATCTTGCAGGTATTTATATAACTTGGAATTTTGTTGCGGGAGTTATGGGATTCTTCCAGCCGCATATTTTTGAAACGGCAGGCGGACTGTCGAATGCTCAGGCAAATATGCTCCCTGCAATACAATGGCTTGTAATAGTGGTAGTTACATATTTCGGTTTTGCTATGCTTGTTGACAAAGTGAATCAACGATTGCTCTATTTTACAGGCTGTACAATCGGCGTAGTAGCGTGGGTAATTCTCGTTTTTGTAGGCATTAAAAACCTGTCGGCATTATGGACATTTACCATACTTTGGGGCGTTCATGCAGGACTTGGAGTACAGGCATTTTACGCTCTTTGGGCGTCGGAACTCTTTCCCGCTAAATATCGCGCTGCTGCGCAAGGTATTATGTTTTTCATCGTGCGCGGAGGCGCTGCCATTTGGGGCTTGGTTTTTACCGGAATTTACGGCAAACAGGGCGAAGGATTTTTCCTCGCGGGCTGCATAATGATCGGTTTGCTGCTGTTTGCACTGATAGTAGGCACAATCTGGGCGCCAAAAACACAGGGAAAAACGCTTCAACAGATTACTGAAGAGAGATATGGAAGTTTAACGGACTAAATATGAAATCAATATTAGAAACAAATCCGCAATTGGCGGAAAAAATTTGGGAAGTAGCCGAGGTGGCGGGCTATCTCTGGCAAAAAGGCTGGGCGGAACGCAACGGAGGCAATATCACTGTCAATGTAACTGATGCAATCGACGATGAAATCCGCTCAAGAAAGGCAATTAGCGAAAAAATCCCTATTGGCAGAGCCTTACCTTTTCTGAAAGATAAATGGTTTTTCTGCAAGGGAACAAACAAGCGAATGCGCGATTTGGCGCGGCTTCCGATGGATAACGGATCGTTAGTGCGGATAACCGACGATTGCAGTTTTTACGAAATAGTCGCCGATAAGCCGGTTAAACCCACATCGGAACTGATTTCCCATTTGTCGATTCACAATTGGATGATTGGCAAAGGCTCTGATTATAAAGCAGTTGTACATACACACCCTATCGACCTCATCGCAATGTCGCATCACGCGCCATTCTTGAAAAAAGATGTACTCAGCATCCTTTTGTGGAGTATGATTCCGGAAACAAGGGCTTTTTGTCCACGCGGACTGGGAATTATCCCGTACCAACTGCCCGGATCGTCGGATTTAGCAGACGCAACTATCAAACAATTAGAAACTTACGATGTTGTAATGTGGGAAAAACACGGAGTTCTTTCGGTCAGTTATGATGTTATGGAAGCATTCGATATGATCGACACGCTTTCCAAATCGGCTCAGATTTATCTCACGGC
>JAISUH010000031.1 GCA_031272205.1 Dysgonamonadaceae bacterium | reverse complement strand
GGGGGGGAGTTGAGAATTGAGAATTAAGAGTTGGGAAGGTAGAAGGAGCGAAAGAGGGTGTTTTAGTTGGTAGTTTATAGTTTATAGTTCTTGGGGGCAGCTAAAACTTTCAAAGTTTTGAAAACTTGGAAAGTTTTTTTAAAAAAAGTGATGCAAGTGTCGTCGATTGTAGAGACGTGGCATGCCACGTCTCTACTGCAAATGCAACCCCGTACGGGGTTGAACGGCATTTATACGCTTGCTTTCTATTGATATGGATGGCCTGCGGCCAAGAAGCCCTTATCTGTCAAAAGGCGCCCATAGTAGCCCAAGGCCATACACCACCGATCACCCTTATTTTTCTGTTATTAAACCTGTTAGGTTTAAAAACCTAACAGGTTTGACTCGGGCGCTCACACATACATTTCAAATTTTCGAAATTTGGAATGTTTAGCAAAATGGCGGAGCTAATGATCTTTTTCTTTCCTCAAATTCAGGGTGCGGTCTGTTTTAACAAACGGTGTCCTATCTGGCAATAGAGGCATTTTCTCTTGTCGCAATACTCTTTTTTCAACTGGATGAGAGCTTGACTCTCAAAAGCGTTTTTAGCGCGGATTCCCGCATCCTTGAAAGCTGTGATTATGGCGTTTCTTTCGGCTTTGAGCGATTCCAAAAAATAGAAAGCACGGTCGCAGTATTTGTCTTCGTCGTTTTTCTTGCCGTAGGCAAAAAGCATCGGGACTGCGGTGTTGATCAGAATAGCGTCAATAGAGGCATCGCCCGGATATTTTGATGATTTTGGCGTCGCATGCCCGAAAGAATAATGTGTCTGCCAATATTCCGAAGCATTGACGTGAAAAAACAGCCGTAGTTTGGCAAAATCATCGATTTCCAACACCGACGACAGCAACTGTCCCGAATGTTGCAGCAGCGCGGCTAATTGGGCGATGCGCACTTGCGGGAATCCACCCGGACGCACGCGCAGCGATCTAAACAGAGACTCGTCGAGATTTTTCAGCGAGAATTTTTGCTTCAAAAATTCGTATTCGCGTTTCAACAGCAAAAAATAATCGTCGCTAAGGGTTTTGTTGTTCAACATTCCTGCCTGTCCGAAAAGCAGGGCTTCCACCTGATAGCGTTTATCGGCATGTTTTTGTATGTAGCTGAACGGCAAGCTTAAAGCCAAGCGTTCAAAGGCGTCGGCATTCAATCCGAATCCGAAATTCCGCGACAGGAGGACGTAAAACGTTTCGTTCCACGAATTTTTGTAGCGTTGCAAATGGGTGAAAATATCCTTGGTTTTCCGTTCCATCCGTTCTATCGCCAACGAGTTGATCCACAAACGGAGGGGGGCGGCGGGGATGTCTTTCAACTTATCGCTGCAAGAGATGACTTTCGGACTTCTTAAAAGAGCGTCGGCATTTCTCCTTACCGACTCGGGAACAGTTATTTGCATTTGCGTTACGCGCTGATTTTTTTCGTTGAAAACATCGGATATGAAGTGTTCCACAACGTGCAAGATGACCGAATTGTAGGCCGGATTGAGATGGTGCCCGTGTTTTACCCAATCGGCCGACGAAAGATGTATTTCCACATTTCCCGCCCACAATTTATCGCCGATTTTGATTTTGGCGTTGAAAAAATCGGGCCCCGCATCGGTATTCTGCATCCCGACATCGATCATCTCAACGGGTATGCCGTCGGTTGTGGACAAATTTTCGAGAGCGAACAATTTGTGTTTCCAAACGTATTGAAGCAGTGATTCGTTATGTGTCATGACATAAAGTTCTCGTAAAAAAACCGTCGTTGTCGATAAACTGCAAACGATTGTTTCTGAATAAAACGGACAGGATGAATAAATTGTTCGTTATTTTTTACATCAATTTGTTTTTTTGCTCTCGACTTTCACTACCTTTACATAAGGCAGGATGCGTCTCGGCAAAAAATCAAATAAATTTGTTTTTTGCTCTCGACTTTCACTACCTTTGCAAACATAAAATACCGGATATGCTGAGCATTATAGAGAGAAAGAGCATCAAAGAATTGATGCAAAGCGAGATAACGCCCGCTATAGGGTGCACCGAGCCTGTTGCCGTGGCGCTTTGCGTGGCGAAAGCTACGGAAATATTGGGCTGCCAGCCCGAACGAATCGACGTTTTTTTGAGCGCCAATGTGTTAAAAAACGCCATGGGCGTGGGGATTCCCGGAACGGGAATGACGGGACTTCCCATTGCAATTGCCTTGGGGGCCTTGGTCGGAAAATCGGAATACGGCTTGGAAGCGCTTCGCGATGTAACTCCGGCGGACGTCGAAACGGGAAAGCGATACATCGCCGAGCGGCGGATAAAAATCGACTTGAAAGAGAATATCGCCGACAAACTGTATATCGAAGCGCAATGCCTTGCCGAAGATCAAACAGCTGTCGTCGTTATTCGCGGGAGTCACACAAGGTTTTCGTTTATCGAAAAAAACGGGGACGTTTTGTTGGATGAAGCGGTTCAGGATTCGAGCGATAAAGGGACTGATGTGCAGCTGACCTTCCGAAAAGTTTTTGAGTACGCCACGGAAACGCCTGTCGAAGAACTCCGCTTTATTCTTGACGCGGCAAAAATGAATCGCGAAGCGGCCAAAAAAGCCCGGCAACAAAATTACGGGCATAACGTCGGCAAGAGTTTGATTGGGGAGAGGGGACGGAGCTTGTTCGGCGACAATCCGCACAGCCGCATGCTTTCTGCTACGGCTGTCGCCTGCGACGCCCGTATGGACGGCGCCCTGATACCGGTCATGAGCAATTCGGGAAGCGGCAATCAGGGTGTGGCGGCCACGCTCCCCGTTATCACTTATGCCGAAGAGTGGGGCTGCAGCGAAACGGATTTGATACGAGCGCTTATTTTGAGCAATTTGTCGGTCATCTACATCAAGCAGCATTTGGGGCGCTTGTCGGCGCTTTGCGGATGCGTAGTCGCCGCATCCGGCTCCAGTTGCGGTATTACCTACTTGATGGGGGGCGATTACAACCGGATTACCTTTGCCATCAAAAACATGATCGCCAACATCACCGGCATGATTTGCGACGGGGCAAAACCCAGTTGCGCCCTGAAAATAGCCAGCGGTACCTCCACCGCGATTCTTTCTGCGCTGATGGCCATGGAAAACGAGGTGGTAACCTCGCAAGAGGGCATTGTAGATGACGATGTGGACAAAACCATACTGAACCTTGCTTTGATAGGGAAACAGGGCATGGCCGAAACCGACAAAATCGTTCTCGATGTGATGACCCACAAAGAATAGCCGAAAACGGTTCTCTATATATCAAAGGAGCTGTTTCGATAAATTGACGGTGTAAAATTCGGAAAATTCGATGTTTTTGAGTAGTTTTGTCGTCCAATAGTGCTATCACATCATAAAATAAATAACGCATGAAAAAAGTAGTTTTAATTCGCCACGGCGAAAGCGCATGGAACAAGGAAAACCGTTTTACGGGATGGACTGATGTCGATTTGACCGAAAACGGCATACAAGAAGCCGTTAAAGCGGGTCAATTATTGAAAAAAGAGGGCTTCAAATTTGAAAAAGCTTATACTTCGTATCTGAAAAGGGCAAACAAAACCCTGAATACCATCCTCGACCAGATGGATTTGGACTGGATTCCGGTGGAGAAATCGTGGCGCCTGAACGAAAAGCATTACGGGATGCTGCAAGGCTTGAACAAAGCCGAAACCGCAGCCAAATACGGCGACGAGCAAGTGCTTATCTGGCGTCGCAGCTACGATATTCCGCCTGCTCCGCTCGACCCCTCCGACGAACGTTCGGCGTCGCAAGACCCGCGTTATGCCGGTGTGCCCAAAGCCTACATACCGCAGACCGAAGCCTTGAAAGATACCGTAGAACGCATTCTTCCCTATTGGTTGGAGGTGATTTATCCGTCCTTGGTTGAACACGACGAAATCATCGTTGCGGCTCACGGAAACAGTTTGCGAGGCATCATCAAGTATTTGAAAAATATTTCGGACGAAAATATCGTCAGCCTGAATTTGCCCACCGCTGTTCCTTACGTCTTCGAGTTTGACGACGACCTTAACTTGGTAAAGGATTATTTTCTGGGCGATCCCGAAGAAATCAAGAAATTGATGGATGCGGTTGCCAATCAGGGGAAGAGCAAATAACACCCACCCCGATATAAGACGGTCTCTTGCACGGTGGTTTTGATGCACGAAAGTGCGAAAGAGGGTGTTTTAGTGGGTAGTTTATAGTTCTTAGTTCTTCGGAGGACAGCTAAAACTTTCAAAGTTTTGAAAACTTGGAAAGTTTTTTAAAAAAAGTGATGCAAGTGTCGTCGATTGTAGAGACGTGGCATGCCACGTCTCTACTGCAAATGCAACCCCGTACGGGGTTGAACGGCATTTAGCCCCTTGGTTTCTATTGATATGAAAATCCTATGGATTTTTCGATTATCAAACTGCTCTGAAAGAGCAAAATCAACAGCGTAGGGCACCTGTCTGCCGACAGGCAGGTCGTCCTACTTATGTGCCGTCAGGCACATTATGTTGGTAGAATTGAACGCCACCGCAATCCCAGCGTGCCGTCAGGTACGCAATATATATATGTTTTTTTACATTCCGTCCCTGACGGGGACGGTGAGAGGGGTATTTGCCTGTCTTCTACCATCATTTTGTCTCTAACGAGACAAGAATACCTCCGTTCAAAAAGGCTTTCAGCTATACAGATACGGCATTGCTAATCGTAAAGACGTAGCATGCTACGTCTCTTAGTAGTTCCCCGAAGAACTAAAAAACTAAGAACTAAGAACTATAAACTACCCACTAAGACACCCTCTTTCGCGCCTTCTACCTTCCCAACTCTTCATTCTTCATTCTTAATTCTTAATTCTTAATTCTTAATTCTCAACTCCCCCCCATTTTCTCCATTATTCCATTATTTATCAAGAAAATAAGGTCATGATAGGTGTGGCGTTCTTGGGCTACTAAGGGTTGCGCAATAACAGATAAGGGTTGTTTTCCGGATTGCTTCAGGCTGAACTTTCGCAATGACGCGGCTTTTCTACTTTTGAGACAGCCTCTTAATAGAACGTCCTTGCGGGATTTGCACGATGTTATCGCAAAGACGGGCATGCCTCGTCTCTACAATTGAAAAAAATATTTCCCCGACCCGACTTCGTGTGTTTCCCCATTCGGCATAACCACCGTCGCCGAAGAATTGAAGGGGATTTCCACCTCAAGAGAAAATTTGCCGTCCTCTATTTTCCACGACGATACAATTTTTCCGCGAATGGAATTGTAAGAGCCACGCGCCCAAGTGAGCGTTCCTCCCGGCAGCGGTTGAATGGTAAAATGTTCGTATCCCGGATGTCTGATGTCGGGATTGATGCCCAAAACGTGGCGGTAAAGCCATTCACCAACCGCGCCGAAAGCAACATGGTCGAGCGAATTCATGCTTTCTCCGCGAAAACCGTTTTCGGGCGTCCACGCATCCCAGCGTTCCCAAACGGTTGATGCGCCAACTTTCACAAGATAAAGCCATGACGGAAAACGGGTCGATTCCAACAGCCGATAGGCAATATCGGTACGATTGAAATCAACGAGCGTCTGCATCATCATCGGTGTAGTAATAAAACCGGTCGAAAGGCGGTAATCGTATTCCTCAATGCAGCCGACAAGCTTCTCAAACGCTTTCTCGCGCAGGTTTTCGGGAATCAAATCATAATAGAGCGCCAACGAATAGGCGGCCTGCGAATTACCATCGACATATCCGTCGTCTTTCACGTATTCTTCGATAAACTTATTTTTAATGCTGTCAGCCAACAGTCCGTAATGACGGGCGTCGTCGGTGTGATTGAGCGTTGCGGCGATTTCCGACAGCAGACGTGACGAATAGGCGAAAAAGGCGGTGCTGAACACATCGTCGGGAGTGCCGCCGCGTCGGTTGTTGTAGGTTGTATCGGGCATATTGTTTATCGTGTTGGCGTTCAGCCAGTCGTTGTTGTGATTGTGGCGGATGCGCCAAACGAGGTCGGGATTTTCGCGCAGCGTGGCGTCGATATGATTCTTCATATCGGGATAAAGGCTTCGGAGGGCGTCGATGTCGCCGTAGTTTTCATACATCCGCCAGGGGATAATCAACCCTGCCTCGCACCAGCCCGGAGCGCCGACCCAGCCTTTCCAGAAACCTTCCATTCGCAGCGAAGGAATCATCGAGAAAAACTGCCCGTTATCGGCAATATCGTGATAATCGCGCACCAATTTTTTGAAAAACGCCGCCATATTCATATTAAAAATAGCGGTTTGCGAAAAGACCTGAATATCGCCCGTTGCACCGGTGCGCTCGTCACGCGAAGGATTGTCGGTCATCACGCTGAACATATTGTTGCGCTGTGTCCAGAAAATATTGCGGAACAGTTTGTTGAGGCCGGAATTGGAACATTCAAATTCGCCGGTAACATCGGGGCTCGACGACACGGCACGTGCCGTAATCATATCTTCTGTAAGCGGTGCCGTCAAACCCGAAACTTCCACATACTGAAAGCCGTGATAGGTAAAACCCGGATCGAAAAAGTCGTCGCCGCCCGAAAGGATAAACGTGTCGGTCGCTTTGGCAAAGCCGAGGCTTTCGGTATAAATTTCGCCATTCTCAAGCCATTCGGCGTGGCGCAGCGTTATCTTCTGTCCTGCTTTTCCCTTGATTTTCAAGGCGCAGTGTCCGGCAATGTTTTGTCCAAAATCGACAAGATATTTATCTTTTACTTTCCATATTTTCACCGGTTTAAGTTCGGCATGAACGCGAATAGGCTCGTTTAGTTGAGCGACAAGATTGCGTTTTTCGTTTGTATCGACAAAAACATTTTCCCATTGCGAATCGTCGAAGCCGCTTTGCATCCAGCCTGCGGGAATTTTGCGGGCATCAATCGTTTCGCCGATAAAATTATCGGTATCGAAGATGTATCCGTCTTCGCGGATTTTCCACGTTTTATCGGTAGGAATGATTTTGCAGGAGCCGTCTTTCATTTCGAGCACAAGTTGCGCCATCAATCGGCGGTCGAGGGCATAAAACCCACGGTGAGGAAAACAGTAATTCCATTTTATCCCTCCCATTCTGCCAATCGCCCATCCGTCGGAAAGCGTTGCTGCAAGCACGTTTTCGCCTTTTTTGTATTTATCTGTAAGATCGAAGGTCTGGTATTGGACGTAATCGGCATAATTTGTCCATTCGGGCGACTGCAAACAGTCGCCGACCCGCTCGCCGTTGAACCACAGTTCGTAATATCCGAGCGCGGAGGCATAAAGCGTGGCGCGGACAAGGCTGTCCGTTTCCCGAACCTCAAACGTTTTCCGTAAAAGCGGCGAAGGCGGGCAGGGCGGATTTATCCAGCGTTTGGTATCGAAATCTTTTTTGTTGTAATTCTCCGCCAAATAGTTGCGGTATTCGCGAATCCCCTCGTCGGGTTTTGCGCCGATCCATTCGCCCTGCCACTGATTGGCGTTCAGGATTCCCATCCGCCAGCAGGCAGGCTCGCTCCAAGCCGAAACTTCGCCCCTGTTATTCCAGACGCGCACTTTCCAGTAGCAGTTTTGCAGCGTTTCGAGTTTGCTGCCGTTATAAACAATCTGAATTGCCTGCGACGAACGGACTTTGCCCGATGCCCAGAGGTCGCCTTGGTTTTCGGCAAGCAGTTCGGGCGTTGAGGCGACAAGGATTTGATACGCCGTTTGCCGCTGCCCTTGTTCTGCCGAATCCGACTGAAGAATTTTCCACGACAGGCGTGGCTGCAATTCGTCGATACTCAGCGGATTTTTGAGGTATTCGCAGGTCAAATCCGTAACTTGGATCGAATCGGTGGTGATAGCGCCTTTGCAGGCGGCGAGTAGAGCGATAGCGCTCAAGAAAAGAATTTTTAGAGTATTTTGCATGGATGTAATTTTGAGGCAAAATTAACAATAAATTGTGAAATTCAAAGGGTATTGGCGTTCATAAAAGCGCCGGATGAGAAAAAAACCGAAAAAAAATGCTATTTTTGCAACAAACAAAAATAATACCCGGATGAAAAAACAATTTATTAACCTGATTTTGGCGATGCTGTTCTCGTTGCCGGTCAGCAGTCAAAAATTCGACGGATTGGCGCAAACGCCGCCGATGGGATTCAATACATGGAACACTTTTTTCGGCAATATCAACGAGCAACTGATCCGCGACGTGGCCGATATTTTTGTTTCGTCAGGCCTGAAAGACGCCGGTTACGAATATATCGTTATCGATGATTGCTGGTCGGCCAAGCAGCGTGACGCCAACGGCGATTTGGTGCCCGATTCGGTGAAATTTCCCCACGGTATCAAGGCTCTTGCAGATTACATACACTCCAAAGGCCTGAAAATCGGCATTTACGGAGATGCAGGCCGAGAGACCTGCGCGGGATACCCCGGCAGCCGCGGGCACGAATATCAGGACGCCCGCCGTTTTGCCGAGTGGGGTGTAGATTACCTGAAATACGACTGGTGCAATACCCTTACCCCGCATCCTACCGACGTAAAAATCACCCTTATGAGCGACCGCGAGGCCTACGCCGCCGAGTGTTACGAGACCATGCGCGACGCGCTTTTCACCGCCGGTCGTCCCGTGCTTTTCAGCATCTGCGAGGGGGGGCTCAATCAGTGCTGGAACTGGGCGCCTGAAATCGGCCATATCTGGCGGACAACGCCCGACATACGTCCCGAATTTCGCGTGCGCGACAAACCCGAAGTGTGGTTCCACCTCAATATCCTCGAAATCCTCGACCTGCGCAACCAAAATGAGATTCGCAAGATAGCCGGGCCGGGACACTGGAACGATATGGATATGCTTCAGGCGGGCAACGGGAAGCTGACCTTGCACGAAAATCAGTCGCATTTCGCCCTTTGGGCGATCCTCAACTCGCCGCTCATGCTGGGCAACGACCTGCGGATCATGACCGAAGAGCTGCGGCAAATTCTCACAAACAAAGAAATTATAGCCGTCAATCAGGACAGGCTTGGTATTCAGGCTTTCTGCCACAAGTATCAGGACAGCATCCAGATTTTTGCCAAACCCTTGGCCGACGGTGATTGGGCGATGCTCTTTCTCAACCGCGGCGACACGGCCAAAGAGTTTGTTCACGATTGGGCGAAAGAGCCTTTGCAGGACGATTATTTCCATCATGCTGTTTCGTTCGATACGAGCCATGTTTTCAAAATACGGGATTTGTATGCAGGAAAGGAGATTGGCAACACCAAAAAACCACTCAAAATAAAATTGGAAAGCCACCAGAGCCTTGTGCTGCGGTTGAAGAAAGGTTAACATCCCTCTCCCCCACTCTTTGTCGGGTTTTGCAAAGGCGTAGCCTTGGAGCAATCCGGAAAACAGCCCTTATCTGTACTAACCTGAGTTTTGTTTCATTCTGATTAGTTCTTCATCCAACAAAAAGATCCTATTCAAAGAAACATCTTCTCCTAAATCTCTCCTTCATCTGCAAAACTGTAATACGTTTTTTCGCAGACAATCAAGTGGTCGAGCAGCGCGATGTCCATCCACTGTGCGGCTTCTTTCAGTTTTTTCGTGATTTGCACATCCTGCGGGCTGGGTTTGCAGTTGCCCGAAGGATGGTTGTGACCGAGGATGATTCCCGATGCGTAATGATTCAAGGCTTCGCGCAATACCAAGCGGATATCGACCACCGTCCCCGATATGCCTCCTTTGCTGACTTGCAACGTGGAAATCACCGTATTTGCACGGTTCAGCAGCAAGGCCCAGGTCTCTTCGTAATTGAGTCCGGCAAAAAACGGATAAAAAATAGCATAAGCATCTTTCGATGAACCGATTTTCTTGGGATGCGCGGGCTCCGATTCGCGGCGGCGCTTGCCGAGCTCAAGAGCGGCAACAATGCTGATGGCTTTTGCATAACCGATTCCCCGGAAATTTTTTACGAAATCGTCCACACTGAAACGCCCCAACTTGTTGAGATCGTTCTCGGCCTTGTTTAAAATGCGCTTGCAAAGCTCAACGGCGCTCTCCCTGTCGTTTCCCGATCCGATGAGGATGGCTATCAATTCGGAATCGGATAACGCGGCAGCCCCCTTCATCAGAAGTTTTTCGCGAGGCCGGTCTTCTTCCGCCCAATGTTTGATGCTGATTTTATCCATATTTTTTTGCGGTTTTGGGTGCATTACGAGAGCAAATATACGGGATTTCGGATAAAAAACAACCGTTGGGGGTTAAAAAAAAGCAGGTTTTAGGCCTGCTTCTTGAAAACAACTTATGAAAATAAAAAAAATTTATTTAGCGCGTTCCACGTAAACGCCCGTGCGGGTGTCCACCTTGATTTTTTCGCCCGTCTCGATAAAAAGCGGCACGCGCACTTCGGCTCCCGTTTCAACGGTGGCCGGCTTCAAGGTGTTGGTGGCGGTGTCCCCTTTCAATCCCGGCTCGGTATAAGTTACTTCGAGAACGACGTGAGCCGGCATTTCGGCCGTAAGGATAGTTTCGCTTTCGGCATGCACCTGCACTTCCACCGAATCGCCCTCCTTCAAAAATTTGACGCCATCGATCTGCTCTTCGGGAATGGAAACCTGCTCGAAGGTTTCGGTATTCATGAAATTATACCCCATATCGTCTTTATAGAGGTATTGATACGGACGGCGCTCGATGCGCACTTCATCGATTTTCACGCCCGAATTAAAGGTTTTGTCGATGACACGTCCCGTAGTTACGTGTTTCAATTTCGTACGAACGAAAGCCGGACCTTTTCCCGGTTTGACGTGCAGAAATTCCACGATGAAATAATATTGTCCTTCGAGTTCGATGCACATCCCGTTTCTGAAATCAGCTGTTGTTGCCATAAATTAGGGTTAAAATGAGTACTTTGTTTATTTTGAGGTCGCAAAAGTAAAAAAAAATAGCGAAAAATGCAAATTAATTCCGCAACTTACGTCAGGCAGATTACATTTTGTAAGGTAAAACCGAATTTTTCTGTCAAATATAAATAAAATTGATAGTAATTATAGAAAATATCTATCAAAAAATGTTGGATTTTGTTTTTTTTTTTTTGCAATATTTGTAGGCTGATATTTTTTATTAATTTTAAAACATGAATGTTTATGTGGTTAAAAAAATTGATGGTTTTATTTATTATGCTGACGTTCTTTTTCGTTGGCGCAAAAGCGAGTTTCAACAACAGCTATGTATCCCCGCCGGCTATTGAAACTGCGCAACAACAGGGCCCGATTGCCGTAAAAGGCACAGTGGCCGATTCTAACGGGCCTCTCGTCGGCGCTACTGTCCAAATTATGGGAACAAATCGGGGCACGGTTACCGATGCCGAAGGGAACTACTCCATCACCGCTCCCCGCGGGGCTACGCTGCAATTCTCCTACGTAGGCTTCAAGATGCAGACTGCAAAAGTGAACAATGCCCGGATTGACATCACGCTCGAAGAAGACGACAGCAAGATGTTGGAAGAATTAGTCGTTACCGAGTTCGGTATGAATCGCCCGAAACGCAATATCGGTTCATCGGCGCAGAATCTGTCGGCCTCCGATATTATTGATTCCGGTCGCGACAACTTCATCTCTGCGCTACAAGGGCGCATATCCGGTATAAACGTAGTGAACAGTTCGGGTTCTCCGGGAGCATCCACCTCGGTAACGCTCCGCAGCATCACTTCGTTGTCGGGAAACAACCAACCGCTTTATGTGGTGGACGGTATCCCGATGAATAACTCTTCGTTCTCGGCATACAACTCCATGGCCGTGGCCGATGTATATGCCAGCCGCACCCTCGACTTTTCGTCGCGCGGTAATGACTTCAATCCTGAAGACGTAGAAAGCATTACCGTTTTGAAAGGCGCCGCCGCCGCTGCCCTTTACGGGTCAAACGCATCCAACGGCGCGATTATCATTACTACGAAGAAAGGAACGGCAGGAAAAGGTAAAGTTTCGTACAGCAACCGTTTCCGCTGGGACACCTCCTACGGACTGCCCGAACAGCAAACCAAGTATGCCAACGGCGCTTACGGTTCTACCAACTATTACAACATCAACCACTTCGGCGGTCTGTATCCCGAAGGCACCCAACTCTACAACAACTTGGAAGCCATTCTGCAGACCGGATTTACCTCGGTGCACAATGTCTCTGTGGAAACCGGTACGGATAAACTGACCATGCGGGCGGCCGCTTCGTTCACCGACCAGATCGGCACCCTCAAAAGTACCGACTACAAACGCAACAACTTCTCGCTTTCCGGTAAGGCGGATATCACCAAGTGGCTGCGCTTCGAATCGTCCATGCAGTATGCCGCTACCGAAAACAACAAGATGCCTAAGGGCACCTCAGGGCCTCTTTATTATGCCCTCCGGTGGCCGGTTATCGACGACATGAGCAATTATATGGACCCCGACGGCATACACATGCGCTACCCCTATCCCTATATCGACGGCGACCTTGTGAATCCGCTCTTCCTGATGAATAAGAACAAGTATTACGACGAGGCAGACCGTATGATAGGCAACGTAACCGGTATCGTACAGCCCAACGAACACTTCTTCTTCCGCGCACAATACGGTTGGGACGTCGGCGCACAGACCTTCGAGACCTCCGAACATCCGCTGTGGGCGACCTACAATTACAGCATATTGGCCGGAAAAGGCGGTACCTATACCCTGACGAAAGAGAACTTTTCCGACCTTTCGATGAATTTCCTGACGGGATGGAACGATAAGTTTATCGACAATCGATTGACGGTTACAACACAGGTAGGTTATCACCAGTACGAAAACAAACTGACCCGCCTGACCTCTTACGGGAAGAATTACATCGTATGGGACTTGGCCTCCATCAACAACGTCGATCCCGCTACCGTCATATCCAAAAAACGCGCTACCATACGCCGCATACAAGCCATCTCCGGACAAGCCGAATTTGGATGGGACAACATGGCTTTCGTTACCCTGCGCGGACGTAACGACTGGGCTTCCACCCTGCCTCCCGACAACCAGAGCTATTTCTATCCGGCGGTGGAAGGATCCTTTATCCTGACCGAACTGCCCCTGCTGAAAGAGAATAAATACATCGACTATCTGAAGCTTCGCGGCGCGATAGCACGGGTGGGAAAAGACACTTCCCCACTATCCATCCTTCCGGAATTAGAGCAAACCCAACTTACCGGCGGCGGTTTGAAGTACGGATATACCGGCCCCAACCTGAAGCTGAAACCTGAGATGACAACCAGCCGGGAAATAGGCTTTGAAGGACGTTTCTTAAACGGCCGGATCGTGTCGGACTTCACTTATTTCAATACGCGCTGTACCGACCAGATTGTGAGCGGGTTTCGTATGTCTTACGCCACAGGTTTTGTGTTGAATACCCGCAACATCGGCGACTTCAAAACCTGGGGATGGGAAAGCCACGTGGACGGCGACATCATCAGGGACTACAAAGGCTTGCGCTGGAACGTGGGTGTAAACCTGTCTCATACCGGTTCAAAAACCCTCAGTCTGCCGGTGGCCGAATATTACGAAACCTATACCAACGGAAACTCTGCCGGTATCCGTCTGGGTACCATGGTGGGCGATCCCGTTACATCCATCCATGCCAACGATTACGAACGTAATGACAAGGGCGAGGTGCTGATCGACCCAAATACAGGTACGCCTGTCGTCAGTACGGCTTGGACACACGTGGGCGACCGCGAACCGCTGTTCCGCTTCGGTTTGAGCACCGAATTGACGTGGAACAAACAATGGCGTCTGAACGCTTTGTTCTCCGGAAAATACAAGGCCACGGTCATCAACGGAACCGGACGCTACCTGATGGGCGCCGGATTGAGCTGGGAATCGGTAACAAGACGCGAACAGGGGCCTGTGGTGTTGCCGGGCGTACTGAAAGACGGAAACGAAAATTCGGACAATCCCACGCCAAACAACATTGCCTTACAGTATGGGCAATACGGTTCGACTATTTATGCGGGAGGCGCCATCGACTGGATCGAGACCGGTGTTAACTACATGCGTCTGAGCGAACTTCGCCTGTCCTATCAGCTTACAAAAGCGATGCTTGCCAAGCTGACCAACGGCCTGCTCAGTTATGCCCAGATATACGTCTCCGGCAACGACCTCTTCACCCTCACCAACTACAGCGGGCTTGACGCCGTGGGTAACACCATGTCGGCTTCGGCCGGCGGCGTAGGCGGCGAAGGATACGATACTTGGGGACTTCCCAGTCCCCGCGGAATTACCGTAGGATTTAGTGTACAATTTTAATTAAAAATATAAAGAATATGAAGAAATATATATACATCTCACTCCTGTCCTTGCTGATGTTTTTCAACATCGGTTGTAAAGACTATTTGGATGTGAACAACAACGTTGACGCACCGGATTATGTGGAGGACTACCTGTATCTGTCGGGCGTTATCCAGACCTATCAGGACATCACTTTTGACCTGACTTACGCCATCTTGCCGATGATTTCCATGTGGTCAACGACCAATACTTACGGCTATGCCTCCCATTTCTATCCAAAAAGTTCGGATACCGGAGCGCTGATCTGGCGAACGGTTTACTGGAACCAAGGGATGAACATCGAAAACATGATCAATGAAGCCAAAGAAGCCGAACATTGGACGCTGGTGGGTATCGGTTACGCCATCAAGGCTTATAGCTGGGATGTCTTGGCGAAAGTGTATGCTGATGCGCCTTTAAAACAGGTCTTCGACGAAGAACGCACGCAGTTCGATTACGACTCGCAGGCCGATATTTACGAGGCCGTGAGGGAATGGGCCAACGAAGCCATCAAGTATTTGGAAATGGAAGACAAAACTTCTTACGGAACCAAACTCACGGGCAACGATTGGATTTACAAAGGCGACGCCGCGAAATGGAAGAAATTCGCCTACGGCGTTATCGTGCGCAATTTAGCTTCATTGTCCAATAAAACGGATTTTACCTCCAAGTATGCCGACGAACTGATTGCCGCGGCCGGTAAAGCCTTAGCGACGTCAGACGATGATGCCATGGTAGAAGTTGCCGGCGGATCGGACAAGGCGCTGTATAGCGCTTACAATAATTTCTGGGGAACATACAGGGGTAATCTCGGCGTTACTTATTTTCAGAACGACTATTTGGTGCAGCTCATGACCGGTACCATACCCAAATACGGTCTCGACGGCAAACGGGTAAAACAAGATCCCGTTCCCAATTCGTACTACCCCTATGAATTGCTCGAACAGCAGTTTATTACCGATACCTTGGTCAAAGTAACCGGACACTACGACCCGCGTGTAGCCGTAAAACTCAGTACCGCGAGCGACCCCAAATATGAGTACATCGATAATGCCGACAGCGTGAAAGCGCATCAGTATTATGGAGGACAAAACAACACCACACGCACCAATCCGGCTGCTAAAGTTACGACGCCTCAACTCTACGGACGCACCGTGGCAGTAAAAAATAGCATTCAGACCTTGCCTAATGACGGTATCGGGCGCTGGCTCTTCCGCGACAATGCTCCCTACGTGCTGATGACCGCGGCCGAGATAAAATTCTGCCTTGCCGAAGCCTACTGGAAGAAAGGGGATAAGGCCAATGCCTACAAAGCATTCAAGGATGCGGTAAGAAACGACCTCGACTTCACCGTGAAACCGCTGTATCCGGGTACGAAAGGGACTGAGGGCGGTGGCGATAAGGTTACGGCCGCTGTTTACCAAAACTTGTCCGACGAATATTATGCCGGCCCGTATGTGGAAGGGCTGGGAGAAAGCAATTTAACCCTCTCCCACATCATGCTTCAAAAGTACGTCGCACTCTATCCATGGGGCGGCATCGAAGCGTGGACCGACTTGCGCAAGTACCACTACGACATTGTTTACACGGGCGACTATCCGTCGAAAGGCAATGGATGGGACGATACGCGCCTCATCAATACGAAGCGCGACGAGAACGCCACCAAGGTGTTCAAGGGCTTCTTCCTCGGCGCATCGAAGGACATCGAGTTCCGCAACACCGCTTTCAATATCGACAACGACGGGGCGCCGTGCTACCGCATCCGTCCCCGTTACAATTCGGAGTACATGTGGAATCTCGAATCGTTGGAGAAACTGAAACCCATATCGGGTACGGCTCCCAATTACCAGTGCTCCATCCCGTGGTTCGCTTATCCGGGTGAGGTTCCAAACAACTAATGGTTTAATTTTTAAAACAATAGACGATATGAAAAAGAATTTAATCAATTGCATATACATCGGATTTCTGTTTGCCGTAGCAACAATCGTTTCGTGCGAAAAAAACGAGATTGATTACGATGCCGTATCGGTTGAGGAGATGGCCCTGTTTCAGCTCAGCCATTTCACGCCGGTATTGAGAAATACCGATTATAACATCTACAAGGTGGAGTTGAACGGGAAGATGCTGTCTAACGAGACGAGCGTATTGAAATACTACAATACCAATCCGGCAGCCGATGCTAGTGTCGCCCGTTTCTACGCAACGCAACCGGGCACGGTGAATCTGAAGTTCTACCAGAGTACCAACCTGAACGAGGTCTATAATCAGAACGTAACCTTGACAAAGGGCAAGCAGAATGTTATTGTGTATGATTACAACAAGCCTCCCATTGTGATCGACCGCGGTTTTGACCTCCAATATCCGCAGGATCCCGCAAAGGCTTCGTTTGATACGGACACCATCTCTTACGTGCGGTTTATCAACCTGATGTTCGAGGACGACACGAAACCCACCGATATGAAGCTGCAATACCAATATCAATACACCCTGCATCCGCTTTATACCATTGCCGACGAACAGGCCGGCAAGATACCCGACGGCAAAAACGTGGGCGATGCGACGGGCGATGCCACCAAAAGCGCATGGCTCAACTTGGGCAGCCCTGTGGCCTTTGGCGAAAGCACGGGCTTTCAGCCTGTTCCGGCTATAAAGACGACTTATGTGTCGCAGGGCGCTGCCCGCGTGGACTTCCGTATCGTGGTTTCGGCCGCAAACGGCGGTGTAGTGGGTGAAACTGTAGTAGATGATAAAGACTGGCAGTTGCGAGTACACAACGGCACGCGATTCATAGCTTATACCGATTTCTGGAGCCAAACCACGGGACGCTACCAGTCGCATTATTTCGGCGGTACGCGCACGATGCCAACAAAAACCGCTGCTGTGGTCATCGGATATGAAAACTGATTGTTCTTTTCGGAACAATTCGTTAAAATAATGCAATTAGGGCGGGTCTTTTTAACCCGCCCTAATCTTAGATATACCCCTGCACTTTGCTTAGGCACAATAAATTAATAATTTATGACACGTTTGAAGTGTTCTATCGTTTTCAGCAATCCTTCGTCCAACTTTACAGTCGGTTGCCAGTTCAAAACCTGCTTGGCCAACGAAATATCGGGTTGACGTTGTTTCGGGTCGTCTTGCGGCAGGGGCAGGAAGGTGATTTTCGATTTAGAATGAGTCAGTTGAATTACTTTTTCGGCGAGTTCGAGCATCGTAAACTCGCCCGGATTGCCGATATTGACCGGCCCGATAAAGCCCTTGTCGTTGTTCATCATCCGAATCATTCCCTCAATCAAATCGTCCACATACTGAAAACTGCGGGTTTGCCGGCCGTCGCCAAAAATTGTAATATCTTTGTTTTTAAGCGCTTGTACAATAAAATTCGATACAACTCTTCCGTCGTTCGGATGCATGCGCGGACCGTAAGTATTAAAAATTCGAATGATGCGGATATCGACTTTGTTTTGTCGGTGATAATCCATAAACAACGTTTCGGCGCAGCGTTTGCCCTCGTCGTAGCAGGAGCGGATACCGACAGGATTCACATTTCCCCAGTAACTCTCGACCTGCGGGTGAATGGAAGGGTCGCCATACACTTCGGAAGTGGACGCCTGCAAAATTTTCGCCTTGATGCGTTTTGCCAAACCAAGCATATTGATCGCGCCCGAAACCGACACTTTTGTTGTTTGAATCGGGTCGTGCTGATAATGCACCGGCGAGGCAGGGCAAGCCAGATTGTAGATTTCATCGACTTCGATATAAAGCGGAAAGCACACATCATGGCGTATAACCTCAAAATAAGGATTGTTCATAAGGTGAACGATATTGTTTTTTGCGCCGGTAAAAAAATTATCCACGCAAATCACTTCATTGCCGTCGTTCAACAGCCGTTCGCAAAGGTGGGAACCGACAAAACCTGCCCCTCCCGTTACTACAACTCGTTTCATATTTTCAAAGTTTAATTTATCTGTTAACCTGAGGTTTGTTTATCCTGTTTTTAGAATATTTGATACTGCATACAGCGGATAAACCTTGATTTTATCGTACTGTGCAAAATTTTCAAGCGAGGTGCGAATGCCGTATTCCGAGTTTTTTTCTTTCATAAAAAGGTGTAAACTCTGCATACTGCCTTTGGTGCCGGATTTTACCTCTATGGGAATAATTTTGTTGGATTTTTGAATCAGATAATCGACTTCGGCGTTGCTGTTTTTTGCCTCGCGCACCCAATTGTAAAGTTGCGGGAAAGCGTCGTTGGCAGCCGATTTTATCAGTTCAAGCCCAACATACAGTTCGGCAATGCTGCCTTTGTTGACTACCACAAAATCGTCGCTCAAAAGCAAATCCGACAAATCAAGCCCAAGCAGATTTTGATACAGACCGGTATCTAAAAACAGGTATTTTGT
>JAISUH010000016.1 GCA_031272205.1 Dysgonamonadaceae bacterium | reverse complement strand
CTTTTGCCAATTTTGTGGGTCGGCTATGATTATTTGATAGCAAAAAAGACGGCGTTAGGCGCATTCTTTTATGGTGGACATTATTCTCCTTGTATTGGTCTTTCCCTCCGCCGCAATTTCTAAAATGTTTTTGTCAGGTTCAGTAATGGAAAAAATCATTGTTGAACCTGACGTTTTTTTCGTTTTCGTTTGCTCAGAAAATTTATTTAATAATTAACGATGAAAAAAATATTGGTCATATTGATTTTGTTTCCCGTATTTGTGCAAGCGCAGATACAGGATTATGTGCAGTTTGGGGCAGGCGCAGGTTCGCTCAACAGTTTTGTCATACAGGGCGAGTACGGAAAGACATGGAAATGGCTTGATGTGGGCATGTCTATTGATTATGAAAGTTGGAATTTGCCTTTGGGTACGGAATATTCAACATTTTTGCAATATAATGATAACGGATATGGGAACGGTTTTTATGTTACGAATTCCATGTACAATAAAAATATTGGAGGAGAAACATTATTCGCATTAAGGTTGAATGCAAGAGTAAATGTTGTTCGGCTCTTTGTGGAAAATTCCCGCCATGCAATTAAAATTGGGGGTGGAATTGGTTATGCCCGAATGAATGAATTAAATCTGATTTTTTCTAAAGATGATAAAAATTTTGTCGAATGTATTAAAAATCAAGATAGTTTTTTATCGCCGTCGTGTCGTGTAAGTTATGAATATTCCATAACGCCAAAAATGACAATTGGCGTTTTTGCATTCGGAAATCTTTGCCTTGATATAGGTCTTTCCCTCCGCCGCAATTTCTAAAATGTTTTTTTCGAAAGGGGCTGTCTCAAAAGTAGAAAACTGCTTCATTCCGGCGAATTGCAAAATCGGCGGAGCCAAAGCAGGAATCCTCTTTAAATTATTAGTGCCTAATATACAATTATTTAGTATTACAGATTTTATGAGATTGCGGGTGAGATCCCGTGTCGTAGCACGGGACGCAATGACGGGGCTTTTGAGACAGCCTCAAAATACCATTTCAACCCTTAGTAGCCACGAATTGCCCCCCCATTTTAGCCATTATTCCATTATTTATCAGGAAAATAAGCTGAGCGGTGGTATGTAGCCTTGGGCTACTAAGGGACTTTTGAGGAAGCTTCTTGGCCGCAAGCCATCCATATCAATAGAAAGCAAGGGGCAAAATGCCGTTCAACCCCGTATGGGGTTGCATTTGCAGTAGAGACGTGGCATGCCGCGTCTCTACTATCGACGACACCGTATTTATATGAAAGTGGCATTTGCGTGCTATCGCTGTTCTCTATGGATATGGAGGCTGTCCTCCTTTCGCACTTTCGCGCCAAAAAGCGAAATATGAACCACAAAGGCAACAAAGGCATGAAAGGAAAAACCTCATTTTTCCCGGATTGCTTCACCCCGAAGAACTATAAACTACCAACTATAAACTACCAACTATAAACTACCCACTAAAACACCCTTTTTCGCCTTCGCGCCTTTTCCCTTTGTGTTTTTGTGACAAAAGCGGGGGTGTTGTGTCATTGACTGCTGCCCTGTTCCGTTTTTTTCTTTTCTCCTAAAAATTCTTTTCCAAACGGTGTTCTATAATCCACAAAATCACTATTTTTGTATCCTCAAAAAGGAAATAGATTGAAATTATGATAAAAATTACGTTTCCTGACCGCTCGGTCAGAGAATATGAGCCCGGTATCACGGCGATGCAGATTGCCGAAAATATCAGTCCGCGGTTGGCACAGGAAGTGCTTGCCGCAAGTGTGAATGGAGAGACTTGGGATTTGACGCGCCCTATAAACGAAGATTCGTCCCTTACCTTGTTGAAATGGGACGATGCCGAGGGGAAACACGCCTATTGGCACTCGTCGGCGCACCTGATGGCTGAAGCCCTGCAAGAGCTTTACCCCGGGATTAAGTTCGGCATTGGGCCGGCTATTGAAAACGGATTCTACTACGATGTGGATCCGGGCGAAGGCGTATCCATCAAAGAGAGTGATTTTCCGGCTATCGAAAAGAAGATGACGGAGCTTATCGCCCGCAAGGAAAATATTGTTCGCCAAAGCATTTCAAAAGCCGATGCCGTAGCCCTGTTTGCCAACCGTGGCGAGAGCTATAAGTTGGAACTCATCAACGATTTGGCCGACGGAAGCATCACGACATATACGCAAGGTAATTTCACCGATTTGTGTCGGGGGCCGCACATTCCCGACACGTCATACATCAAAGCCGTGAAGATTTTAAGCGCGGCCGGCGCTTATTGGCGCGGCGACGAAAAACGTCCGCAACTGACCCGCCTCTACGGAATCACGTTTCCCAAAAAGAAGATGCTCGACGAATACCTGCTTTTGCTCGAAGAGGCGAAGAAACGCGACCACCGGAAAATAGGGAAAGAACTCGAACTGTTTGCTTTCTCTCAAAACGTGGGAGCAGGACTTCCGCTATGGTTGCCCAAAGGTACGCAATTGCGCTTGCGTTTGGAAGATTTCCTGAAAAAAATCCAACGCGATTTCGATTACGAGCAGGTGATGACCCCGCATATCGGCAACAAGCAGTTGTACCTGATTTCGGGGCACTACGAAAAGTATGGTAAAGATTCGTTTCAGCCCATCTCCACGCCGGAGGAGGGCGAAGAGTTCTTGTTGAAACCGATGAACTGCCCGCACCATTGCGAAATATACAAGGTCGCCCCACGCTCTTACAAAGATTTGCCCTTGCGCCTTGCCGAATTTGGCACCGTCTATCGTTACGAGCAGAGCGGCGAATTGCACGGACTGACCCGTGTGCGCGGGTTTACGCAAGATGACGCGCACATTTTTTGCACGCCCGATCAGGTGAAAAACGAGTTTCTGAAAGTGATGGACATCATCTTTATCATTTTCAAGGCCTTGGATTTCGAAAATTTTGAAGCGCAGATTTCGCTTCGCGATCCCGATGACAAGAAAAAATACATCGGGAGCGACGAAAATTGGGAGAAGGCCGAACGCGCCATCGTCGAAGCCTGTGAAGAAAAGGGATTGAAAGCCCGTGTGGAATTGGGAGAAGCCGCTTTTTACGGGCCGAAGCTCGATTTTATGGTGAAAGACGCACTCGGCCGCCGATGGCAATTGGGAACCATACAGGTGGATTATAATCTGCCCGAACGTTTTGAATTGGAATATACCGGAGCCGACAACCAGAAACACCGCCCGGTGATGATTCACCGCGCTCCCTTTGGCTCGATGGAACGTTTTGTGGCTGTGCTCATCGAGCATACCGCCGGAAAATTCCCGCTGTGGCTGTCGCCCGATCAGGTGGTTATCCTGCCTATCAGCGAGAAATTCAACGATTATGCCTGCGAGGCAGCCAAAACCTTGAAACGTTATGGCCTCCGCGCCGAAGTCGATAGCCGCAACGAAAAAATCGGTCGCAAAATACGCGATAACGAGTTGAAACGCATTCCCTATCTTTTAATTGTTGGGGAAAAAGAAGTGGAAAATCAGGAAGTTTCGGTAAGAAAAAGGGGCGAAGGCGATAAAGGTTCGGTAAAATTGACTACATTTGCCGAAGAATTAGTGCATGAAATAGAAGAGGCGATGTATTCAAATACTCAAAAAAACAATTAATAATAACATAAATAAAAACAGAATCAAATTTTTAAGAATACTGAATGAAGATTAATCCCAGAGATTCAAGAGAGCAATATCGGATCAATGAGCGCATCCGAGTGCCGGAGGTTCGTTTGGTTGGCGACAACGTGGAACAGGGCGTTTACCCTACGCGAGAAGCGTTGCGTATCGCAGAAAATTTAGAATTGGATCTTGTCGAGATTTCGCCGACGGCCACACCGCCGGTTTGCCGCGTTATCGATTACCAAAAATTCCTTTACCAGCAGAAAAAGAAGCAGAAAGAGCAGAAAGCCAAATCGGTAAAGATGATTGTGAAAGAGATTCGTTTTGGCCCGCAAACCGACGATCACGATTATAACTTCAAATTGAAGCATGCCAAAAACTTTTTGGAGGAAGGTTCGAAAGTGAAAGCCTACGTGTTTTTCAGGGGACGTTCTATCCTGTTTAAGGAGCAAGGCGAAGTGTTATTGCTCCGTTTCGCCAACGATCTGGAAGACTACGCAAAAGTGGAACAATTGCCGCTACTCGAAGGCAAACGCATGATCATTATGCTGGCGCCCAAAAAGACCGGCGCTGCGCCCAAAAAAGCAAACAAACCCGAAAAACCCGAAGCAGAATAAGTTTTTTGTTTTCGTGCAAGAAATGAAAAAGGGGCTGTCTCCAAAGCGGGGATAGCCTCTGTTTTTGTGCGATGCTCCTGTTCCAATAAGACTTCTTTCGGCCGTCGTGACGTTATTTTCTGCTACTGCGGTTTTTTTGCCACGAAGGAGCGAAAGAGGGTGTTTTAGTGGGTAGTTTATAGTGGGTAGTTTATAGTTCTTCGGGGTGAAGCAATCCGGGAAAAATGAGGTTTTTCCTTTCATGCCTTTGTTGCCTTTGTGGTTCATATTTCGCTTTTTGGCGCGAAAGTGCGAAAGGAGGGACAGCCTCCATATCCATAGAGAACAGCGATAGCACGCAAATGCCACTTTCATATAAATACGGTGTCGTCGATAGTAGAGACGCGGCATGCCACGTCTCTACTGCAAATGCAACCCCGTACGGGGTTGAACGGCATTATACGCTTGCTTTCTATTGATATGAATGGCCTGTGGCCAAGCGGGGTATCCCGTCTCTACATTCCCCTGTGGGGGCAGGGATACTTTTTATTCACTCATCAGTTGTTCTTTCGCTTTTGCCATCATTTCGGGCGATTCGGAGCTTGGGAAGCGAAGTTTGAGCGATTTGAACAGGTCTAAAATAATATCGCCGACGGCCACGCGGGCGAAATATTTTTTGTCGGCCGGGATGATATACCACGGTGCATAGTCGGTCGATGTTTTCTCCATCATCTCCTCGTAAGCCTTTTGGTACTCGTCCCATTGGGCGCGTGCCGATAAGTCGGCCGAGCTGAATTTCCAGTTCTTTTCCGGTTTTTCGAGCCGCGAAAGGAAGCGTTTTTTCTGTTCGTCTTTCGAGATGTGCAAAAAGAATTTGAGGATGCACATTCCGTTTTCGTGCAGGTGTTTTTCGAAGTGATTGATGGATTTGTAACGGTTTTCCCAAAAATCCTTGTCTAATTTGTCTGTGGAATCATATTCCGGAATGCGTTCGTTGAGGATGAATGGGGCATTGACTTTCGTTGCCAATACGTTTTCGTAGTGCGAGCGGTTGAAAATTTCGATCATGCCGCGTTCGGGCAAAGCCAAATAGTGCCGCCACAGATAATCGTGTTCCAATTCTGTTTTGGTAGGCGTTTTGAAGCTGTGCACGCGGCATCCCTGTGGATTGATGCCTGACATCACATGCCGGATAACGCCGTCTTTTCCGGCCGCGTCGGGCGCCTGCAAAATGATGAGCAGCGAATAGCGGTCGTCTGCATAAAAAAGCTCTTGAAAATCAGATAGTTCTTTGATATTTTTTTTAAGCTCATCTTTTGCCGATTTTTTATCGAAGCCGCCATTTTCGTCGGTCGGATAGTCTTTCAATTTGACTTTCGACCCCTCTTTTACCCTCAATTTAGAATAATTGTAATCCATAGCGTTGCATATTTAGGTGACGGGTTAGTTTTTGGTCTTTGTTCTGTTCTTCCCCTGAAGCAAATCGTTGTATCGGGTGTCGTCGTTTATGATGATGAGGCTTTCTCTGAAAATCTCGTTCTCTTCGTTAATGATGGAATAAAAAGCCGATGAATCGTATAAATCGCGAGCCATCAGGGCTTTTAACTGCACGGATATGAGTTTTTTCGATTTTTCGAACTCGGCCTGATCCCAGGTTATAGAGCTACTTTCGGCCATGGTTTTCATCTTGTCAAACAGTTTTTGCGGGACCGTGTAATTTACCTTGAACGCTTGCGCGTTGGGATAGGATTTCAGCAGTTGCTTGCGGTTGTTGTCTATTTCTCCGATTGACAGCCTGTTGAGGATGCCTTGCGCATTAAGTATCCGGTGCAGGCGGGTGCTTGTCGTGTCGAGCGGCACAAAATAGTCCGGCATAATCCCTCCCCCTCCGAAAACGGTACGTTTGGTTACCAGTGTGGTATATTTCAACGAATCGGGAAAATGGATGCTGTCGGCATGCAGCATCTCGCCATTGTTGAAGCGCTTGATAAGGTCTTTACCGTATTCCTCTTCGTTTCCGTTTTCATAGGGTTTTTGGATGCAGCGTCCCGAAGGCGTATAGTAGCGTGCGACGGTCAATCGCACCATTGTGGCGTCGGTCAGGGGGAGTTGGCGTTGCACCAATCCTTTACCGAAGGTGCGGCGGCCGACAATCACAGCTCTGTCCCAATCTTGCACCGCTCCCGACAGAATTTCGCTTGCCGAAGCCGAGCTTTCGTTCACCATAACGATGAGTTTTCCCGTCTCGAACTGTCCTTTTGCCGTGGAGACGAGGTTGTGCCGGGGTTGGTGTTTACCTTCGGTATAAACAATCAGTTTATCTGCACCGAGGAACTCGTCGGTGATATCGGCCGCTGTTTGCAGGATACCGCCGCCGTTGTACGTCAAGTCGAGGATGAGGTTTTTCATTCCTTGGGCTTTCAATTCTTTTTCGGCAGTCAAAAATTCTTCGGTCGAAGTGGCGCCGAAACGGCTCAGGCGGATATATCCGGTGTTTGCGTCGATCATGTATGAGGCTTCGATGCTGTAAATGGGTATTTTATCGCGGACGATGCGGAAATCGAGCAGTTCCGGCGTGCCGCGGCGCAGCACCCGCACGTTCACGACTGTTCCTTTCGGGCCGCGCAGTTTTTTGATGATGTCGTTGGTTTTCATTTTCACGCCTGCAATCAGCGTGTCGTTTACGAAAAGGATTTTGTCGCCGGGCATCAGACCCACTTTTTGCGAGGGGCCGCCGGCGATCACCTCCATCACGTAAAGCGTGTCGGTAAGCATCATATTGAACGAGATGCCGATGCCATCGAAATTTCCTTGCAGCGGTTCGTTCAGTTCTTTTACTTCTTCGGCATTCAGGTATTGCGAATGGGGGTCGAGGTCGTGCAACATGGCACGGATGGCCGATTCGGTAAGGTTGTCGGCGCTGACGTCATCGACATACAAATTGTCGATGAGTTGTAGTGTGCGTTCCAGCTTTATTCCGTTGGAGCTGAAGCGCACTTGGGAGAAAGCAGTAAAGGAAAATAAGAGTGTAACCGCAATTGCGGGGAAGATTTTTTTGTACATGAATTTTATTTTTAATTGTCTTGGGTTTGCCGGCGGAATTACAATTTCATTCCTTCCGGTATAAATTTACTGACATCATGACCATAGCGCAACAATTCGCGAACGAGAGTAGAGCTGACGTGCGTGAGTTGCGGCTCGGTAAATAACACTAACGTTTCTATGCCCGAAATGGTTTTATTCATATCGGCGATGGTTTTTTCGTATTCGAAGTCGTTTACCGATCGAATGCCGCGGAGAATAAACCCCGCGCCTGTTTTTTTTGCGAAATCGATGGTGAGCGAGTTGTAGCTTTCCACTTTCACGCGCGGTTCGGCGGCGTATAAATCCCGAATCATGTCGAGACGTTTATCTAAGGGAAAGTAAGATTTTTTTGCTTCGTTCACCCCGATAGCGATAATCATTTCATCGAAAAGTTCCAATCCTCTCCGTATCAGCGATTCGTGCCCGATGGTGAAGGGGTCGAAAGTACCTGGGAAGAGGGCGGTGCGTAATGCTGCGGGACGATCTGTAGTCATAGCGTTTGTTTTTATGGGTTGTGATGTATCAATCGGTTTTTTATCCTTTGTGCCAATCCGTCCCATCGTTCTTTGATCATCAGTCCTCAACTTCCACTACCAGATTGTCGATGATGAAATTCTGCCTTTCGGGTGTGTTTTTACCCATATAAAATTCGAGCAGTTCTTTCAGCAAATCCTCTTTGCGCATGCTAACGCGGTCGAGGCGGATATCTTTTCCGATGAAATGGCTAAATTCGTCGGGTGAAATTTCACCAAGTCCTTTAAACCGTGTGATTTCGGGGTTTGGACCCAGTTCGTCGATGGCTGCGAGGCGGTCTTCTTCGGTGTAGCAATACGATGTTTTCTTTTTGTTTCGCACGCGGAAAAGGGGCGTTTGCAGGATGTAAACGTGTCCTTTCTTCACCAAATCGGGGAAAAATTGCAGGAAAAACGTGAGCAGTAGCAGGCGGATGTGCATACCGTCGGTATCGGCATCGGTAGCGATGATGACCTTGTTGTAGCGCAAATCGTCCATACTCTCTTCAATATTGAGTGCGGCTTGCAGCAGGTTGAACTCTTCGTTTTCATATACGATTTTTTTTGTCAATCCAAAGCTGTTCAGAGGTTTACCTCTAAGACTAAAAACAGCTTGCAGATTCGGGTCGCGGCTTTTAGTGATAGAGCCGCTGGCCGAGTCGCCCTCGGTGATGAAAATGCTGGTGTCGTCTAAGTTATCGCCTTTGTTATCGTTGTAGTGGATGCGGCAGTCACGGAGCTTTCTGTTGTGCAAATTGGCCTTTTTCGCGCGTTCGCGTGCCATCTTGGTTACGCCGGCGATGGCCTTGCGTTCTTTTTCCGATTCGAGAATTTTTTTCTGCATCAAATCGGCCGTTTCAAGGTTTTTGTGCAGGTAATTATCCAATTCTTTTTTCAGAAAATCGCTGATGTATTTATTGACCGACACGCCGTTGGGCGACATGTCTTTAGATCCGAGTTTAGTCTTTGTCTGTGATTCGAAAACAGGTTCTTCCACTTTGATGCTGATGGCTGCCACAATGCCGTTTCGGATGTCCGAATATTCGAAATTACGATTGAAATACTCTTTGATGACACGCGCCGAGGCCTCGCGGAAAGCGGAGAGGTGGGTCCCGCCCTGCGTAGTGTGCTGCCCGTTGACGAACGAATAGTATTCTTCGCCGTACTGGTTGGTGTGTGTGATAGCTATCTCGATGTCTTCGCCGTACAGGTGGATGATGGGATAGAGTATTTCGGAAGTGAGGTTTTCGTTCAGCAGATCTTCCAGTCCGTTTTTAGAGAAGAATTTTTGCCCGTTGAAAACGATTGTCAAGCCCACATTGAGGAAGACATAGTTTTTGAGCAGGGGAATGATAAATTCGTCGCGATAGTGATAGTCGCCGAAAATTTCGCGGTCGGGGGTGAATGTTACGAGAGAACCGTTGTTTTCGGAAGAGGATTTCAAATCGTTGTCTTCGATGACGATTCCCCGCTCGTAAAGAACGCTCTTCGACTGTTTGTCGCGGAAACTTTCGATGTAAAAGCGATACGAAAGCGCGTTTACCGCCTTGATACCCACGCCGTTCAAACCTACGGATTTTTTAAACGCTTTGGAGTCGTATTTGGCTCCGGTATTCATTTTCGAAGAAACATCCTTTACTTTGCCGAGGGGGATGCCCCGCCCGTAATCGCGGATGCTAACGCTTTCGTCTTCGATGCTGACCTCGATGACTTTCCCGAACCCCATCATGAATTCGTCGATGGAGTTGTCTAAAACTTCTTTCAAGAGGACATAAATACCATCGTCGGACGACGATCCGTCGCCCAATTTGCCGATGTACATTCCCGGACGGCGGCGGATGTGTTCCTGCCATTCGAGCGTTACTATATTTTCCTCGATGTAATTACCGTTTGTGCTTTGTAAATCTTGCTCTAACTCGCTCATGTCTGTTCTAAATCCGCGTTTCTGTTTTGTTTGTCTTGTTTATTGATATGAAGTTTTGAAATTATATCTCTTTAATGAACGCCCTGCGTGTTTTGTGGTGCACGGCGTTGAAGTCGTCCCATAAGGTTTGTACCTTGTTGTTGATTTCCAATTCGGGATTGCTCTCCGCATATTCGAAGCCTAAATCAATGGCTTCGGGTATAAATTGACTGAAAATTAGCGCATTAACTCCCTTTCCCTGATATTCGGGATCCACGCCGATGAGCAGCAGGTCGAGAATTTTATTGTCGTTGCCTTTCAGCGCTTTGTAAAGATGATACCATCCGGAAGGCATGAATTTTCCTCTCGCCTTTTGCAGTGCGATCGACAGGCTGGGCAATCCGATTCCGACGCCGATTAATTTGTTATCCTCCTCACGCAATACCAACGAAAGAAAATTTAATCGCAACATGGGGATGTACATCTCCACGTAATAATCGATTTGCTTTTCGGTCAAGGGGGCAAAGCCGTAAAGGTTTTTGTAGGATTTGTTCAACAATTCAAAAATCCCCCGTGCATAAGGCCAGACCTCTTTTTTCGACTGGAACCTTTTTGTGGTCAGGCGGAATTTTTTTCTCACCACCTCAGCCACCCTCATGTAGCGTTCGGGAATTTCTTTGGGGATGGGTATTTTGTATTCAAACCAATCCTGATCTTTCACATAGCCCATCCGTTCCATGTGGGTAACGTAATAGGGATAGTTGTAAATGGTTGATAATGTGCTTAATTGATCAAACCCGTCGATAAGCATGCCCTCATGGTCGAAGTCGGTAAATCCCAGCGGGCCGTGCATCTTGTTCATTCCCCGAAAGCGAGCCCAGCTTTCAGCCGCGCCGAAAAGCGCATCGACGACCTCAACATCGTCAATGAAATCAACAAATCCGAAGCGGGCATTTTTTTCATTCCAGACTTCGTTGGATTTATGGTTGATGATGACTGCGATTCTCCCCACGATTTCTTCATTGCGGTAGGCAAGAAAATAATCTGCGTCACATTGTTCAAATGCGGGGTTCTTTTCTTTATTCAACGTTGCGGATTCATCATAAATCAAAGGAGGAACAAAATATTCGTTCCCTTCGTAAAGGTCGATGCCGAATTGAATAAATTTGCGCAGGGCGCTTTTGTCGGTTACTTTTCTTATTGTTACAGCCATTTTCTAAGATATTGAAATTGTTGCTTAATGACGATTCAATTTTCTTTTCTCCATATTTTTGGGTTGAAAGTACAAAGATAATGATTTTTTTGTTTTTTCGATGATGCGTTATTTTTTTGAATAAAATAAGGGGGGGGTGGGGTCATATTGCACGAACTTCTTTTTAAATTCTTTCTCAATAGATTCTTCAAATTCGAATATTTATTATACCTTTGCTTTTATAACCTGCTATGATTCAAGGTTCGTTAAAATCGGCCTTATGTTGAAAGCAGATTGAGTTTCATAAAAATAGAATAATTCTTTTTGATTAAATAAAACATACACTATGCACAGAAATACCGGATTTACCTCATTTTTTCTTGTTGTTGTTTTTTTGTTTCTGTACAGTTCTCTTTTTGCGCAGATGAGCGATCAGGATGTTGTTTCCCAAGCGCTGAAATACAAAAGTTCGGGCATGACTCAGGAACAAGTCCTTCGTGAATTGGTAAAAAAAGGTGTTACGACCACCCAGCTCCAGCGGATAAAAGAAGTCTATGAATCGGGAACCCTTACGGTGGAACAGTCGTCGGGCTCCGGTTACGGTGTATCCACAGGTAATGAGCGCGAGGCGACGGAGGTTTATACGTATCGGCAGGTGGATAAACCCGCGCCGACGGTGAACGACATCTACGGTCAGGATTTTTTTTCCACGAATAACCTGACGTTCGCTCCCAACATGAATATGCCGACGCCGGCCAACTATGTGCTGGGTCCGGGCGATGAAGTCCTCATTGATGTCTGGGGGGATTCGCAATTGAATTTGAGCTATAAGATAGCCCCCGACGGTTTCATCTTTGTTCCGGGAATCGGGCGCATACAGCTCAGCGGGGTACGAGTAGATCAGGCTACGACACGCATAAAAAATGCCTTCTCGTCGATATACTCCGATCTCGACTCACCTGAGCCGCACACTTTTTTGGCAATATCGGTCGGCAATTTAAGGAGCATACAAGTGAATGTGATGGGAGAAGTGCGTGTACCGGGCACCTACCGCCTGTCTTCGTTTTCATCCGTTTTTCATGCGCTGTATTCTGCCGGAGGGATCAACGATATCGGCAGTCTGCGCAACATTCGCGTTTTTCGCAATGGCAAGGTGGCCGCGACGGTCGATATTTACGACTATCTCATGAAAGGCGACAATTCCGGAGACATGACCCTTCAGGACGGCGATATTGTGAAAGTAGATCCCTATTTGATTTTGGCGCAAATAAAAGGGGAGGTCAAACGCCCGATGCGATACGAGATGCGTCCCAATGAAACCCTGAAAGACCTGATTGCTTTTGCAGGAGGGTTCAAAGGGGAGGCGTATAAAGAACATGTCGAGCTAAACCGGAAAGGAGATGCCGAAATGGAAGTTTTTACGGTACGTCAAGTGCAATATCCTTCTTTTAGATTGAAAGACGGAGACGGTATAAACGTTGGGAATATCCTCGACAAATATTCCAATATGGTAGAAATAGAGGGAGCCGTCAACCGTCCGGGGAAATATGCTGTGGGAGACGGCATAAAAACAGTCAAAGACTTGGTGAACATAGCGGGTGGAACAACCGGCGACGCATTTCTGTACCGTGTGATATTGAACCGCGAAAAAGAAGATTTAACTCGCATCGTAGAGTCCATCGATTTGGATGCCCTGTTGAATAATCGCGTTGCGGATGTGCCGCTTCGGAAAAACGACCGATTGTATATTCCGTCGGTTCTCGACCTGAACGAGTCTCGTACGGTGTTTATCGGGGGAGAAGTCCGCAATCCGGGATCTTATCCTTTCGCCGACAACATGTCCATCGAAGATTTGATCCTCCGCGCCGGCGGATTTGAAGAGGCTGCTTCGTTGGCACGCATAGATGTTTACAGAAGGATAAAAGATCCTGTGAGCACTCAAGCGGCAAACGTTACCGGAGAAACGTTCTCTTTCTCCATTAAAGAAGGATTGATGGCATCGCACGATAAATCGTTTACACTGGAACCCTACGATCAGGTTGTTGTCCGCAAATCGCCCAGCTACGAAGTCCAACAAAACGTAACCGTAGAAGGAGAAGTGTTGTTTGAAGGACAATATGCCAAGATCGAGAAGAGCGAGAGGTTGTCGTCGTTTATAAAAAGGGCAGGAGGCCTCACCCCTCAGGCTTATGTAAAAGGGGCTCGGCTGACCCGCCAGTTAACCGCTTTTGAACAGGAAATGACAAGGGATGCTTTAAAGGCAAGAGCGCGAATACAGACGGATTCTGCGTATATCGACAACATAGACCTCTCTTCGCAATATGTAGGTATCGATTTGGAAAAAGCGTTGAAGAATCCGGGGAAAGAAGATGATATTATTCTGCGGCAAGGGGATGTCCTCACCGTTCCGCAGTACAACGGAACCGTAAAGATATCGGGCGGCGTGATGTATCCCAATATTGTAACCTACAAAAAGGGAATGCGTTTGAGCAGTTATATCAGTCAGGCGGGAGGCTATTCGCGCTTGGCGATGAAGACAAAACCTTTTGTCATCTATATGAACGGAAAGGTGGCGACCGGCTATTGGGCTAAAATCGAACCGGGATGCGAAATTATAGTCCCCGAAAAACCCGACAGGGAACCGATGTCGATACAGGGACTTTTGAGCATAACCACTTCCATCACCACCATCGCATTGCTTGTCAGTAACCTCGTTAAATAACTATGCATTAAGAATATGAACGTAGATAACAGCACCAACCAAGAACAAAACAGGACAAATTCTCAACCCGAATCAAGCGAAATAGATTTGGGAGAGATTCTCCGGAAAATGTGGATGAAGCGGAAATTCATTGCGACGGTTACAGGGGTGTTTATCCTCTTGGGACTGTTCTTTGCGATTTTTTCGCAGGTTAAATATACGGCTCGCTGTATTGTTGTACCGCAAAGCGGGAAATATGGTTCCAGCAGTAATGTTGGAAGTCTTGCGGCGGTAATGGGTTTAAACATGGGTTCTACCTCAACGTCGAATCCGACCCTGTCGCCCCTGGTATATCCCCAAATCATAAAAAGTTTGCCCTTTACACGTGAAATCATGCAAACAAAAATCGTAGTGGAGAAGTCCGATGGAAAACCCATCTCTCTTTACGACTATTATACCGATAAACAGTACCAGCCCTTTAACTTGGTCAAAGCCGTAAAAAAATACACCTTTGGATTGCCGGGTGTGATCATTGGCGCATTTCGGAAGTCCGACTCCGATGCCTCCTCCGAAAGCCTGAGTTTTGAAGCGGACAGTGTCGGCGTTTTGACTTTAGGACCCAATGAAGATCAGGCATATAGCGCCATCCAGAAATCAATGCAACTGGAGTTGAATCAAAAAGAGGGCTATGTGGAACTCAGTTACGTTTTTCCGGAGGCTGAGGCTGCCGCTCAAATTACGGATCAGGTTCGTAAAACTCTCGAAAAATACGTTATTGCTTTCAAGATAGCGAAGGTTGAAGACAACTTGTTGTTTGTCCAGCAGAGTTTCGATATCGCCGAAAAAGATTATCTGAAAAAACAGACGGCATTGGCCGTTTTTCAGGACGCCAATCAAGGGCTCATTTCCGCTACCGCCCGCACCACTCAGGCTCGGCTTCAAACCGAATTTAATATCGCCTATACGGTTTATAGCGAGTTGGCCAAACAACTCGAACAGGCAAAGATCTCCGTGAAAGAAACAAAACCCATCCTCACGGTGATCGACCCGGTTGTTGTTCCCACGCAAAAAAGTGCGCCGCGCAGAGGGATCATCCTTTTCGGGTTTTTGTTCTTCGGCTTTGTGGCGAGCACAGGCTGGATTTTTGCATCTCCGGTGATTAAGGAACTAATCGGGAAGATGAAGGAATCATAACTTCTCCGAATAAACAGGGTTTGTATCCTGTTCTGAGCTTGCCCCTTTTTTCGTATCTTTGCGACCTCAAATTAAAAATCAATGTCGAAAAAGAAAAAACCGCTACCGGTCTTGGAATCGGTTACAATTACCGATGTGGCTGCTGAAGGGAAGGCCCTCGCCAAAATTGACGGATTGGCCGTGTTTGTGCCCTATACTGTCCCCGGCGATGTGGTGGATATACAACTTACGCGCAAGAAAAACAGTTATGCCGAGGGAAAAGTCATCGCCTTTCATTCCTTTGCTCCCCAAAGGGAGGAGGCTTTTTGCGAACATTTTGGCGTTTGCGGCGGCTGCAAGTGGCAAATTTTGCCTTATGAAGAACAATTGCGTTACAAGCAAAAACAGGTTTTCGATCATCTCTCCCGCATCGGAAAAATTGAGTTGCCGGACATATCTCCGATATTGGGCGCCCCCGAAACGACCTTTTACCGCAATAAACTCGAATTTACCTTCTCCAACAAACGTTGGCTGACCGAGCAAGAAATCAACAGCGGAACCTCATTCGACAATATGAACGCGCTGGGTTTTCACATCCCCGGCATGTTCGATAAAGTGTTGGATATCCGGAAATGCTGGCTGCAAGACGATATCTCGAACCGGATTCGCAATGCCGTCCGCGAATTTTGCATCCAAAACGATTACCCTTTTTTCGATCTCCGTAATCAGGAAGGATTGATGCGAACCTTAATCGTCCGTACTTCCTCGACAGGAGAGGTCATGCTTACCGTGGTTTTTTTTCGCGAGGAAAAAGAAAAAAGAGAAAAGCTGTTGGCGTTCATTGCCGAGAAATTTCCCCAAATTACGGCTCTTTTGTACATCATTAATGGAAAGGCAAACGACACGATTACCGATCAGGAGGTGCTGACATGGGCAGGGCGCGATTTTATTTTTGAAGAAATGGATGGTTTGCGTTTCAAAATCGGGCCAAAATCTTTTTATCAAACCAACAGCCGTCAGGCGCATAATCTGTATAAAACAGTGCGGGATTTTGCCCAATTATCGGGCGAGGAATGGGTTTACGACCTTTACACCGGAACGGGGACAATTGCTAATTTCGTTGCGGCACAAGCCCAAAAAGTCATCGGGATCGAATATGTGGAGGACGCGATTGAAGATGCGAAAGAAAATTCCCGAATCAACAATATCGGTAACACGCTGTTTTTCGCGGGAGATATGAAAGATGTGCTGACTGCCGACTTTATCGAAAAACACGGCCGTCCCGACGTGGTCATTACCGATCCGCCCCGCGCGGGAATGCACGACGACGTGATCGAGGCCATCCTCCTTGCCGAACCGAAACGTGTTGTTTATGTGAGCTGCAATCCGGCTACCCAAGCTCGCGATTTAAGTCTGCTTGATGTGAAATATCGCGTTGTGCGCGTTCAGCCTGTGGATATGTTCCCGCACACGCATCATGTGGAAAACGTGGCGCTGTTAGAAAAAAGATGAGGTGAAAAAAACGGCGAGGCTGTCTCAAAAGCCGCGTAATGTCAATCTTATACGTATTCGGCATCGGCAAACACTTCGGTTTTTTTCTTGCCGAGCCCGATAAAATCAAACAGGATGCAAAAAATGGTAAAGGTCGGCAATACATCGGTAACCGGCAGCAATTCCTCGATGAAGGTAATTACGGAAGTATATTTTCCGCGCTTGTCGCCAAACATCTTGTAGCTGATGGAAGCGGCAATGGGCGCCCAAATCACATCCAATATCTCGCCGATAACCGGAGCCGACAGCGAAACCATCCCCACCGCATCGAGCAACAGGCACAAACCCAGTTTTTTGTATTTATTTTTCATCCGACAGCCGTGGCTTTCGTCGTCCTAAGAACGCTGTCCGAGTTCTTTATCTATTGTATAGATGCCGAAGGTATTGCTCCCGATGAGTTTGAGTTTTTCAACAATACCCTGCGCAGTTCCTTCTTCCTCAACCTGCTCGTTGACAAACCATTGCAGCACATTCTCGGTGGCGTAATCGTTTTCTTCGCGGGCAATTTTCACCAAATTGTGAATCAGTCCCGTAACCACTTTTTCGTGTTCGAGCGTGTCTTGGAAAGCCGCAAGAGCAGAATCCCACGAAGTTGGAACTTTCTCGACGGGTTTCAACTCCACCTTGTTTCCCCTCTCAATCAGGTAATTCATGAACTTTATGGCATGTTCCTGCTCTTCTTCGAACTGCACCTTAAACCAATTGGCTAAGCCCGACAAGCCTTTGTTGGCGAAATGAACCGACATGGACAAATAAAGGTAAGCCGACCAAAATTCGGCATTGATCTGATTGTTTATCGCTGTTTCTAAATTTTTACTAACCATAATCTTAGGTTTAAATAGTTGGTCAATGAATGTACGGAAATTAAACGTTTGTAGCAGGAAAATGTTTTGTTTAGAGGTGCATATTTGAAGATAAAAGCGCAAAATCGGTCTGAATAAAAATAATATTGTTATCTTTGCAAGCTGATTTTAAATAAGAATCGGAACGAATAAAATATGTATTGGCTTACCTCATTGCAGTATAATGCCAATCGAATCGTCATATTTTTTTGAATGAATCTTTTAAAACAAAAACTGTCAAAATACGATGCTCCCCAGCGCTTCAAAGCTGCGGGAATTTATCCGTATTTTCGCGCCATTGAGAGTGATCAGGACACCGAAGTCGTTATTAACGGCAAAAAAGTTCTGATGTTTGGTTCCAATGCATATTTAGGATTGACGAATCACCCGAAAGTGAAAGAGGCAGCCATCGAGGCCGTAAAAAAATACGGCACGGGGATGGCCGGTTCGCGTTTCTTAAACGGCACATTGGACATTCACCTCGAACTTGAGCGGAAGTTGGCCAATTTTATGCACAAAGATGATGCGCTTGTTTTTTCTACCGGATTTATGGTAAACGAGGGTGTTTTGGGTTGTGCTACCGGTCGCGAAGATTACATTATTTGGGACGAACGGAATCATGCCTCCATCATTGAGGGTTTGCGCGTGTCGTTCTCCACCAAATTCAAATACCGCCACAACGATATGGCTTCGCTCGAAAGGCAGTTGCAGCGTTGCGATCCGAATAAGGTAAAACTGATTGTGATGGACGGCGTGTTTAGCATGGAGGGCGATTTGGCCAACTTGCCCGGTATCATGAAGCTTGCTCAAAAATACAACGCCAACGTTATGGTGGATGAAGCGCACGGCCTCGGCGTGCTGGGCAAACGATACGGCGGCCGCGGCGTTTGCGACCACTTCGGCTTGTTGCAGGATGTGGATCTCGTGATGGGAACTTTCAGTAAATCTTTGGCATCCATTGGAGGGTTTGTGGCAGGCGATTACGCCGTCATCAACTACCTCAGGCATAACGCCCGCACCAATATTTTCAGCGCAAGCATCACGCCGAGCGCTACGGCGGCAGCTTTGGCGGCGCTTGAGATTTTGAAATCGGAACCCGAGCGTGTGAAACGCCTTTGGGAACTGACGGAATATACGCTCAAAGCTTTCAGGGAAAAAGGGTTCGAGATCGGGCCGACCGAAACGCCTATCGTGCCGCTTTATATACGCGATAACGACAAAACGTTCACCATTACCAAAATGCTTTTCGAAGCGGGTATTTTCGTCAATCCGGTGGTTTCTCCGGCCGTCTCTTCCGAAGACACGCTGATCCGCTTTTCGCTGATGGCTACGCATACCAAAGAGCAATTGGATTACGCCATTGAATCCATCGATAAAATCTTCCGGAAGATGGGTGTGTTGCAGGTGAAGTAACAATGTGATATACAGAATAAAAAAGAGGCCTCACAAATAAAACAAGGAGGTTTTTCTATGCGCCTTTCTGAATTAAAAACGGGACAAACGGCATATATCGTTAAGGTGAACGGCCAAGGTGCTTTCCGAAAAAGGATTTTGGAGATGGGATTTGTACGGGGTCAGGAAGTGAAATCCATCCTCAACGCGCCCTTAAAAGATCCCATCAAATACGGAATCATGGATTACGAAGTGTCGTTGCGGCGCAGCGAAGCTGTCCTGATAGAGATTTCGATGCTGAAAGAGGGAACAGCGTATCGTCGCAACTATACCGATGACACGTTCGTCGATTCCGATGGCGAAATAATAGACGCCGAATCCGAAAAAGACGCCTCGGTTACATCCAATGACAATAACAACACACCCAAATCCGAAGCCCCCGATTCCAAAATTATCCGCGTGGTATTGGTTGGAAATCCCAACGCAGGCAAAACCTCCATTTTCAATTTGGCGTCGGGTGCGCACGAACACGTAGGCAATTACAGCGGCGTTACCGTCGATTCCAAAGAAGGGACGCTGAAAAGAAACGGATATACGTTTAAACTGACCGATTTGCCCGGCACCTATTCGTTATCGGCATACTCGCCCGAAGAACTGTACGTCAGGAAATACATCTTCACCGAAAAGCCCGATGTGGTCATCAACGTAGTTTCGGCCTCAGCTTTGGAGCGGAACCTGTATCTCACCACCGAATTAATCGATTTGGAAGTCCCGATGGTTATCGCCCTCAACATGTATGACGAGTTGCAGGAGAGCGGACGTAAGTTCGATTACGAAGAGCTCGGCAAGATGCTCAACACGCCCTTTATCGCCACCGTCGGGAAAAAAGGATGGGGCATCCCCGAATTGTTGGACGAAGTCATCCGCATCCATGCTTCCGAAGAAGAAGAGCGGGAAGAAGCGCGGCACCGCGATATTCCCTACGGGCGGGTGTTGGAACGCGCTATCGAGAAGTTAAGCCGTGAATTTTTGGGTGTTGATGTTTCGTCCCTCGATATGCCCGTCCGCTACTTGTGCATCAAATTGCTCGAAGGCGACAAAGACGTTGTGGAAGCCGTAAAAAGCTTGCCCGGACACGAATTGATTCTATACCACTGCGAAAAAGAGAAAAAATACATCGAGAACCTGCTGCGGGAAGATCCCGAAACCGCGTTCACCAATGCCCGATACGGGTTCATTGCCGGCGGCTTGCAGGAGACCTTGACGGAAAAAACCAACTCAGCCGATAAAACGCGCATCATCGATTCAATCGTTACCAACAAATACGTCGGCTTCCCGCTGTTCTTCCTTTTTATGTGGATTATGTTTGAAGCTACTTTCCGCCTCGGCGCTTATCCGATGGAATGGATCGAAAGTCTTGTGGAGATCTTCGGCAATTTGATCCGTTCGTACATGGCCGAGGGCCCGCTGAAAGATTTGATTGTCGATGGCATTATCGGCGGTGTGGGGGGCGTGATTGTTTTCTTACCCAACATCGTCATCCTCTATGCCTTTATCGCTTTTATGGAAGATTCGGGATACATGGCGCGGGCTGCTTTCATCATGGATAAAATAATGCACGGCATGGGATTGCACGGCAAATCGTTCATCCCGCTTATTATGGGTTTCGGGTGCAACGTTCCCGCGGTGATGTCCACACGTACCATTGAAAGCCGGAGCAGCCGAATGATCACGATGCTCATCCTCCCCTTCATGTCGTGCAGCGCCCGTTTGCCGGTTTATATCCTCTTCATTGGCGCGTTTTTCAGCAAATATGCCAGCATCGTGCTGCTGGGTTTGTACGTTACGGGAATTTTCCTCGCCGTAATTTCGGCGCGTGTGTTCCGCAAATACCTTTTCCCGAAAGAAGAAAACCCTTTTGTGATGGAACTTCCGCCCTACCGCATGCCCACTGTGAGATCGGTGTTTGCGCACATGTGGGAACGTTCCCAGCAATATTTGAGAAAAATGGGGGGTGTTATTTTGGTGGCCTCCATTGTGGTGTGGTTTTTGGGGTATTTTCCTCAAAACAAACAATTGGATGCGGCTTTCGATGATCAAATTGCACAGACGGAAACCCTGTTGGGGCAAAATAAAATCACCGTTCTGGAACGTGACAGCCTTGTTGACGGCATCGAGCATTTGCGGCATACCGAACAGCAGCAAAACTCCTATATCGGCATCATAGGGCGATTTATAGAGCCGGTGATGCGTCCCCTCGGATTCGACTGGAAAATATCGGTAAGCCTCCTTTCGGGAATGCTCGCCAAAGAGATTGTGGTGAGCTCCATGGGCGTGCTTTATACGGGCGACAGCGACAACCCCGTTTCCCTGCAAAACCGGCTGAAAGCCGAAATTTGGCCCGATGGATCCTCTGTTTTCACCGTGCTGACGGCCCTTGGATTTCTTCTCTTTGTATTGATTTATTTCCCCTGTGCCGCCACCATTGCGGCGATAAAAGAAGAATCCCATTCGTGGAAATGGGCGCTTTTTAGCGTATTTTATTCCACATGCTTAGCATGGGTGGTTGTCTTGGTCGTACACCAGATTGGCCTTCTGTTTTAAATGGCGGAAAGTCGAACTTTTTGAGCTTCGGCAATGTTTCAGAAGTATGGATATTCAACTTGTTATAGTCGTCATTACAGGTATAGCGGTGGCAGTGATTATCGCCGTGAAAGCCTGTCGTTTCTTTACCAATAAAGATAACCCACCCCACTGTCCGGGATGTTCGGGTTGTGAAATACCCGCAAAGAAGAACGGGAAGTTGGGCGAGTAGGGGGGTTGACGCTTTCATTCATGGACAGTCATTCTCTTTTTCGTCGAAAATCACTATCTTTGCACGTTCAAAAAAACCGAAAATGGACGATTCAAAATTCATTGAGATAAAAGGAGCTCGCGTCAATAACCTCAAGAATATCGACGTAAAAATTCCCCGAAACACATTTACCGTTATTACGGGGCTTTCCGGTTCCGGAAAATCGTCGTTGGCGTTCGATACGCTCTATGCCGAAGGCCAACGCCGATACGTGGAGAGCCTTTCGGCTTATGCTCGACAGTTTCTTGGGCGTATGAGCAAGCCCGAAAGCGATTACATCAAAGGCATTCCCCCGGCCATCGCCATCGAGCAGAAAGTGAATACGCGCAACCCGCGATCCACCGTTGGCACGTCCACCGAAATTTATGATTACCTGCGTTTGCTTTATGCCCGCATCGGAAAAACCGTTTCGCCTGTGTCGGGCGCGGTGGTGAAAAAACATTATGTGAGCGACGTGGTTCGAAAAATGCAGGAATACCGTGATGGTACGCGCATGGCAGTCATGTCGGGCATTACCTTGCGCAATAAAAGGACGCTGCGCGAGCAACTCGAAATCTTGATGAAGGAAGGCTTCTCGCGTGTGGATGTCGGCGAACAGTTTTTACGCATAGACGAACTGTTGGCACAGAAAGAGTTGCCTTCTCAAAACGAAATAGGACTCGTCATCGACCGGCTTTCGAGCTCGTCCGACAAGGCCACCATCAATCGCCTTTCCGATTCGGTGGAAACCGCTTTTTTGGAAGGGAACGGGGAGTGTATGGTTCGTTTTTGGACGGAAAAAGGGATGGAAACCTTCACGTTTTCCAACCGCTTCGAAGCCGATGGAATCACGTTTGCTGAGCCTACCGATTTGATGTTCAGTTTCAACAGTCCTGTCGGCGCCTGTCCCAAGTGCGAAGGTTTCGGCAAGGTCATCGGTATCGATGAAAATCTGGTCGTTCCCGATAAAAGCCTCTCGGTGCATGAAGGAGCGGTGGTGTGCTGGAAAGGCGAGAAGATGAGCGAATGGCGCAACGAATTTATCCGCAATGCTTACAAAGTTGATTTCCCCATTCATCGAGCCTATTACGATTTGTCGGACGAGGAGAAAGACCTGCTGTGGAACGGACGTCACGACGTCGGCCTGTACGGCATCAACGATTTTTTTCGCATGCTGGAGGAAAACCTCTACAAGATACAATACCGCGTTATGCTGGCACGTTACCGAGGGAAAACCACTTGCCCCGTCTGCAAGGGTAAACGCTTGAAACCCGAAGCTTTGTATGTAAAAGTGGGAGGGAAATCCATCGGCGATTTGGTGGTATTGCCCATCACGGAACTGATTGCCTTTTTCGATGCGCTCGATTTGGACGAGACCGACCGCGCCATCGCCGAACGTGTGTTGACCGAAATCCGCAACCGATTGCACTTTTTGCTCGATGTGGGACTGGGCTACCTGACGCTCAACCGATTGTCCAATACCCTGTCGGGTGGCGAGAGCCAGCGCATCAACCTTGTCTCGTCGCTGGGGAGCAGCCTTATCGGCTCGCTTTATATTCTCGACGAACCGAGCATCGGCTTACATTCGCGCGATACACATCTGTTAATCAATGTATTGCGTCAATTGCAAAAGCTTGGCAATACGGTAGTTGTGGTAGAGCACGACGAAGAGATTATCCGTGCCGCCGATTACATGATCGATATCGGGCCAAAGGCGGGACGATTGGGCGGTGAAGTGGTTTATCAGGGCAAGGTGAGCGATTTGGGGAAAGAATCGGACAGTTACACCCTGAAATACCTGACGGGCGAGGAGAAGATTGAGCTGCCCAAGCCGCGCCGCAAATGGAACAACTACATCGAGGTGAAAGGCGCCCGCCAAAACAACCTGAAAAACATCGATGTGAAATTTCCGCTCAACGTGATGACCGTAGTTACCGGAGTGAGCGGGAGCGGCAAATCGTCGCTCGTGGACGATGTCTTCTACAAAGCCCTGCAAAATCATTACAAAGGCACGTCGTTGGAACAATCGGAGTTTAGCGGCATTAGCGGCGATTTAAAACTGATAAAAAACATTGAGTTCGTCGATCAAAATCCCATCGGGAAGTCGTCGCGCTCAAACCCGGTTACTTACATCAAGGCTTACGACGAAATACGGAAACTCTTTGCCGACCAGCCCTTGTCGAAACAGATGAATTTCATGCCCTCCTATTTCTCGTTTAACGTCGAAGGCGGCCGTTGTGAAGAATGTAAGGGCGAAGGTTCCATTACGGTGGAAATGCAGTTTATGGCGGATTTGCAGTTGGAATGTGAATCGTGTCACGGAAAACGATTCAAACCGGAGGTGCTCGAAGTGGAATACCACGGCATGAACATTCACGACGTCTTGGAAATGACCATCGACCAAGGCATCGAGTTTTTCGCTTCGAAAAAGGGGGCGACCGAAAAGAAAATCGCAAAACGCATGGAACCCTTGCAGGAGGTGGGTTTGGGCTACATCAAACTCGGACAGGCGTCATCCACCCTGTCGGGCGGCGAAAACCAGCGCGTGAAACTGGCTTACTATCTGGGAGAGGAGAAAACCGAACCTACGCTGTTCATCTTCGACGAGCCGACTACCGGCCTGCACTTCCACGACATCAAAACCCTGCTCAAAGCGTTCAACGCGCTCATCGAACGCGGGCACACGGTCGTTATCATCGAACACAATATGGATGTCATTAAGTGCGCCGACCATATCATCGATATCGGCCCCGAAGGCGGCAACGCGGGCGGGAACATCGTCTGCACAGGAAGTCCCGAAGATGTCGCCGCTTGCGAACAATCATACACCGGCCGTTTCCTGAAAGAAAAATTGGCGCCGTAAGATCACTGTTCTTTTTTTGCCAACGCAATCCCCAATTCGTCCAACTGTTCCTGATCGACACGTGAGGGAGCATCGAGCATCACATCGCGCCCGGCATTGTTTTTCGGAAAAGCGATGCAGTCGCGGATGCTGTCCAACCCCGCAAAGAGCGAAACCAAACGGTCGAGGCCGAAGGCGATACCCCCGTGCGGCGGAGCGCCGTATTTGAAAGCGTTCATCAGAAATCCGAACTGTTCCTGTGCCCGTTCGGGCGTGAATCCGAGCGTGGCGAACATTTTTTGTTGCAGCTCGCTGTCGTGGATACGGATGGAGCCGCCGCCCACTTCCACGCCATTGATCACGATATCGTAGGCATTGGCGCGAACCGCCCCCGGATCAGTGTCGAGCGCCGGGATATCCTCAGGCTTGGGCGACGTGAAGGGGTGGTGTTTGGCAAAGTAGCGTCCCAATTCCTCGTCCTTTTCCAACAACGGGAAATCAATCACCCATAGGCATTTGTAGTTGAATTTGTCGCGAAGACTGAGGCGAGAGCCCATTTCGAGACGGAGCTCGCCGAGCTGTTTCTGCGTTTTTTCGGTTTCGCCGCTCAGCACGAGCAACAAATCGCCGGGCTTGGCCTTACAGCGGTCAACCCACTGTTTGAGGTCGGTTTCGGAATAGAATTTATCAACGGACGATTTCAGTGTGCCGTCGGCGTTGTAACGGACGTAAACCAATCCTTTTGCGCCGATTTGCGGGCGTTTCACGAAATCGGTCAGTTCGTCCAACTGTTTGCGGGTATATGTTGCGCAACCCTCGGCGCAAATCGCACCCACGTATTCAGCCGAATCAAACACGCCAAAGCCATGGCCGCCGGTCAGGTCTTTCAGCTCGATAAATTGCATTTCGAAACGGATATCCGGTTTGTCGGAACCGTAATATTTCATGGCATCGGCATAGCTGATACGTGGAAATTCGGGCAATTCGATGCCTTTTATACTTTTGAAAAGGTGGCGCGTCAGACCTTCGAACAAGGTCAATATGTCTTCTTGCTGTACAAACGACATTTCGCAGTCGATCTGCGTAAATTCAGGTTGGCGGTCGGCGCGGAGGTCTTCGTCTCGGAAGCATTTCACAATTTGGAAATAGCGGTCGAATCCCGAAACCATCAGCAATTGTTTCAGCGTTTGCGGCGATTGCGGCAGGGCGTAAAACTCGCCCCGGTTCATGCGCGACGGCACAATAAAATCGCGTGCCCCTTCGGGTGTAGAAGCCACCAAAACGGGCGTTTCCACTTCCAAAAAACCTCTTTCGTCGAGGTAACGGCGCGTTTCGAAAGCCATTTTGTGGCGGAGTTCCAAATTTTGGCGCACCACGCTGCGGCGCAAGTCTAAGTAGCGGTATTTCATGCGGATATCGTCGCCCCCGTCCGTATCGGTTTCGATGGTGAACGGTGGCGTTTTCGATGCGTTCAGTACGTTCAGCTCCGATGCGATGATTTCGATATCTCCGGTAGGAATGTTGGCGTTTTTGCTGGAACGTTCCGCTACTGTTCCCACGATTTGAATGACCCATTCGCGCCCCAACTTGTTCGCCTGTTCGCACAGAACAGCGTTAATCTCTTGGTTAAAAGATAGTTGAGTGATGCCGTAGCGGTCGCGCAAATCGATGAAGGTCATGCCGCCCATCTTGCGGATTTTTTGTACCCAACCCGCGAGGGTTACCTTTTTGTTCACGTCGGACAAACGAAGTTCGCCGCAAGTATTGGTTCTATACATATTGACTGTTTGTTGGTTGATGCTCTCTTTTTTCGATTCAGACCGCAAATTTACATGTTTTTTTTCAACTATCCGCTATAAATCGGGAAATAGAAAATTGCTAAATTCGAATGCCGAAAAACCGGAAATGAATCGCTATTTTTTTGTATCTTGCGCCCCGTTTTTAAGTTGAAAGATTTTTTTTCGATGATTTAATGCAGATACAGGATGAAAATAACGAAATACAAACTGATATTGGCTTCGAATTCGCCCCGCAGAAAAGAACTGCTGGCAGGTATCGACCTGCCCTTTGAAATCCATACCTTGCCCGATGTGGATGAATCTTACCCCGAAGTTTTGCGGCACGAAGAGGTTCCCGAATTTATTGCTCACAAAAAAGCGTCAGCATACTTGTCTGAATTGCAAGACGATGCCTTGCTGATAACTGCCGATACCGTTGTGCTGTTGCACGATAAGATATTGGGAAAACCGGCCGATAAAACGGATGCCAAGCGGATGTTGCGTGAACTGTCGGGGCAGACGCACCGCGTGATTACGGGCGTTTGTCTGACGGCGAAGGGACAGCAGAAAAGTTTTTCGGTCGTATCCAACGTTACTTTCGATGATCTGACCAACGAAGAAATCGATTATTATGTGGAAAAATACAGCCCGATGGACAAAGCCGGAGCCTACGGTGTGCAGGAATGGATCGGATATGTGGCGGTGAAGCATATCGAAGGCTCTTATTACAACATCATGGGACTGCCCATTCAACGGTTATACAGGGAGTTGAAAGAGTTTTAACCGTTGTTTTGTGTGCCTGTCGAACGCGGGTTTTGTATGCTAAGCCTGCGAATCGTTTCAAAATTCATTAAAAAACAGTACCTTTGCAGCCCAAAGGAATAAAAAATCGGAATAAAATGCTCACGGTAGAAAAAATAGGCGGAACATCCATGTCGCAGTTTCAGGATGTGTTGCACAATATCATCAGGGGAAACCGTAAAAACGGAGAGTTGTATAACCGCATCTTCGTGGTTTCGGCCTACAACAACGTAACCAACTGGTTGCTCGAACACAAAAAAACGGGCGAACCGGGCATTTACAACAAATTCCTGAATGGCGAGGATTACAGCAGCGCTCTCGACTCTTTTTGTCAGAGGTTGCTCCTGATTAACGACGGTTTTGCGGACATCGGTCTCGATTTGAAAGAGGCACGCGATTTTATCCGTTTCCGCATCGATCAGGCGAAAACCATCCTTTACAGTTTGGGAAAGGTACTGGCATCGGGCTATGTTAATCGCAGCGATATTTATTTGGCGGCGCGGGAAATTCTTTCGTCCATTGGCGAAGCTCATTCCGGATGGAATTCTGCTAATATATTGAATCACAATGGAATTAATGCTCGTTTTATTGATCTTTGCGGCTTTAGCGATAACGAGCCGTTGACTATTGACGAACGCATACACAAAGAATTTTCGGGTATCGATTTCAGTAAGGTGCTGTGTATCGCTACCGGCTATACAAAAGGCGTAGAAGGTATTATGCGTGCTTTTGACCGCGGCTACTCCGAGGTTACGTTCAGCAAAATTGCGGTGGAAGTGAAGGCTGATGAAGCGGTCATCCACAAAGAATACCATTTGTCGAGCGCCGACCCAAAAATTGTGGGCGTGGAACATTCCGTTCCGGTAGGGCATACCAATTACATCATTGCCGATCAGTTGGCCGACATCGGCATGGAGGCCATCCACCCGAAAGCGGCGAAGCCCTTAGAGTTGGCAGGCATCAATATCCGCATTAAAAATACCTTTGAGCCGCAACATCCGGGAACGCTGATCTCCCGCGAATACATTTCACCCCAACCGCGCGTGGAGATCGTGTCGGGCTCGCGCAAGGTGATCGCTATTGAGATTCACGACCCGATGATGGTAGGCGAAGTGGGCTACGACAGTCGCATCATGCAGTATTTCCAGAGATTCGACGTGAGCTATATCCTGAAATCGACCAATGCCAATTCTATCACAATGGTGGTTTGGGACAAAGAAAAATCGAGAGAGCTGATCCGCGTTTTAAAAGAAGCTTTTTATCAGGTTAAAGCCGTGCCGGTAGCTATCGTTTGTGCGATGGGTACGAATATCGCCATGCCCGGATTTTTGTATAAGGCCGCAAAAGCGCTCTCGGAACGGGGTATCAATATTCTGAGTTTTGCCCAGTCGCTGATGCAGGTAAACATGCAGTTTGTCATCGACAGAGAGAATTACGAGGACGCGGTGATTGCTCTGAACGAAGAGCTTTGCAACTTGAAATAGAAAAATCAATCCGATAAAATATGAAGGGAAAGGCTGCAGCAAAACGTTGCGGCCTTTTTGTGGGTGCGACGTGCACCGTCTCTTTTTATTTTTTAGCACGCCTTCGGATAAGTTCAGGGATGCTCTTGGCGGTCTATCCCGATATCGGTAAACGACAGGGGATCTTCGACCGGTTCGAGGTGGGTGCTTACGTTTACCGGTTCGTCAAACATATTTTCGATGGTCTTTTCGATGGCATCGGCATGGTCGTGCCCTTCTTTCACTGTCCACGAGCCGGGAACCAATAGATGCACAGAGATGAATTTGCGTTGTCCGGCTTGCCGGGTCAATAGCGAATGAAACTCAATCTCTTGCGCTTTCAGCGAAGCGAGATAGTCGGTTATTTTTGTGATATCTTCTTTGGGGATAGCGGCATCCATCAATCCGTTTGCCGATCGGCCAATCAGTTTGTATCCCGTCCAAATGATATTGAGGGCAACAATAATTGCCAAAACAGGGTCGAGCAGCAAAAATCCGGTCGCTTTCACCAATAAAATGCCGATGATTACGCCCGCCGAAGTATAGACGTCGGTCAAGAGATGTTTGCCGTCGGCTTCCAAAATAATGGATTTGTGTGTCTTGCCTTTTTTTATCAGAAGGATTCCTGCTCCAAGGTTGATCATCGAAGCGGCGAGCGAAACCAACAAACCCGAACTGATGTTTTCGATAGCTCTTGGAGCGAAAATTCGCGGTACGGCCGAATACAGAATGGAAAAAGCCGCAACCAAAATCAAAGCCCCTTCTAATACTCCCGAAAAATATTCGGCTTTGCTGTGCCCAAATTCGTGGTCGTTATCAGCAGGTTTTTCCGATAAGTTCAACATTACCAGCGCGAAAATGGCGGCAAAAAGATTGACAAACGATTCTAAGGCATCGGAGTACAAGCCCATCGACCCGGTCAGGTAATAGGCGTAAAATTTGAGCAGTATGGTCGATATGGCCGCTGCAAGAGATATGTATATAAATTTTCGTAACGAACGAGTTTTCATCTTTTATTGCAAAAAGGAAGTCCAAAGGTAACAAAATACCCGAAAACGGCAAATCATAAATAAAAATTATCGGGATTTCAGGTCTTCCGATGTGATGTTTTGAATATCTTTGTATAACACATAAAATTGAAAATTCAGAATGAACGATATTTCGGCTGTGATCATCGCCAACGGAAATTATCCCACTCACCGCATCCCGCTATCGGCAATCGAAAATGCGCGATACATCATTTGTTGCGACGGTGCAGCAGACCATTTTATTGCTATGGGCGGGATCCCTGACGCTATTGTAGGCGATTGCGACTCCATTTCAGAAGAAAACAGGAGGCGTTTTGCACCTATCTTGCACCCCAATCCCGAACAGGAAACCAACGACCTGACCAAATCTGTGAAATTTTGCGCACAACAGGGAAAAACGGATATTTCGATTGTGGCGGCTACCGGCAGGAGGGAGAGCCACACCATAGGGAATATTTCGCTTTTGGCGGAATACATGCGGATAAACGGAGTGAAGGTAAAAATGATAACCGACTACGGCACGCTCGTTCCGATTGACTCGACAACCGAATTTGAGAGCTACCCCGGACAACAAGTGTCGTTTTTTTGTATCGACCCCAAACCCATCACCCTGAAAGGGCTGAAATACCCGCTCAACAACCAAATCCTGACCAATTGGTGGCAGGGCACTTTGAATGAATCGGAAGGGGAAAAATTTGTTGTGGAGACGGAAGGGCGGGTTATCGTGTTCCGGGAATTTTAATATAATTCGGAAAAATCGTTGTGCGATAAAAAAATAACACTACTTTTGCTTGTTGATATACCGAAAAAAATGACATTATGGAATTTTATATACTAAACAGAAAAACATTACGATGAAAACAAAAAAAATTTTACTTCAAGAATCGGAACTTCCCGAAAAATGGTACAACATTGTGGCCGAAATGACTACAAAACCGGAACCGATGATTCATCCGGGAACGAAGCAACCGCTCACCGTAGCTGATCTGTCGCCTCTTTTTGCCGAAGAATTAGCTAAGCAAGAACTGAACGAAACCGATGCGTGGATTGAAATCCCCGAAGAAGTGCGCGACAAGTACAAGATCTACCGTCCGACGCCGCTTGTCCGTGCCTACGGATTGGAAAAAGCGCTCGATACTCCGGCGCACATCTATTTCAAAAACGAGAGCGTAAGCCCCGTAGGTTCGCACAAGCTCAACTCGGCATTGCCGCAGGCCTATTACAACAAAAAAGAGGGTACGACGAACCTCACCACCGAAACCGGCGCAGGTCAATGGGGGACGGCTTTGTCGTTTGCCGCAAAAGCCTTCGGCCTCGAATTGGCAGTGTATATGGTAAAATTGAGTTACGAACAAAAACCTTACCGCCGTTCGTTGATGCAAGCATGGGGCGCTCAGGTGATAGCGTCGCCGAGTATGTCCACCAAAGCCGGACGGACAATATTGACCGACAAACCCAATTATCAGGGCAGTTTGGGAACGGCTATCTCCGAAGCGATAGAATTGGCCATGCAAACGCCCCATTGCAAGTACGCACTGGGGAGTGTCTTGAATCATGTATCTTTACACCAGACGGTTATAGGCTTGGAAGCCGAGAAACAAATGGAGATGGCAGGAGAGTATCCCGACATCGTTGTGGGTTGCTTCGGCGGCGGGTCTAATTTTTCGGGAATTTCTTTTCCCTTCCTTCGCCATAAAATCAAAGGCGGGAAGCAAACGCGCTTTATCGCTGCCGAACCGAGGTCATGCCCGAAGCTGACACGCGGAAAATTCCAATACGATTTCGGCGACGAGGCCGGATATACGCCGCTCATCCCGATGTTCACGCTCGGACACAACTTCACCCCGGCGCACATTCACGCGGGCGGATTGCGCTATCACGGGGCAGGAAGCATCGTCAGCCAACTGTTGAAAGACGGTTTGATTGAGGCCGTGGATGTACAGCAGTTAGACACTTTCAAAGCGGGAATCCTTTTTGCCCAGACAGAGGGGATCATCCCCGCTCCCGAATCTACGCACGCTATCGCTGTTACTGTTGACGAGGCTCTGAAAGCGAAAGAAGAAGGCCGGTCGAAAACCATCCTCTTCAACCTGTCGGGACACGGCCTGATAGATATGGCAGCTTACGACCAGTATTTGGCGGGCGATTTGGTCAACTACGAAGTGTCGGATGACGAAATATCGAAAAACCTGAATAACTGATGAATAGAGGTTTTCGGAATATGTTGTTCGGCATAAAACGGAAAAAAGTGTGCTATTTATTTGCTCAATTCAATTTTCGGTTGTATTTTTGAAATAACAATTGAATGAGTTATTGCCGCATTGGTCGATTGGGAAACTCATCAATTACACTCGAAAGAACGAGACAAGTTTTGGCCTTCAATGGCGGGCCGCACCTTCGGGATTGCGTACGCGCAGCAGCGGATTACAAAGATGGTCGGACACTCAAATCCTGTCATAAGGAGTTTCGTCTTATTCCACCGATGCGGCTTCTTCATAGAAAAGCAGACTTGCAAAAGTAACATTTTGACAGTCTGCTTTTTTAATTGGGTTATTGGTTGGGTTCACCGGTAATATGGGCTCACCGGTAAATATGTGTGTTTAAGCATAAATCATAGACAATCTAAAAAGGAAGAAATTAATATCAACCACCCCCAAAAAAAAACCGTCTGTTTCCCTTTCGGATAACAGATGGTTTTTTTACGCCGAACAGCGGTTTTAGCTTTTATTTCAACAGCGATATAAAATCGGCATTGTTGCGGTATTTGGCAAATTCCAAATCGTTAACGGCTTTCGTTGTGATTTTTCGGTCGAGCGAAATGGCTTTTTGCAAGTTAGACAAAACCTCGTTGAAATTGTTTGTTCGCGAGCCAATGATGGCCGCTAAATAAGCGGTGGTGGCATCGGGGTTGGCAACGTCTTTCAGGGTGCTTGCGGCTTTGCTGTAATCTTTGGTGAGAATTTGCGCCAAGGCGGCATTGTTGGATTTTGTGTTGCCAAAGGCATCCACCGCTTGGTTGTAACTTCCGTCCATCAGGTAGAGCAGTCCCAATGCACCGCCCAAATCGTTAGCGCCCGAAGCGCGACCCAGCTGTACTTTGGCCTTGTCGGTATCTCCGTCGATCAAAGAGAGCAACGCTTCGTTCATGTTCACTTCGGGTGCGGAAGCGGATACCTGAGCGGCTCTGGCAAAGGCTTGTTTGGCCTTGTTGAGCTCACCCCGTTTGAAATACATTGTCCCGATATTGTTCCATCCTCGGTAATCCTGTGGAAAATTGACCGTTGCATATTGGTATATTTTTTCCTGATCGGCGGCATTATCGGTCAATGAAGAGGCATACAGCAGTTCTTCGACGGTCAATCCCTTGGGATTGCTGCGCCACATTTCCATGATTTCCTGATCCGATTTTCCGATGATTTCGATGTTTGCCGTCAGGCGTGAGCGGCGGAGTTGCGGCAAAATGGTTTCGGCCAAATCCTGATATACGAAAGATATGTTTTTAATTTCGCGTTCGCGTGTCTCCGAATCAGGATACATTGATAAAACGCGCAATATCAATTCTTTATCTTGCAGGTTGGAGGATTCGACCAATTTACGGAAGCCGTCCCAGTCCTGAGCCGTGTAACGGGCGTTGATGTCGGCGTTCACGTGCCTGTTCTTCAGTTCTTTTTCCAAATAGGCTGACGTGTTTTTTTCGCGTTGTTCGGCCAATCGCTCGTTGAGGGATGCACCGCCGTCGGGCGAGGCGTATGCCGAAATCTCTATATCGACATTCTGTTTTGGATCTTTAAAGGCTTGTTCCACACGTTGTTTCCATGCATTCATGTCGCTTTTGTTCAGTTCGCTCGAACGAAGATTGGCCTGTTGGATAACAAACATGATATTGGCATCCTGCGCTTGTTTGATGATGCGTTGGAAACCGTCGTCGGCAACCGAAGGTTCGGTAGTCAGAACGCTTGCCAGCGCCGATGTGGCGATAACGCCGTCGGCAACTTTCACGTCGGGCAACTTCACCGTTTTGTTTTTAATGTTTGCATCGAAGCGCAGGTAGAGTTCCGACGCTTCCATTCCGGCTTTGTACGGAGTGTTGAAATTGATTGCAAAATTTCCTCCTCGCGCCTGAGATATGGTATTGCGGTTTCCCGAAACTTTTTCGCCTTGAAAACGCTGCACTTCGCCATAAACTTCGTTCCCGTTTCCGTATTTCAATACGGGGGTGATGTTTACGACAGCGTTTTTGTTGAACCATTTTTCGGGGAAAGTCCCGTTGATGGTTGCGGGAACCTGATTGCCTACCGTTTCGAGCGGCGATGGAGTAACGTTAAAGTTTGAATTCGACAAGGGGGCAAGCTTGCTGCTGCACGAAGCGCCAAGAACAGCAAATGCTGAAAGTACCAAAAGTGATAAGTAAAAAGATGTTTTCTTCATTTTTCTGTAAAAAATTATTAGTTAATTGATATGTTCACTTGCGTGTTTAGAGATACAAAGCTACTATTTTTTTGGGAAATAAAGAATTTTTTCGCTATTCATTTGCAATCAATTGTTTTAAGACGGCATTTTGGAGCTCGTTGTATGCAAATTTTTTCATTTTAATACTGTATTGACACCTCCGGCTCCGACCAGTAGGCGTTGCGACGGTAAAAACGCAACAGAAAATCAAGATTTTCGGTTATGGTGTCATACATGGTATAGGAATGAATGTCTTCGTCTAATTCAAGAGTAATAATCTTATTTTCAATGATATATCTGATAAATTCTTTCGAGAAAGTTCCTATTGTTATTAGCGTTTCCCAATCAAAAGTTTCACCTTTGATGTAATAAGGATTGTTTTTATCTGATAAACAAGATGTTACATTGTATCTGTACATTTCCACACCGCTGCTTTCGTTGAAAAACACCGTTATCGGCTCGTCATCATCAAAAGGCAGGTCAATATTGTTTTGATGCGCAATAAAAAGTTGCATAAGTTCATTAATCTCTTTATCAGATATTTGCGGGTCTGCAATTTTCGTGTAAATACGAGTTATTTTTATGTGGAACTGCAAAAACGCTTCTTTTCCACGGAGGTATTTTATTAATCTGCCTCCGTTTGCCTGAATAAAGGCCATTTTTTGTTTTTCAATGGTGTTGCGTTTGAGGTCGTCGGCAAAAATAGAATCTATTGCCGGATTGCGATTCATTTCATCTTCAACAAGCAAAAAACCGCTCCCCATCATTTGCCAAACGCCGTCGCTCCACTCTACAATGCCGATGCAAAGCACGGTTTCGTTTTCGTGCAAGCTATGGTCAGGGAACATTACCATTTCTTTCGACAGCACAATTTTCTTGTTAGAAGGTATATGCTTGATAATCAATCTGTCGTTTTCTTTTTTTTGCAGCAGGAAATATCCGAACTTTCGTTTGGAAATATTTTTAATCAGTTGATAATATGGATGTTCCTCACGGAGCAGTTCGGCATAATAATCTTTGGCAAGAATGGCAAAAAGAGGCGAGCAGTCGTTGAAAATGTAATTGATTCTCTGGTCATACAAACTTATATTATTTTCTTCGGTCAAAACAACGGCACCGTTTCGTTTGTATGATTCACACATTTCAGCAAAGCGTTTGGAGAAATATACATTGTGCAGATATGAATTTTGCGCGATAAATTCAAGTTTTTCTCGAACAGTAAGTGCTTTGTTATCATCGAATTGAAAAATAAAATCCTGCAATTTTTCATTTATTGGCGCATTCTCAAACTCGCTTTCAAACAAATTGTAAATGCTGTCGATAATTTGTTTAATATCGGGAATGTTTTCCCAAAACGGGTCTGTAAGTTGTTCTTCGTCAATATATTTTACCGAAAAATAGTACCAAAAGAGAAAATGAATATCGCGCCGATTGACCTCATCTTCGTAATACTCTTCGTCGGTCAAATTGTAGAAAGGCAGAAGTTTTCCGTACAATTTTTCATGAATTTTTCTAAAAGCGGCAAACATGCGCGTTTCGCTGATTACATCCTCAAAATAAGCCGCTAAGTAACAGACAAAATTTTTGGCGTCGTTTTGGCCTTCAAAAAAATCACTCGTGAGCGACGAGCGGTTAAACATCTGTAAAATTCTGGTACTCAAATTTATATAATAAGTATCCGTAGCATCAATGCTATCGTATGGGTGAAATTTCAACCAATCTGCGCCGAGTATTTTAATAAATTTTAGACTTATAATCATAAAAATCTTGTTGAGGTTATAAAAATAGTATTTTTAATCACGGATGACAACATTTTCTCATATAAATTAGTGTTTTTATCATTTTTCCCCAAACAAAAAAACTTTCCAAGTCTCAAAGACTTGGAAAGTTTAATTGCTTGATATTCAGTGAGTTGTCTTATTTCACTTCCTCAAAATCCACATCCGTAACATCGTCGCCTTGGTTGCCGCTTTGAGATTGTTGTCCGTCGTTTTCGGTGCCGCCGGCTGTGCCTGCGCCTTGTTGGGCGTTGGCTGCATTGTACATGTCTTGTGAAGCGGCTTGGAAAGCGTTGTTCAATTCCGTTGTTGCGGCATCGATGCCGGTAAGGTCCTGCGCTTTGTGAGCATCTTTAAGTTTGCCGAGAGCCGCCTCGATGGTCGTTTTCTTGTCGGCCGGCAGTTTGTCGCCGAGTTCTTTCAACTGTTTTTCGGTTTGGAAAATCACGCTGTCGGCCTGATTCAGTTTGTCGATGCGCTCTTTTTCCTTTTTGTCGGCTTCGGCGTTGGCTGTTGCTTCTTCTTTCATGCGTTTGATTTCGTCTTCGCTCAATCCGGAAGAGGCTTCGATGCGGATGCGTTGTTCCTTGCCTGTGGCCTTGTCTTTAGCCGATACGTTGAGGATGCCGTTGGCGTCGATATCGAATGTTACTTCAATCTGGGGTATGCCGCGCGGAGCGGGTGGAATCCCGTCGAGGTTAAACACTCCGATTTGTTTGTTGTCGCGTGCCATTGAACGTTCGCCCTGCAATACGTTAATTTGAACCGAAGGCTGATTGTCGCTTGCCGTGGAGAACACTTCCGATTTTTTGGTCGGGATGGTGGTGTTTGCGTCGATCAACCTTGTCATAATACCGCCCATGGTTTCGATACCAAGCGAAAGCGGGGTTACGTCGAGCAGGAGCACGTCTTTTACTTCTCCGGTGAGCACGGCTCCTTGTATAGCGGCTCCAACGGCTACCACTTCGTCGGGGTTCACGCCTTTCGAAGGGGCTTTGCCGAATAATTTTTCAACCAAAGACTGAACGGCAGGGATACGGGTCGAACCGCCCACAAGGATGACCTCGTTCATGTCGGAGGCTGTCAGTCCGGCATCTTTCAAGGCCTGCTGGCAGGGTTGGATACATTTCTGCAACAGATCGTCCACCAATTGTTCGAATTTAGCGCGGGTCAAAGTTTTGACCAAGTGCTTGGGCACACCGTTTACCGGCATGATGTATGGCAGGTTGATTTCGGTGCTGGTAGTGCTCGAAAGTTCTATTTTCGCCTTTTCAGCCGTTTCTTTCAAGCGTTGCAGCGCCATCGGGTCTTTGCGCAGATCCACGCCTTCGTCTTTCAGAAATTCGTCGGCGAGCCAGTCGATGATCCGGTGATCGAAGTCATCGCCTCCGAGGTGCGTATCGCCGTTGGTCGATTTCACTTCAAACACGCCGTCGCCCAATTCGAGGATGGATATATCGAAAGTTCCGCCGCCCAAATCGAACACGGCTATTTTTGAATCGTTGTTCTTTTTATCCAGACCGTAAGCCAAAGCGGCGGCGGTTGGTTCGTTCACGATACGGCGAACGTTCAATCCTGCAATCTCGCCGGCTTCCTTGGTGGCCTGACGTTGTGCATCGCTAAAATAGGCGGGCACGGTAATTACGGCTTCTTTCACTTCCTGACCGAGGTAATCTTCGGCGGTTTGTTTCATTTTTTGCAAAACGATGGCCGAGATTTCCTGCGGGGAATACAAATGTCCGCGGATATCCACGCGAGGAGTGTTGTTATCGCCGCGCACTACCTTATAAGGAACGCGCGTGATTTCTTTCTGCACCTGATCGAATGTTTCGCCCATGAATGTTTTGATGGAATACACGGTGTTGTGAGGGTTGGTGATTGCCTGACGTTTGGCCGGGTCGCCCACTTTTCTCTCGCCGTTTTCCATAAATGCAACCACCGACGGGGTGGTGCGTTTACCTTCGTTGTTAGGGATTACGACGGGTTCGTTGCCTTCCATGATGGCTACGCATGAGTTTGTCGTACCTAAATCTATACCAATTATTTTTCCCATATTATGCTATTTTTAATGTTATATTCTTCATTTAATTGTTTTGCCGTCAGCGACAGGCTAAGCGGCGTTTTTCTTCTTTCTATAACAATTATCAAATGTTATGCCAAAATCGAAGTTGTCAGATTTTATGACATTCTGACGGTTTTTTGAGCGAAGAGACCGCAAACAAAAAAACTCAACCCACTCAGTGTTAAGTCCGAGACGATTGAGTTGATGCGATGTATGAGAGGGAGAAGTTATTTCAGTTTCTCTTCCAAATTTCGTTTTAATGCCGAAAGGAAATCTTGCGTGTTGAGGTATTTGTCCGGTGTGGCATTGTTTCCGTAAACCAACAGTGCCAAATCCTTGGTCATCTCGCCGTTTTCGACGGTTTCCACGCAAACTTGTTCCAATTTTTCACAGAAATCGATGAGCGGACGGTTGCCGTCGAGCTTGCCGCGATGCGCCAGACCGCGTGTCCACGCAAAAATTGATGCAATGGGATTGGTGGATGTTTCTTTTCCCTGTTGGCACTGACGATAGTGGCGCGTAACCGTTCCATGAGCGGCTTCGGCCTCCACGGTTTTTCCGTCGGGCGTAACCAAAACCGACGACATCATGCCCAGCGAGCCAAATCCCTGGGCTACGGTATCCGACTGCACGTCGCCGTCGTAATTTTTGCAAGCCCACACAAAGCCGCCGTTCCACTTCATAGCCGAGGCCACCATATCGTCGATGAGGCGGTGTTCGTAGGTAATGCCCGCTTTTTCAAATGCCGTCTTAAATTCGTTTTCATACACTTCCGCGAAAATATCTTTGAAACGGCCGTCATAGGCTTTCAAAATGGTATTTTTGGTGGACAGATAGAGCGGATATTTTTTTGATAGCGCCATTTGGAACGATGAACGGGCGAAGCCGTAAATCGATTTATCGGTATTGTACATCGTCATGGCCACGCCGTCGCCGTTAAAATTGTAAACTTCCCACGATTGTGTTTCACCGTTTTCGGATGTGAAGGTCATGCGCAAAGTGCCTTTCCCACGGACAATCTTATCGGTGGCCTTGTATTGGTCGCCAAAGGCATGACGGCCGATGATGATCGGTTCCGTCCAACCCTGCACGTAACGCGGAACATTGCGGCAGATGATGGGTTCGCGGAAAACCGTTCCTCCCACAATATTGCGAATGGTTCCGTTGGGCGATTTCCACATTTTTTTCAGTCCAAATTCTTTCACACGCGCTTCGTCAGGCGTGATAGTGGCGCACTTGATGCCCACGTTGTACCTGTTTATCGCCTCGGCAGCGTCGATGGTTACTTGGTCGTCTGTCGCATCGCGGTTACGGATGCCCAAATCGTAATATTTGATGTCGAGGTCGAGATAAGGAAGGATGAGCTGCTCTTTGATGAAAGCCCAGATGATGCGGGTCATTTCGTCGCCGTCGAGCTCTACCACAGGGTTTTGCACTTTTATTTTCTGCATGATGATCTGTGTATAAAAATGATAAAGCGCAAATCTACAAAGATTTTTCGAGTTGAGGAAATTGTAGGGTAAATTCCATGAAGAACAACTTCAAAAAAAACAGCCTCAATATAATATGGATTAAAAAGTGAATCCCCGCCGGTTTCACAACTTTCGGGGATTCGTAGCATTGAAATAAACTTTACGTTAGCTAAATTAAAACTATGGACATAAATTATGATATAAACGCATATCTTATTAGTAATCACTATCTTCTCCATTGAGATTCTTCACGCAACGCACCGAATAAGCATAGACGCGGTAGTTGGCCGAATTTGCTTTCACGGCGCTGTAGTTGATGTTGATGTTGCTTGATGTGAAGCTGGATATCGTACTGGTCCAATAGTTGCAGTAACTGCCGGTAAAAGTGAGCGCTCCATTGATGCCCGATCGTTGACCGGCGAGAGGCAGGAACATCAGCGGTTTAGGGGCGTCGGTGGCAGTCAGGTCGGTTTCGGCGGTGAAGGCTTCGTCGTAAGTTGCTGCTGAGCCGTCGCCGTTACCGATGGTTGATTTGTCATAAAGGACATATCCCAACATCTTGCCGGAGAAAGAAGATGCAGCTTTTTTGTCGGATATGCGCACCCAAACAATATTCTGATTGCTTGAGGGAACAGACCATGTAGCGCCGGTACGGGCGGCGTTGGCCCCGCCGCTTGTTGTATAGAAGTAATCATTGGTAAAGTTTGCCGAAGCCCCTCCTTCCTGAGAGATGAGCGCCCATTCGTATTGGGTAGGCACGCGGTAGCCGCTTGGACAGGGATTATTGGTGTTTGCGGCAGCGTAAGGGGCGCCGCTGTTAAAGGAGAAATCGTTTTGTTTATCCAAATCGCCGCCGTTACCCCACATATTTGAATTATCCGCATCGGCGGAATACCAGTAATAATGAGGGAGGAGGGTCGTTCTGTTGCCCCATACGAACTTGGTGTCGGTTGACGGATTGTAGGTCGTGTATTGTGCGTTCTGGAAATGTTCGGTATCGGTTGCAGAGAAAGGGTCTCTGAGCGAGTGTCCCGCATCTTTGCGACCCCATTGCCACAAGCCGCCGTAAACGCGGATATTTTTTTCGGTGGTATGCGGATAGGCCATCTGTTGCTTCGTACTGAGTTCGGGATCGGCGCCAAGGTTGTAAGTCAAAAAGGTGAGGCTTCCGGCGGTACGGATATTTCCGTCCTTGTCGGTGTAAGTGTAGGCGTCGTTGCTGCCCAGCGGGATGGTTACCTCGTAGTCCTTGCCGCCCACAATGGGATAATAGTCGCCCGTGCTTGCCTGTAAACGGGTGGTCAGCACGTATTGGTAGCCCGGTTTCAGAGAGGAGGAGAAGCTGGCTGAAAGGTCAGCGGAAGCGTCGTTCACGCTCAGGTTCGAGAAAGCGATCGTTACGGGGCTGTCGTCGCCTGTGAACACATAACGCGAGCTGCTTGAGGCGGATTGCGTGCCGGTTGACGACCACGAGAAAGTCTGATCTTCAGCGGTTGAACCTTCGCTAACACCGTCGGCGGAGAGTAAGGTTTGCACTCCTTTGTAGTTGGGGGTTAATGTGGCGGACGTGGTGGAGGCGGCGCTTTTGCTTGTCAGTGAAGCGTCGGTAGAGACTGTCAGCAACGGGAAACGGTGTTCGAAAGTGATAGCTACCGCCGGAGCCGATCCCGATGTAAGGTTCGCGCTACCCGTCCAATGGAGCAGGTCGTTCTCCGGATCGACGGTGATGGTAGCCTCGTTTCCGTCTTTATCGGCATCGGAACCTGCCGCTCCGGGATCGTCGGAGGTGTTGTGCGAATAAGCCGCCAATTTATACGTTTCTTTTGGCAGTCCGGAGATGACGCCTGCCGTACCGGCAGTGAAGACCGCTTCAGTAACGAAACTGTCGTCGGAAGCCTTATAGACAATGACACGGTATTTTTTGTCGGCCTCCATCGGCCTAATGCCGGGAGTAGCTGATGCGGGATCGATGCTCAGTATAAATTCCACGGGCGTGCCGTCATCAGTGTTTACAATGACTGTTTCGGATTCCATCGCCTCGCGGCTCAAAGGTTCTTTACCCCCGACGGAGATGCCGTTCACGGTGAAGGTGAGTGATCCGGAATTGTCGGGTTTTTCGTCCGGTTCGCTTGTCACGCCACGAGGATCATCCTTATCAGAACAGGAGGCAAGAAGCAAAGCCGCCAACATAAGGGAAGCAAGCGCTACTTGTATAAAAATATGCAAGTAGATGAGGTTGTGCTTAAATTTCTCTGTTTTCATTTGTTTCATTTTTTTTTGATTGTGTTTAATTCGCTTAATTTATAGAGTTTAAAATTCCTTCTCTTTTGGAGACTTGGATGGATCGGCATCCTGATATGCCGTCATCTATGAGGAACACGGGACACCCCGATGTTCTTTTTTTGTTCGTTTCACCCCGGCAAATTTATGGTAAAAAAATCATTGATGTACACTTTTTTTGCCTCAAAATGAGAGTGTTATGACAAAATTTTGCCTCAAATTTTGATGAATTTTTGACGTTTGAGCAAAAAAAGTTGCAAAACGAGACACAAATTTTTGATTTTTGTGCTCCAATTTGAAAGAATTTTCTCAAAAGGGAAAAATTCTTACAAATTGTGTCATTTTTGAAATAGTTGTTGCGTTGGGATTTTTCGCATTTTTTTTTTGCCTATCTTTGCAAACGAAAATTAAAAACAGACCACCGATGATTTATATTGTCAGCAAAACAAACAAACCGCAATACAACATTGCGATGGAGGAATATTGCTTCAAAAAACTGCTGTCGTACGACAAGATTTTTATGTTGTGGATCAACGAACCGTCCATTATTGTGGGAAGGCACCAAAATACGATAGAAGAGGTCAATTTGCAATACGTGCGCGAAAACGGGATTCACGTTGTACGGCGCATTTCGGGCGGGGGCGCGGTTTATCACGATTTGAACAACCTGAATTACACCATTATTTCCAATGAGGAAAAAGGCAGCGAGTTCGATTTCAAAACTTTTTCGGAACCCGTTATCGAAACGTTGAAAGACTTGGGTGTAGAAGCTCATTTTACAGGGCGTAATGATTTGGTTATCAATGATAAAAAGATTTGCGGTAACGCTCAGGCCTACATCAACGGGCGCATCATGCACCACGGTTGCATTTTGTTCGACACCGATTTGACGGTCTTATCGAAGGCCTTGGAAATACCTAAAGATTTGATTGATTCGAAAAGCGTGAAATCGGTTCGCAGCGCGGTAACGAATATTTTGCCGCACTTACCTGAAAAAATTGGAGTGAAAGAATTTTCGGATGCGATCCTACGCCATATCAAAAAGCTGTTTCCCGAAATGGAGGAATACGTTTTTAGCGAGAAGGAGTTAGCCGAGATAGAGCAAAACAGTCGGGATAAATTTTCTTCGTGGGAATGGAATTACGGACATTCGCCGCAATTCAACATCACGCGAAAAATGCGCTTCAATGCCGGAAAAATACAGGTTTTTGCCTCGGTCAAAAATTCGGTTATCGAAGGCATCCGATTTTACGGCACGTTTTTCGGAAACAACAGCGATCTGTCGGCGGTAGAAAATGCCTTGAAAGGAGTGAGATATACAGTAAGAGACGTCCGGGAGGCGCTTTCCCGTATTCCCGTATCGGAGTTTTTTGCCGGTTTCCGGCTCGATGAACTGGTGGAGGCGATTGTGGGTTGAGGAAAATATTCCGTTCTCCCGTGTCAAAAACAGTGTGTTTTTTTGTCCGAAAACCGGACTAAAATTTCATCCTCAAAATGCGTATCGCATTGAAAATGGCAATCAGGGCAGTTCCCACATCGGCAAAAACGGCTTCCCACAACGAGGCCAATCCTGCCGCCCCCAGGGTAAGGACAATCAGCTTGATGGTAAATGCCAATACGATGTTCTGCGTAACGATTTTCCGGGTGGCTTCGCCAATTTTTATCGCTGTGGCAATTTTCGCCGGTTCGTCGGTTTGAATGATTACGTCAGCCGTTTCGATAGCCATGTCGCTGCCCAAGCCGCCCATGGCGATACCCACATCGCTCAGGGCGAGCACCGGTGCATCGTTGATGCCGTCGCCCACGAAGGCCACGTTGGTGGCGGGGTCGTTTTTCAAGCGCTCGATATGCTTTGCTTTGCCTTCCGGCAGCAAATCGCCGTAGGCTTCGGCGATGTGTAGCTTTTTTGCCAATTCCGAGACGAGGTCTTGTTTGTCGCCCGAAAGCATAATGATTCGTTTTATGCCCAAATCCAATAGCAATTTTACCGCTTTCGCGGCATCGGGTTTCGGCTCGTCCGCAACCGATACATAACCGGCGTATTTGCCGTTTACGGCGCAAAGCACAACGGTCTCGGCGATACGGGATATTTCAACCGGATAGGTTATCTTGCGGCTGTCGAGCAATTTTGAGTTTCCCGCCAAAACAAGCTTGCCGTCGATTGACGCTTCCAGTCCGTGGCCGGCAACTTCCTTCACACTTTGGGGTTCGGCAATTTCAATATGTGCTTTCTCCGCACGGCTCATGATGGCTTTCGCAATGGGGTGTGTACTTTTGGATTCGGCCGCGGCGAGCAGTCCAATCAGTTCGTTTTCAATAGCGCCGTCTGCCGTAACAATCTCCTGTACGTCGAAAACCCCTTTGGTCAGCGTTCCTGTTTTGTCCATCACCACGGTATTTACTTTCGTGATGGCGTCAAGGTAGTTACTTCCTTTAAACAATATTCCTTGCCGCGATGCCGCTCCGATGCCGCCGAAATAGCCGAGCGGAATGCTGATGACTAATGCACAGGGGCAGGATATGACTAAAAATACTAAGGCGCGATAAACCCAAGCCTCTAAATCGAAAGCAAAAGCGGGTAAAACTAAGGAGTATAGCCACGGAAAAACGACAATCATCGCTGCCAAACCAACCACGATAGGGGTGTAAATACGGGCAAATTTGCGGATAAACTGTTCGGTGGGAGCTTTTCGTTCGGTGGCGTTCTGCACCAATTCGAGGATGCGCGAAAGGGCGCTTTCGCCGAACGGTTTCGTTACGATAATCCGGGCTACGCTGTCGGCGACAATCATTCCGGCGAGGATTTCGTCGCCTCTGCGGATGCTGCGCGGGACGCTTTCGCCGGTTAAGGCGGCGGTATTTACCGAAACGGAATCGCTGTCTAAGATCCCGTCTAAGGGGACGCGCCCGCCGGGTTTCACTTCGATGATTTCGCCCGGCTGAATCGATTGAGGAGGAAGGGTTTCTTCTTTCCCGTTGAGAACGACTACGGCTGTTTCGGGGCGAATATCGAGCAGTGCGCCGATGTTTTTCTTGGCGCGATGGACGGCATTATCCTGAAAAAGCTCGCCCACAGAATAAAAAAGCATTACGGCTACCGCTTCGGGATATTCGTTGATGAGAAAGGCGCCGACAGTAGCAATGCTCATCAACGCAAACTCGCTGAACAGGTCTTTTTTGCGGATGGCCTCCCAAGCTTCACTGTAAACGGGGATGGCAACCGGAAGGTAAGCGGCCAAATAATAGATGAACCGCAGCCGTTGGTCGGCAAACCACGCCGCACCGGTTTCGGCCGCGATAATTCCCGCGACAAGCATCACGAAAGAGACGATAGCCCTTGCATATTCTGCCTTTTGTGAGGGGGCTTCTATTTTTTTGTTCGGCGTCGTCTCAATGGAAGATTTGTCGTTTTGACATGAACAACTCATGTTTTTTTTTGAATATACCTTTTACAATTTTACGGTCGATAGTTCCGCAAAAACTTTCTAAAATAAAAGTATCTTTTTTGCGATATACGTACAGAATGGTTGACAGGGTATAAAAAACCACAGACCTTGTGCCTGTGGTTTTTTATAATTGTTTTCACGAAAAACCTCAGGCTTCCGCCCATTGCTTGCGCAGCAGTTCTACGGCGGCGGCGGCTGAAGCATTTTTGTCTTCGGCTTGACTGCCGCACTCGAAACTGACATATTTGTTGAAGCCAATGGTTTTCAATCCTTTAAATCCATCAACATAGTTGTCGGCCTCGCCGTCTTCGCCGGGTATCAGGCGCCGTTTGCGGCTTGCTACGTGAACGTGCTGAAGGTATTCGCCGGCAGAGATAAAGGCTCCCATGTCGGAGGTTTCTTCGTGTGTCATGTGCCAGAAATCGCCCATACACCTTACGCCGGGGTTATTGATGTCGCGGCAGATGGAGGCTGCATCGGCAACCTGTCGCAGGTAAAACGCTTCGCCGCGGTTCAGCGGCTCAAAGATGACCGTTGTGCCGTTATTGTGCGCAAAAGTACCCAGTTCGTTGAACCATTCGCAAAGGAAGTCGCGCGTCTCCTGTGTGTGAGGCTTGCAGGGCTTCTGACTGTTGAAAGCCGGCACAATGATCACGCCGGTAGATCCGAGTTTGCCAGCCGCTACAATGATCTCGCGCATGGTATCGCGGCATTGGTTGCGCACAGCTTCATCTTCGGCGAGCATGAAACCCTTAAAACCGGCGCAGATAGCGCTTATCTTGATGTTACGGTCTTTGAGCGCGTTGTTGAGCTCGTCAACGCGGCCGCCCAAACCGTCGCCTCCGACTTCCAAGCCGGCAACGCCGAGGGTCTCCATGAAATCGAGTTTGTCTTTCAGACTGTCGCCGTTGATGGTCCATTCCTGAAAGGACAACTTCAGTTCGGCTTCGGGTTTGAAGGCTATGCCCGTCGTTTTTCCGGCGCAGCAATCGTCTTTCTTAGCGCCGCAACAAGCGCTTACGGCAGCCCCGCCAAGCGTTATGGCTGAGGCTTTCAGGAAATTTCGTCTATCGAGTGTCATATTTCTGTCTGTTTTAAGCTTTAGGGCTTCCCGGAACAGGAACAGTAAATCCCTTCATGTCCATCTTGCCGATATTCAGATCTTTAGGGGTGTAATCCAAGGGTGCGGCAGTCATGTTCTCCCAAGTGGTTTCACCGCCCGTATATGCCGATTCGCGGCCCATGATGCCCGCCATATTCGATACGGCTGTCTCCGAAGCCTGATCGATGGGTGTGTTGCTTCGGATGTGGTTGATCAAATCAACGTGTTCGAGCGTGTAGGGGTCGGTTTGTTTGTACTGTGCTTTCTCGGCCTCGTAATCGAATTTCCAAATTTCGTTGCCTTGAAGATCTACGATGCGGCAACCGCCTTGGGAAGTCCAATAGCCTTTTGTTCCCTGCACAAATTCGCTTACATTATCGGCGCATCCGTCAATTTGGCGGCACATGCTGTGCATGTGGATTCCGTTTTCCATCACAAAATCGACGCTGAAATTATCGTACTGGTCGCCGGTAAGACGTCTTTGACGCGATCCGAATCCTACTGCGCTTACGGGTTTCAATCCGCTGAACCATGTGAAAACGTCGATATTGTGGACGTGCTGTTCTACGATGTGGTCGCCCGAAAGCCATTTCCAGTTCACCCAGTCGCGTACCATGTATTCGAAGTCGTTCCATTTTTTCTCGCGTTCTCTATACCAAAGCATCCCTTGGTTCCAATAAACAATGCCTCCGGTGATTTCGCCGATGGTTCCTTCCATGATTTTTTTGTAGGATTCCACATAGTCGCGTTTATGGTGCCGTTGTGTTCCCGTTACTACGCACAAATTTTTTGCTTGCGCCTGTTTGGCTGCTGCAATAACGGTACGGTAACCTGTCGCGTCCACGCAAATGGGTTTTTCGAGGAAACAGTGTTTGTTTTTTTCCACGGCGTATTTGAAGTGTTCGGCGCGGAAGAAGGGAGGGGTACAATTGATGATAACATCCACTCCGCTGTCAATCACCTGTTTGTAGGCATCAAGACCAACGAACCGTTTGTCGGCAGGGACATCGATGTTTTTTTCCGATTTAAGATAGTTGGCCAAGGCATCCACTTTTTCTTGAAACACATCGCCCAAAGCGGTAATCGTAACTCCGTTTGCCGCATTCAGGAAATTGATGGCAGCTCCCGATCCGCGTCCGCCGCAGCCGATAACGCCGGCTTTGATTTCCTTCCCGTCGGCTGCCAAATCGGGCAGTTCGGGGATGTAATAACTTCCCGGTTCTTTCAAGGGAATCAGTTTGTTTTTGTCATTTCCGCTGCACGAGGTGAATAATCCCGTTGCGCCTCCTGTACCAATCATTCCCAGTGCGCTTGCTGCAGCTGAGGTTTTCAGGAATGACCGTCGTGATAAACCGTTTTTTTCTTTCATGTCGGATAAAATTTAATGATGTGTATATTAATGAATTGTTTTTATTTTGTTGCGATAGCCGGATCAGGTTCGCATACCACCCGAAATCCGATGCCTTTAATGTCGGAATACCACCAGATGCTTTTGGGCTGCTGGGGGTCGGTTTTCAGCCATGCGTCGTGGCGCGTGTGCCCACGCGCGGCCGAACGTACATCTGCGGCATCCGAAGCGTAATATCCGCCTCGCACGACCCACTCGTCGCCTTGAATAACAATGGGATCGGTTACTCCCGAAGAACGTTCGGAATAGGCCTTCTCGTTGTATTTGTCGGCGCAGTATTCCATCACGTTGCCTAACATATTTTTTAGTCCGAAGCGGTTGGGCAAGACTTTTTCCGGCTCTTGCGTGCGGTTTTCGCTGTCGTTAACGTAAATAACGTAGGCGCTTATGCTGTCGGTTTTCGCTTCGAAAAGTTTGCGCCAAAAGCCGTCGTTGGAAAAATCTTTCGGGTTTCCGGCAAAGAAATAGGGTGTTTCTGTCCCGCCCCGCGCCGCATATTCCCATTCGGCTTCGGTGGGAAGGCGGTATTTCTTGCCCGTTTTCTGCGAAAGCCATTGGCAGAACACTTCGGCGGCGTAATGGGTCATTGTGATTGCCGGCCGGTTGCCTCCGCCCCATCCCTGGTCGGGTATCCCAAACGGGGGGGTAGGCCCCGAAATACCGTCCACGCCCATCGCTTTCAGGTTGTTTTCGTAAACCACGTCGGGAGGTGTGCGTCCCTCGCTCATCGTTTGGCGGTAAAAGGCCCAATACTGATCCCAAGTTGTTTCTACTTCCGCCATGAAGAAAGGGCTAACTTTCACTTCATGAACGGGACCTTCGTCCGTTTTGTGGAAGGGTTCTTTATCGGGACTTCCCATTTTAAACGTGCCGCCCGGAATGGCAACCATATTGAGCGAAATCATTGTCCCCGGCACTTTTTCGGTGAAATCGGCAAATGCCGTAACCGGTGTCGGTTCTTTGTAGCAAAGACTTGTATCGACGGCTGTCGCACCCGATGTGCTCAATCCCGGAATTCCCGTCATTTTCGAATGGGAGTAATTGGGATTGTGGTGTCCTGCGTCCAAGTGGCAACTGATGCATTGCAGATTCAGTTTTTTCTCGTTTTCTTCGTAATACAAATGAGCCGTAACGCCATCGTCGGTGATTCCTTGGGGGAACAGGTTCTGATGACATTTCACGCAAGATTCGTTAGGAATGTATTTCACGGCGTATTCCAATTCCGATTTTTGGTCCCATTTGAAATCTGCGCTGTCTTTGGTCAGGTAGCCCCACAGGTCTTTGATGCCGAGCTTGGCTTTTGCCTTGTAATGTGTCCACGTGTGGTCTTTTGGTGGGAGGTGGCAATCCACGCAATTGACCGTAACCCCGCTTCCGTTGTTTACGTGGGTCGATAGTTTCCAACTGTCTTCGACATGCGGATGCACGTGGCATATCATGCACGATTCGTTTGTTGAAAAATAAACGGATGCCTGATAAAAACTGCATATAAAAACTATTCCGATGACGATTCCCAAAAAAAGATAAAAAGACTTTTTCTGGTAAAACCGCCTTTTTGACCGTCTGCGTATAACCATTTTTTCTGAAAAATGAATCCTTGAGAAGCTTTCTCTATATTGTTTAAAACTTTCGGGCAATAAAAATACAAAATTATTTTTGAAAGAAAAAAGATAAGGAGTTGAAATGAACTTTTTCGGGAAATAAAACTAAAAAAACGGTATCAAAATGAAAACAACGACGAAAGAACGGTTGCACTGATGAACGACGTTGTTGCGGAACAAAACCGTATAGATGTTGGTCGCCGGCTTGTCGTAAGACGGCAGATGAACAACATCTGAAAGCAGAAATCCGGAGATGCCGGATTTCTGCTTTTTTAATTGACAAGGTCAAATCTATAACAACTTGCCTTTTTGTTCCAATTGCAGTGTCATGCTCGGCAGGTCGCAAACCGATGAAGGCCCGAAATATTGAATCGGACCCGGATAAACGTAAGCCGTTTCAAATGCCCATTGTTCGCGCTGAGCAGCGAAATAGGCGAACGGCGCAGCATCTAATTTAACCAGAGCCTTTTGTATGACGGGTTTCATCTCGCCGTGGCGGCGTTCCATATTCATCATCATGGTGATGGGTATCCCTCCGGCAATCCATTCGTTGGCGGGAGCGGTAGTGTTGCGTACCGACGACATATAGCCCGTTTTTCCGGATGCAATCAACATGGATGCGGTGTAGCCCAGCGAGTAACAGTAATCGGCGTCGTAGTTCGACGGGGCGGCGCAGCGGCCTTCGTAACCGAAGAAGTGCACCTGCGTAGCGAACTTGCCTTTGTATTTTCCCGCTTCTTTCCATTCCGCCAAACGGTTGCCCACCATTTCGGCAAGCAGCTTTTCGGTTTCGATAAGCGAAACCTGCACGTTTCCGTGCGGGTCGCGGTCGAGCGTGAGCTGACGGGCTACCGTTTCGGGCAGGCTGGCGTAGAGTTCCGAATTTTCTTTGCTCAGCTTGCTGATGATGTAAGTGCGCTGTTCGCTTTTCTTGATCATTTTAAATTCTGCGTCGTGTTTGGCCAGATAATCGTTGAGTTCGGCAATCAAATTTTTCATTGCAGGAATAAATTCAATCAATCCTTCGGGAATCAGCACCGTACCGAAATTGTTGTCGTTCTCGGCGCGTTTGGCGACCACGTTTGCGATATAATTGATAATATCATCCAACGATTGATTTTTGGCTTCCACTTCTTCGGATACGATGCAGATGTTCGGTTGGGTCTGCAATGCACATTCCAATGCGATGTGCGAGGCGGAACGCCCCATCAGTTTGATGAAGTGCCAGTATTTGCGTGCCGAATTGCAGTCGCGCTGGATGTTGCCGATAACTTCGGAGTAGGTTTTGCAGGCGGTGTCGAAACCGAACGAAGTCTCTATTTGTTCGTTCTTCAAGTCGCCGTCGATAGTTTTCGGGCAACCGATCACCTGCACGCCGGCATGGATGGCTGCGTAGTATTCGGCTAACACGCAAGCGTTGGTATTGGAGTCGTCGCCACCGATAATAACCAAGGCGGAGATGTTTAATTTTTTGAGGATTTCCAGTCCTTTGTCGAATTGTTCCTTGGTTTCGAGTTTCGTGCGTCCCGATCCGATGATATCAAAACCGCCCGTGTTGCGGTATTCGTCGATGATGGCGGGGGTCAGTTCTTTATACTGGTGGTTGATCAGTCCGCCGGGGCCCAGGATGAATCCGTACAGGCGGCTGTCGGGATGCAGACGTTTGATGCCGTCGAAAATTCCTGCTATCACGTTGTGTCCGCCCGGCGCTTGTCCTCCCGAAAGAATCACACCTACATTGACGGGTTGTTTCAATCCCGTTTCGCCGGTCGATTTTTCGAACCTGAGCGAAGGCATACCGTAGGTATTGGGGAAAAGTTTGGCGATTTCGGCTTCGTCGCTGACCGATTTGGTGGCGGCGCCTTCTTTTACCTGCACGTTGCCTTTCAGCACTTCGGGCATTTTGGGTACGTAGCCTGCCCTCTCAATCTGTAATGCGCTTTTTCTCATCTTATTTTTATTTTTATGATTTTGAATATTTTTGAATAGCTATTTTTAGAGAGGTCAAAATTAACGCTTTTTCCTGAAATATGAAAGGATAATGCCTGTCCGTTGCATTTATTCGTTCCTAAAAAACCAAAAAACGAAATGTTCGCGTACCAAAAGCGGCGAAATATCGTCAATCGAGGCATCTCTGTTAGAGCGGTTGTTAAACGGCTCGCGGCTCATTCACGAGCATAAATTGGAGCGGCATCACGGCGTGGATTTCCGCCTTTGCGACTGCCGGAAAATAAATGAGTTCAGTAATCCGAATCCCCAAACTTGTATGCAAATTGTATGCAAATAAAAAATCAGAGAGCCGTGATTTATCATCGTAACTCTCTGATTTTCAACCGTCGGGGTAGCGGGATTCGAACCCACGACCCCCTGCTCCCAAAGCACTAAATTATACTTTTCCTTGATTTTCTTCAATTTTCTTTTCCTTGCTATATTACTGTTTTATAGTTAGTTATAAATTATTAATTTTATATCCTGTTTGTTTATTTCATATTTAATCGCTAACTTTGTGTGCAAATTGTGTGCAAATATTTTTACGATTATGTTCAATTATTCAAACAACGGAATTACCGTTTCTTCGTACCTTGACGACCGAAGAACAAAATCAAAAGGTGGTTATCCTGTAAAAATTCGGGTAACTTACAAACGT
>JAISUH010000095.1 GCA_031272205.1 Dysgonamonadaceae bacterium | reverse complement strand
GAAATATTATCCGACATCCAATACCAGTAAACACCGGTCTGTGCCGATGGGGGAGGGGAGATGAAATCTGTCCTCAGTTGGTCTGAATGATTTGTCTTACAGGATACTACAATAAAAATCAATGCTAAAATGCAAAAATACTTCGTGTTAAATCTTCCTTTCATAGATGTTTTTCATTATTTTTCAGCGAAAGTAGTCATTTTTTCGGGAATTGTGAAAATGTTTTATCGTATATTTGCTGTAATTGGCGTAAATAAACGGTCGGAAGAGGAAGTAGAAATGGACAAACATTTCGGCATTCGTTTCGACACAAGTTTTTGGTTGGAATAATTTTCAAATAATGCACTCTTCCCCCCCGAAATAATCGCCGACACCACCGAGTCGCTTTTTGTGCGGCGAAAATCAAAAACCTTTGTGATATATCTAACTGTACTTCAGTCAGTTATTGCCGCTATTGTTGCGCTGCCTTTTATTCACGCTCAGGTAAGCACACAAGCGCGGGGCGTGGTGTGTGCGCCGGTTTCGGGGGCGGTATTACCGGATGTGGCAAAAACAAACGGCTATCCCTGCCGGTTAGAAACAGATAACCGCCTTATTTTATCGCGTCCAACAATTTATCGGCCAATCGGCTTGTTCCGATGCGGAACAGGCTGTTGTTGCACCATTCTTCGCCTAAAATTTCTTTTACAATGCTGTAATAATTCACGGCATCGGCAACTGAGGAAACGCCGCCGGACACTTTGAATCCTACTTTTAGCCCTGTTTGTTCGAAATACGATTTGATGGCGCTGCACATCACGTAGGCTGCTTCGGGCGATGCGCCCGGATAAACCTTTCCGGTGGATGTTTTCAGGAAGTCGGCACCCGAATACAGCGCGATAACCGATGCTTTGTGGATGCTGCTTCCCGTTTTCAAGGCTCCCGTTTCGAGGATCACCTTTAAGCGGGCTTCGCGGCAGGCGTGTTTGATTTCCGAAATTTCTTCGAAAAGTTCTTCGTATTCTTCGTTGAGAAACAGGCCGAGGTTGAGCACGATGTCTATTTCGTCGGCGCCATCGGCAACGGCCAAGGCGGTCTCCGCCATTTTGACTTCGGCAAAGGTTTGCGATACAGGGAATCCTCCTGATACACAAGCTATTTTAACGTCGGCAGTCAGCGCTTCCTTCACGGTTGAGGCAAAGTTGGGATAAACGCATATTGCTGCAACATTTTCGATTTCGGGATTAGCGCCTTCAAAAGCGTTCACTTTCTCGGTGAATTTCCAGATATCTTCTTTGGTGTCGGTGGTGTTGAGCGACGTCAAATCGATGCATGAATACAGCTTTTTGTAAACGTCTTGAGTGTCGTTTTCCGAAAATCTTTCGTCAATGATTTTGTTTACCTTTTCGGAAACTTGTTCGTCCGTCAATGTAAACGGATGGTTTTTTAATGCTTGTTGAAATTTATTTTCCATAATTGTAATGTTATTCAAACAGGGTAGGGGAGTATGTTATTTTAATTTTTCGTTTTCCCAATGACGGGTAGAATCTCGTTCCGTTTTCTTCGCAATATTCTTTTTAAATGCCTCTGTCAAGTCCACGCCGGTTTGGTTGGCAAGGCAGAGCAGCACCCAAAGTACGTCGGCCATCTCGTCGGACAGGTTTCTCGACAAATCGGATTCTTTAAACGACTGGTCTCCATAAGTCCTCACCACGATTCGCGCCAGTTCGCCGACTTCCTCGGTAAGGATGGCCATGTTGGTCAGTTCGCTGAAATAGCGTACGCCGTAGGTTTTAATCCAGTCATCTACTTGTTTTTGAGCTTCTTGTAAGGTCATTGTTTTATTCTTTGTTTTTCGAATCCATCCAGATAGTAACGGGTCCGTCGTTAATAAGTTCCACTTGCATATCGGCTCCAAACCGGCCTGTTTGAACCTCTTTTCCCAACATTGCCGACAGTTCGGAACAGAATGTTTCGTAAAGCGGAACGGATACATCGGGTTTGGCGGCGCGGATGTACGATGGCCGATTTCCTTTTTTTGTGCTGCCATGCAGCGTAAATTGCGACACGACAAGGATTTCGCCGCCCGTCTCAAGTACGGAACGGTTCATCACGCCGTTTTCATCGTCAAATATACGCAAATTTACCGTTTTTTTGCAAAGATAATCGATGTCTTCTTGCGAATCGTCGTTTTCGATACCCACAAAAACGAGCAGGCCGCTTCCAATCCGGCTTTTTATCTTGCCGTCGATGCTGACCGACGATTTTTTTACGCGCTGAATAAGTAACCGCATATTTATTTTATGAATGAGTGCTTGTGATCCAGTTCCAAATGATTTCGCCCTTGCTTTTGCCGGCAATATCTTCAATTGCTTTTTTGCTTGCTTCTTTGATCCGTTTTATGCTTTTGAAATGCGAAAGCAATTTCTTTTTCGTTTCGGGGCCGATGCCTTTCACTTCGTCGAGTTCCGACACGAGTTGCGACTTGCTTCGTTTTTTCCGGTGGAAGGTGATGCCAAACCGATGGGCTTCATCACGGAGTTTCTGAATAAGTTTTAACGTTTCGGAATTTTTGTCGAGATAGAGCGGAATGGGGTCTTCGGGGAAATAAATTTCTTCCAGACGCTTTGCGATACCAATAATGGCGATTTTTCCGTAAAGCCCAATTTTCTGCAACGATTTTACGGCAGCGTGCAATTGTCCTTTACCTCCGTCGATGACAATGAGTTGCGGCAAATCGGAGGCTTCGTTAAGGGCGCGAGAGTAGCGTCTGTAAATGATTTCGCTCATCGATGCGAAATCATCGGGGCCTACGACGGTTTTAACCGTGAAATGGCGATAGTCTTTTTTCGAAGGTTTCGCTTTTTTGAAAACGACGCAGGCTGCCACCGGGTTTGTCCCTTGAATATTGGAATTGTCAAAACATTCGATGTGCAGCGGGAGTTCTTTCAGTTGCAAATCTTTTTGCAGGGTTTTCAAAATGCGGGTCGTCCGTTGTTCGGGGTTGAGCATCTCGGCTTTTTTCAACTTATCGATTTTGTACTGCTTCACATTCTTGTCCGACAGCTCCAATAATTTTCGTTTGTCGCCTCGCTGAGGAATCGTAAATTCGATATCCGACAGGGTCAAATCGGGCAAGAGAGGGACGATGATTTCTTTCGACTCGCTCCCGAAACGCTGCCGCATCTCCACGATACCTAAAGCGAGGAGCTCCTCGCGCCTTTCATCGAGTTTTTTTTTGTATTCGAAGGTATATGCCTGTATGATTGCGCCGTGAACGATGTGTAAGTAATTGATATAGGCCGAGTTTTCGTCATCGTCGTAGCCAAACACATCGAGATTGTAATTGATATTGCTGATAATGAGTGATTTTTGACGAAAATTCTCCAACATCAAGTATTTTTCCTTCACTTCCTGCGCCTCTTCAAACTTGAGTTCATCGGAATACCGTTGCATTTCTTCCCGTAATCGGTCGCCGATGATGCCGACGTTTCCTTTCAGAATCTCAAAAATCTCGCGGATATTTTTGTCGTATTCATCCATAGGCTGCAACCCGACGCAAGGGCCCTTACAGCGTTTGATGTGATATTCGAGGCAGACGTTGAATTTCCCGGCGCTGATGTTTTCGGGCGTCAGGTTTAAACGGCAGGTACGCACTTTGTAAACTTTGCGAAACATTTCGAGCAAGGCTCGTACCGACATCACGGACGTATAGGGTCCGAAATATTTCGACCCGTCGCGAACGATATTTCTCGTTTGGAAAACCCGCGGGAAAAATTCGTTTTTTATCACGATGGAAGGGTAGGTTTTGTCGTCTTTCAGCATCACGTTGTAGCGCGGCTGAAACTCTTTGATCAGGTTGTTTTCGAGCAAAAAGGTATCCTCCTCCGTATCGACTACAATGTATTTTATCTGCCGGATGTGCCGGACGAGAATGCGTGTTTTAGGATTCTCGTGCGTCTTGACAAAATACGACGAAACCCGTTTTTTCAGGTCTTTTGCCTTACCCACATAAATCACTTTCCCTTTCTCGTCGAGAAATTGATAACAACCCGGATTGTTGGGTATGACGGCAAGCGTATTTTTGATTTCTTCGGTCATAACAGAGGTGCCGATAGTCAATGTTTGACAGGGGAGATGCGGGAAAACCGCAAGTTATTTCCTTGTTATGCTATCGGCGGCGAAGATTTAGATTTCGAATTGCAATATCGATTCCACATCCACGTCTGGCGCAAAATGTTTACGGCCTTCCAATTTCTCCAATTCGATGATGAAGTTCACATAGATTTTCTTCACGCCGAATTTCTTCACCAAATTGTATGCGGCAACCATTGTGCCGCCGGTGGCCAACAAATCGTCGTGGAGCAAGACCACATCGTCGGCCGAAAGAGCGTCTTCGTGAATCTGGATAGCATCTTCGCCGTATTCTTTCGTGTATTTTTCTTCGATTACTTTATACGGCAGTTTCCCCGGTTTGCGGATGGGAATAAAGCCTGCGTGCAATCGGATAGCCGTTGCCGGGCCCATAAAGAACCCACGCGACTCAATCCCTACGACTTTAGTGATGCCTTTGTCTTTGTATTGCGCATAAAGCACATCCGATAAATCTTGCAGCAATTCTGCCGACTGAAATAAGGTGGTAATATCTTTAAACTGTATTCCCTTTATGGGAAAATCAGGAATATTCCGCACCGCCGATTTTAAATTTTCAACATTCATTTTTCTGTTTATTTAGTTATGTAATAGTTGTTCTGTTTTTTAATGTTCCACGTGGAACATTGCAGTTTCACCGCCCCAAAAGTACCAGCAAAACCGAAATATCATTGGGCGAAACGCCGGGTATTCGGCTCGCCTGAGCGATGGTTTCGGGATTGATTTTGCTGAGTTTCTGTCGCGCTTCTGTCGAAAGCGATTGTATGCTGTTGTAATTGAATTTATCTTTAATCCGAATATCTTCGAGCCGGTTTATCTTGTCGGCAATCAACTTCTCGCGTTTGATGTAGCCCTCATACTTAATCAGTATATTGGCCGATTCCAATATTTCTTCGCGTCGGTTTTTAATGGAAGAGATGCGTTCTTTCAGGAGGGCGATTTCTTCCGATAACATTTCAATATCCAATTGCGGACGATTGACCAAGTCAATCAGCTTCACGCCATGTTTCAGCGGAGTGGTGCCTGCTCGTTCCAAAAAGCCGTTTATGCGGGAAGGTTTCACCGAAAAATTGCTGATGAAATCGATAAGTTCGCGAACCGCTTCTTCTTTTTCTTTCAAAAGACTCATCCGTTCTTCGTCGGCCAAGCCAAATTCATAAGCCCGTTTTGTCAAACGTTCGTCGGCATTGTCCTGACGGAGCAGGATTCGATATTCGGCTCGCGAGGTAAACATGCGGTAGGGCTCATCAACGCCTTTGGTGATTAAATCGTCAATCAAAACGCCGATATAAGCTTCGTCGCGGTGCAATACAAAGGCATCGCCGCCGTGGCAATTCACATGCGCGTTCATTCCGGCAATCAAGCCTTGGCCTCCGGCCTCTTCGTAACCGGTGGTGCCGTTAATCTGTCCCGCGAAAAACAGGTTTTTCACCAATTTAGTTTCCAACGTGGCGAGCAGTTGCGTGGGATCGAAAAAATCATATTCTATCGCATATCCGGGACGGAAAACATGCACGTCCCGAAATGCGGGAATTTTTTGTAAAGCCGACAATTGTACGTGGAGTGGGAGGGACGACGAAAAACCGTTAAGGTAATACTCGTGCGTATGCACGCCTTCGGGTTCAAGAAACAATTGGTGGCTCTCTTTCTCGGCAAAAGTAACGATTTTTGTTTCGATGCTGGGGCAATACCTCGGCCCAATACTTTTTATCTGCCCATTGTAGAGAGGCGAATCTTCCAATCCATCGGCCAAGACCGCGTGCACTTCGGGTGATGTAGAGGCAATCCAGCAACTGAGTTGAGGAAGCCTGCGCTGAACCGAATCCAAATAGGAAAATTGATGAAAATCCACATCTCCTTTTTGTTCTTCGAGTAATGAGAAATCGACGCTGCGGCCGTCGATGCGCACGGGCGTGCCTGTTTTCATGCGGTCGGTTTTGAATCCCGCGTCGCGCAATTGTTCCGTAATCCCCGACGATGCCGATTCCGATGCGCGACCTCCGCTCATTTGCACTTTCCCGATGTGAATGAGACCGTTCAGAAAGGTTCCGTTGGTCAGCACTACCGCCTTGGCCAAAAATTCCACACCCATGCCGGTTCTGACGCCTCCAATCGAGCCGTTTTTTTCAAAAATCAACTCGATCACTTGGTCTTGCCAAAGATAGAGGTTGGGCGTATTTTCGATGGTGTAGCGCCATTCTTCCACAAATTTGGCGCGGTCGTTTTGCGTGCGCGGACTCCACATGGCCGGCCCTTTGGAGCGGTTCAGCATGCGGAACTGTATGGCGCTGTGGTCGCTTACGATTCCCATTTGTCCCCCCAAAGCATCAATCTCCCTGACAATCTGTCCTTTGGCTATACCGCCTACGGCCGGATTGCAGCTCATTTGCGCCAGTTTGGTCATGTCCATGGTGATAAGCAATGTCTGCGACCCCAAACGAGCTGCAGCGCAAGCCGCCTCACAACCGGCATGACCGGCGCCAACCACTATTACGTCGTATTTAAAATTCATTGATAAGCAATTGCAAGGGTACAAAGATAGGGAAAAAGTCGATATGCCGGTGTGAAATGAGCGACAGAATGTGCGGGATTACGGAAGCTTGTAAGCGGATATTTTCACTTAAAACTCTGTCGTTTATGGGGCAAGATTCGAAATATATTTCTATTTTTGTATTTTATCGGGCAAGGTTTTGCCTTCATTTCCAGAAAAGAAAAAAATAAATGCAACGAAAAGTACGCATCAAAGACATTGCTGTTATGGCGGGCGTATCTGCGGGAACGGTCGATAGGATACTGCACAACAGGGGCAACGTTTCGGAATCGGCGCTCAAAGCTGTCGAAAAAGTGTTGAAAGAGGTAGATTACAAACCCAACATCCATATTTCGGGCTTATCTTTAAAACGGCAGTATAAGATAGTCATCATCACGCCGCTCGTCCATGAAGGAGGATATTGGGAAAGCATCGTCAACGGCATACGAAAAACATTGAAAGCATACGAAAACATCAAGGTAAACCCGATTTTCCACCTCTATAACCAGTACGACATTTATTCCTGCCGCAGTACTTTTGATGCGGTTTTGAAAGAAAATGTCGATGCAGCGATTATTGGTCCTACTTTCAAACAGGAAACGCAGTTGTTTACCAAAAAATTGGCGGAAAAAGGCATCCCCTACGTTTTTGTGGATTCGGAGATTGACGACACCGCGCCGATCGCCTTTTTCTCGTCAAACCATTACGTGTGCGGTTACGTGATGGGCAAACTCATCTCCCACATTATTCCTCCGGACGAAGGCATCGGAATATTGCAGGCCTTGCGCGTCGGGGGCGAAAGCGCCAACACCACGGTTTTGCGCAAAAAGGGATTTGGCGATTATTACCGCGAAAACAACATGAAAAACCCCATTGTTCAAATTCCTTTTTCGGTTCTCGAACCCGAAAAGAACGATGCGTTGATGCACGATTTCTTTCATAAAAACCGATTGGGTGGGGTAGTGGTGCTCAATTCACGGGGAAGTGTGATCGCGAATTTTTTGGCAAAAAACAATATAGAGAGCGTAAAAATGGTGTGTGTAGATCCAACCCTTCCCAATATCGATGCGCTGAAAAACGGGTTCATCGATTTTCTTATCGGTCAAAGACCGGAATATCAGGGTTTTTTTGCTATGAGAACACTGTTGGAATACCTGATTTTCCGCAATCCGGTGCAAAAAGAAAACTACCTTCCTTTGGATATTCTCACGAAAGAGACCATTGATTATTACACTCGCTTCAACGACAACTTTTATCTGTAAAAACGTATTTTTTAAAGTTTAAATTATATTGCAATGAAGACAAATTATGAATTGCGTTATGCTTCGAATCCCGAAGATGCCAAGACATATCAGACCGAGAGATTGCGAAAAAATTTCCTTATCGAAACTCTCTTTTCGCCCGACGAAGTAAACATGGTTTATTCCATGTACGACCGATTGGTGGTCGGTGGCGCGATGCCCGTGAACGAGGCCTTGCGTCTTGAAGCCATCGCCCCTTTGAAACAAACGGTGTTCCTCCACAGTCGCGAAATAGGCATTTACAATGTAGGTGGAAAAGGAAGGGTAAAAGTCGCTGACAGTTCGTTTGATCTCGATTACAAAGAAGCCCTCTATTTGGGTTCGGGCGACCGTGAAGTTTATTTCGAGAGCGACGAGGCCTCGAAACCCGCAAAATTCTACTTCAATTCGGCATGTGCGCACCGCAATTACCCCGATAAGAAAGTAACAAAAAGCAACGCCGTCGTCGTCGAGCTTGGCGCATTGGAAACATCCAATCACCGCAAAATCAATAAAATGATCGTCAATCAGGTGCTCCCCACCTGCCAATTGCAGATGGGAATGACCGAGCTTGCTCCCGGAAGCGTTTGGAACACCATGCCCGCACACGTTCATTCGCGCCGCATGGAAGCCTACTTCTATTTCGAAGTGCCCGAAGATCAGGCCGTGTGCCACTTGATGGGCGAGCCAAGCGAAACGCGGCACATCTGGATGCGCGGTAACCAAGCTGTATTGTCGCCCGAATGGTCTATCCACGCCGCCGCCGCCACCACCAACTACACCTTTATTTGGGGTATGGCGGGCGAAAATTTAGATTACGGCGATCAAGATTTCTCGCTCATTACTGATTTAAGATAAATAATTGATAATCAAAAACTAAACAAAAAATGATGGATTTTTCATTGAAAGGAAAAATTGCTCTTGTAACGGGAGCCTCCTACGGCATAGGCTTCGCTTTGGCCACGGCTTTTTCGGAAGCCGGCGCAACAATCGTTTTCAACGATATCAACGCAGCGTTGGTCAATAAAGGCCTCGAAGCCTACAAAGAGATTGGCATCAAGGCGCATGGCTACGTTTGCGACGTAACCGACGAAAAACAGGTAACCGGAATGGTAGCTCAAATAGAGAAAGAGGTGGGGGAAATCGATATTTTAGTCAATAATGCCGGAATCATCAAACGCATCCCGATGGTGGAGATGAGCGCAGACGATTTCCGTAAGGTTATCGACATCGACCTCAATGGGCCGTTTATCGTGTCCAAAGCCGTTTTACCGGCGATGATCAGGCGCCGTGCCGGGAAAATTATCAATATCTGTTCCATGATGAGCGAGCTCGGCCGCGAAACCGTATCGGCTTATGCCGCAGCCAAAGGCGGATTGAAGATGCTCACCCGCAATATCGCATCGGAATATGGCGAATACAACATACAGTGCAACGGCATCGGCCCCGGTTATATCGCTACACCGCAAACAGCTCCATTGCGCGAACGCCGTCCTGACGGGTCGCGGCAGCCCTTCGATTCGTTTATCATCGCAAAAACGCCCGCCGCACGATGGGGAAAGCCCGAAGACTTGAAAGGCCCCGCCGTATTCTTGGCTTCGAGCGCGTCGGATTTTGTGAACGGGCACATCCTTTACGTCGATGGCGGAATTTTAGCTTACATTGGAAAACAACCCTGATAAAACAACGAAAAAGATGAAACCTATCCTGTTTTTATTCGTTGCCGCTCCGCTGTTTGCCGGATGCTCGTCTTCGGAGCTTGCACTCACGGTAGAGAATGCTTCCTCGCTCAACCGCGAGAATGAGATGGTTGAAGTTCCGTGGGACGAACTGCAAAAAAAATGGAACGAAACGGATGCTGAAAGCATAATCGTTACCGACCAATCGGCAAAACAGATTCCTTATCAATGGATTACCGAAGGCGTCGGTAGCATCTCGAAGCTGATTTTCCTTGCATCGGTAAAGGCGGGCGCAAAAGCCGTGTTCAAGATAAAAAAAGGTAAGTCCGAAACCTTTGCCACCAGGGTTTACGGCCGCTTGGTGCCCGAACGCAAAGATGATTTCGCGTGGGAAAACAACCGCGTGGCCTTCCGCATTTACGGTCCGGCATTGGAAGCCACGGGCGAAATCAGCAACGGCATGGATTTCTGGGCGAAAAACACCGATTCGCTTGTCATCGACAAATGGTATAAAAACGATTTGGCCGGCATCGCCTCCTATCACGAAGACCACGGCGAAGGATTGGATTTCTACAAAGTCGGTCGCACGTTGGGCTTAGGGATGACCGCTCCCTACATTGGCGATTCGTTGCGCCTCGGCAACAATTTCATCGCTGCAACGATCCTCGACCGGGGGCCGCTCCGGCTGACCTTCGAATTGAAATATAAACCCTACGCCGCGGGAAGCAAAACCATCACCGAAACGCGCGTCATCTCGTTGGACGCTTACAGCCGGTTAAACAAAATTGAGCAAACCTTCGTCGTCTCCGACGGAACGGATATTCCGGTGGCGACGGGCATCGTGATGCAGCAACCGGCAGATTACGCCGCCGATGTGATTTTTTCAGAACCTCAAAAAGGAATCATGGCCTACGAACTTCAGCCCGACAGTGCAAACGGGACTATCTATACGGGCGTCATCAACCCTGCCTCCTTTTCCGAAATAAAGACAGGCGAAGGACATTTGCTCGGGATAAACAACTGTGTTTCGGGAAGCAAATACGTTTATTACGCCGGAGGCGCTTGGAGCAAAGCCGGATTTCGGAGTTTCGAAGAATGGGTCGGCTTTCTCGTAAACCGGCAAGCCGAATTGGGCAGTCCGTTGAAAGTAAGGATAAGATAAAGGGGAAACTGTTTTATTCTATCACCAGCGGTTCTTTTTGGCTCTTTTGCGAACAACCCGCCGCAAACAGCAGCGTAAGCAATAATATTGCGGATAATTTTGATTTTGACATGGGGATTATGATTTTTTAGAATTAATATATTTGG
>JAISUH010000036.1 GCA_031272205.1 Dysgonamonadaceae bacterium | reverse complement strand
TGGCGACTGTAAAGACGTGGCATGCCGCGTCTCTACAAAATACCATTTCCAACCCTTAGTAGCATGAATTTGCCCCCCCATTCTCGCCCTTATTCCATTATTTATCAGGAAAATAAGGGCGTGTGGTGGTGTGTAGCCTTGGACTACTAAGGGTTGCGCAATAACAGATAAGGGTTATTTTCCGGATTGCTTTACCCCGAAGAACTAATAACTATAAACTATAAACTCCCAACTCTTAATTCTTAATTGGCTACCGCCGAACGTTGTTTCTCAATTCTCAACTACCCGTCCCTTTTGCGCCTTCGCCCTTTTCTCTTTGTGTCTTTGCGGCAAAAACCGCAATTTTTGGAAGGGCAAAATAAGCTGTTTTTTGCCGAACAATTGAAAATTCACGCATAAGAAAGCAAAAAAACTTAAAAATAGTTGAATATTTAAAAAACAAGTATTACCTTTGTATCGTCCGAACGAAGTTTGTTATCTAATTTTGGAAAATTAAAATTCACCATTTTATTAATATTATGATAAACAAGGTATTACGTTCGATAAATAGGAGGTATGCGTAAATACGTTTCAATATCAATCGGGTCATGTTTGCTGCTCCTTTTCGTTTTTTCCTGCGGAAAGAAGGGAGAAATGCAATTGCGCGGCGAGGTATCCAACATTGATACGCCCTACGTCCTCGTTTCTTATTCACAGCACGATTCGTTGAGGATAGACACGGTAACTGTGGGAAAGAACGGGAAGTTTTTATACGAAAACGACATCGACTCGCTGACATCCTTTACGCTGTATTTCAACCATTATGCTTCTTCATCCGTATTCTTCGCCGATAAGGCACAGAAATTGACGATAAAAGGCGATGCCTATTTGCCCGATTTAATGGAGATTCACGGTAACGAAATCAACGACGAACTGACTTCTTTCAAACAGCAAAATACGGCCTTACTCGCACAGCGGGGGCGGCTGTTGAACAACCTCCAATCCGACACAGTGGCGGGTTCATCTGCGTTGCCGAACAACGAAAAAATGGCTCAGATTAATTCGCTCAACCACGAATTGACCCAAAAAGCCGAAGATTTTATCAAGGCAAATCCGTCTAAATTGTCGAGTATTGTATTGATCAACGATTTTTTCTTCGACAACGAAAATCCGAAGGCTTTGGAACGTGTGCTGGGATACTTGGAAGGCGAAGCCTTGGAATCGCCAATGACCGCATTGCTGAAAGCCTATTCCGAAAAAATAAACCAGTCGGCCGAAGGCGCCCGTTCACCGATTTTTAAATTGACCGACACGAAAGATAAGACCCTGCAATCGTCCGATTTCAATGGCAAATACCTGCTTCTTTCGTTTGTCTCGTCCGTTGGGATAGAGTCGCGCGAAAGCCTTAAAGCGCTGAAAGCCATCTATCCGAAACTGAATAAAGACAGTGTAGCCTTCGTCTCGGTGTATATCGATACGGACATATATCCCGTTTCATACACGAAAAACGATTCATTATCGTGGACTGTTGTTCCCGAAAAGAAGAGCTGGGCATCCGAGATTGTGGACAAGTACGATGTGCGATTTGTACCCTACAATATTTTGATCACGCCGGAAGGAATCATAAAAGAGCGCAATATTCCTTCGCAGGAAGTACAGAAAGCGGTGAGAAATTCCACGGCTTCAAATAAAGGGGCATAAAAATTACCGGACCCATACAAAAAAACGTCTTATGTTGGTTAAAATCTTTGGGGCGGCCGTTCAAGGCATCAACGCTTCGCTTATTACTATTGAGGTAAACTGCACCAAAGGCATCAAGTTTCTTTTGGTGGGATTGCCCGATGCGTCGGTAAAAGAAAGCCACGAGCGCATCGTTTCGGCCTTGCAGGTAAACGGTTTTAATTTCCCCCGGCAACAAATTGTGGTTAATATGTCCCCGGCGGACATTCGAAAAGAAGGCTCGGCTTATGATTTGCCCTTGGCCATCGGGATATTGGCGGCTTCCGAAGCGATGAAATCGGACAAATTGGAAGAATATGTTGTTATGGGGGAGCTCTCGCTCGACGGGTCTATTCTGCCGATTAAGGGCGCCCTGCCCATTGCAATTATGGCAAAGGAGGCGGGGTTTAAAGGGTTTATCCTTCCGGCTCAGAACGCAAAAGAGGCGGCAGTCGTCGATGGATTGGATGTTTTTGGAGTAAACAACATCAGAGAGGTAACCGATTTTATTGACGGGAAAGCCGATTTGCAGCCGACAAAAATTGATATATTTCAGGAATTTTTAGACAGCCAGAACGCCTTTGAATTTGATTTTTCGGATGTGAAAGGGCAAGAGAATGTGAAACGCGCATTGGAAGTTGCGGCGGCCGGAGGGCACAATATCTTGTTGATAGGCGCTCCCGGAGCGGGAAAATCGATGATGGCAAAACGGATGCCGTCTATCCTTCCGCCGTTTACGCTCGGCGAAGCCTTGGAAACCACTAAGATACACAGCGTAGCCGGAAAAATAGAGGGAAACACATCGCTAATGTCGCGACGACCATTCCGTTCGCCCCATCACACCATCAGCGATGTAGCATTGGTTGGCGGTGGGACTTATCCCCAACCCGGAGAAATCAGTCTTGCCCACAACGGGGTGCTTTTTCTTGACGAACTGCCCGAATTTAGCAGGAGTGTTCTTGAAGTGATGCGGCAGCCCTTGGAAGACCGAAAGATAACCATTTCCCGTGCAAAATTCTCTGTGGAATATCCCGCAAGTTTTATGTTGGTTTCGGCCATGAATCCCTGTCCCTGCGGGTATTACAACCATCCCGAAAAACGTTGCGTCTGTCCGCCCGGAGCAGTTCAAAAATACCTGAACAAGATATCGGGGCCTTTGCTCGACCGCATTGATATGCACATCGAAATTGTTCCTGTGCCCTTCGAAAAAATCTCCGACAGGGAACCTGCGGAACAAAGCATTTCCATCAGGGAGCGGGTGATCGCCGCGCGGAAAATTCAGGAAGAACGCTTCAATCATGTTGCGGGCGTTTATTGCAATGCGCAAATGACCTCGAAACTGTTGCGCAAATACGCTTCGCCTGATGCGACGGGACTTCAATTACTGAAAACGGCGATGGAAAGGCTCAATTTGTCGGCTCGCGCTTACGACCGGATACTCAAAGTATCCCGTACCATTGCCGATTTGGACAAAAGCGAAACCATTCAAAGTTCGCATTTGGCCGAGGCGATCAATTATCGGAATTTAGACAGGGAATCGTGGGCGGGATAGCGGAGTCCGCAGGCTTTTTTGAACGAAAAATAAAACCCGCCTCAAACGTTTGAGACGGGTTTTTCATGATTATAAAAGATTGAGAATGGGACTCAATTTTTTTCGTTTTTAATATCCTCTGATGGCTTTGATGCCCGGAAGCACCTTTCCTTCAATAAATTCGAGCAGGGCGCCGCCGCCGGTAGAAACGTAAGAAACGTCGTCGGCCAAACCGAATTTGTTGATAGCGGCTACCGAATCGCCGCCGCCTATGAGAGAGAAGGCGCCTTTTTTCGTGGCTTCTACGATAGCGTCGGCAACAACGTGTGTGCCGTGTTCGAAATTTTGAAATTCAAATACGCCGACCGGACCATTCCAAAGGATGGTTTTTGAATTTTTGATAACTTCCGCAAAAGCCTTTTCCGAATCGGGGCCGATGTCGAGGCCTTCCCATCCGTCGGGGATTTTGTTTACTGGAGCATAATCGGTTTTAGCGTCGTTACTGAAGCTGTCGGCTATTTTAGCGTCGGTTGCAAGAACAAGGTTCACCCCTTTCTCTTTTGCCGCGGTTACGATTTCCTGCGCCAAAGACAGCTTGTCGTCTTCCACAATGGAGTTGCCGATTTTACCACCGTCGGCTTTCGAAAATGTGTAAGTCATCCCGCCGGCGAGAATCAAATTATCCACTTTATCGAGCAAGTTTGTGATGATGTCGATTTTCGAAGAAACTTTCGAGCCGCCCATGATAGCGGTGAAAGGATGCTGTGTATCGCTCAGCACTTTCTCTACGGCGTTGATCTCGTTTTGCATCAGGTAGCCGAACAGTTTGTGGTCGGCATCGAAATAATCGGCGATGAGAGCTGTGGATGCGTGTGCGCGGTGCGCTGTTCCAAATGCGTCGTTCACATAGGTGTCGGCATAAGAAGCCAATTTTTTTGTAAACTCTTTCTGCGATTCCTTTACGGCTTTCTTGGCTTTAGCCACTTCTTCTTCGGGGGCATCTTCGGCCAATCCCCGCGGTTTGCCTTCTTCTTCGGCATAAAAACGGAGGTTTTCGAGCAGCAAAACCTGACCCGGCTGCAAAGCGGCAGCTTTGGCGGCGGCATCCTCGCCCACACAATCGTTAGCAAATTCCACGTCCACGCCGAGCAATTCCGATACGTGCGAAAGGATGTGCTTCAACGAATATTTATCGGTCGGACCTTTGGGGCGGCCAAGGTGAGAGCCGATAATAACGCTTCCCCCGTCTTTCAGTATTTTCTTCAATGTAGGCAGGGCAGCGCGGATGCGCGTGTCGTCAGTGATGTTGAATTTCTCGTCGAGCGGGACATTGAAATCCACGCGGACAAAAACTTTCTTGTTTTTGAAATCAAAATTGTCAATGGTTTGCATAATTTACTTATTTAGAAGTCATAATGTTTTGTTCGGAATTTTGGGCGCACGCATCCGATGCGTTGCCGTGTGAATCGCAAAGGTACGAAAATTTTTTTAGAATACTCTAAAAAACAAATTTATGGAAACAGAACGAAAAAAAGTTGATTTTCTTAATAGCGTCTCAACAAAAGGAATAGCCCTCGAAACGCCCGTTATCGGTCAATTTCGGCGGCAATTTTGTTCGGATTTACTTCGGGAACTTTGCCCGACGGGCTGCGCCGGAACTCGGTGTCGGCAGGCACATAGTCGTCGAAGAATCCGCAGTTTTGAAGGAAGAATCCGTTTCCGTCGTTACCTCCTTTATAGTCCATGCGCCAGCCCGGTCGTCCGGTAGCGTCCACGGTGAACTTGCCGTCGAGCAGCTCCACCCATCGTCCGCTCGGCGTATAAACCCATTGGTTTGTATAGAAAGCCTTGCGGGTAATGTGTCCCATGTTGTTGTTGAAATTTTCAAGGAAGGAGTGGGCGTGCGTGTACCAAGTTTGCGTTTTCGGGCGTTTCCATTGCGCTATCAGTCGCCAGTATCCGTTTTCGGGTGCATAGAAATAGGCGGTATATTCGGTGTAGCCGTCATCGAGGGGGCGAATGCGGTTGAGGAAGCGGTAGGTATTCCCTGCGCTCCAGTTATATACCAAATAGCTTTGTCCGCCGGAACCTTCGTGTCCGAAATCGTTGATGGTAACGCTTTCCCCCCTGCGTATCAGCTTCACACGGTCTTCTTCGGGTATCTGATCGGGATGGTCTGTTTTGAAAGGGCTCCATACGGAAAAGAGGATGCGCCGTTCGGTGGCAGAATTGACCTGCATGCCGAAATATCCTTCGCCGAAGCCGTTGGCCATGAAGTAGGAGCCTACGGGGTCGAAGCCTTCGGGAACAGTTACCTCGTTATAAAACCACTCGGCGGTAACATTTTCGGGGATGGTGTATTTAAGATGGACGGAAGGCCCTCTGCGTCCCCAATAATAGGAGAAGTCTCCCACAAAGTTCATATCTTTCGACGCTTCCCCGCCGACTATCAGGGCTGAGGGCTCTGCGAAGGTGTGTCCGTGGCGAATTTTCCCATGGAAATCAACCTGCACGTATCCCGTTCCGCAAGGATTTATGGCGCCGATATAAATGACGGTATCTTTCTGTGTTCGGGGTTTGGGAAGCACAAGATTGAATGTTTGGCCTTTGCAGGTGATCTCGATGCTGTTGCCGTCGGCATCGGCGCTATATTCGAGGTACAAGCGGAGATCGCCCTTCTTATTGACCCTGAACCATGTACTGAACACGCTCTCCGTATGGGTCCATGCCCTGAAGCCCGTGTCTGTAACGCGCTCTGCCTCTCCGCGAACGCTGACATACGAATTACCGCCCAAGGGTATTTTTCTCATGTCCGGCAATATTGTCCGGCTGTGGGCGGAGATAGAAAGGATTAAAATGAGAACTAAAAGTATTATTTTCTTCATCGTCAGATTGTTTTAGAAAGAGACCGGACTTGTTATCAGCCCGGTCTCAAAGTGCAAATATACGATATTTCTATCAAATCAACTGTTTCAGTTTGCTGCAACTTGTTGTCGTGCTCCGCTGTAAGGCACTGCATAAAGCTTGCCCCCAGTGGAAAGACTGAAACCAGTGGTTGAACCGCTGCTGACGGAGACAATCTTGTCCGAACTGTCGCACACCTCGAAGGCCGCTACGTTCTTCCAGTTGCTGAGTGTCACCGTGCTGCCGCTCTTCGATACAGTACCGGCTGTGATCGGTGGCTTGCTTTTGTACAGGCTCACCGTGTTGTCGGTAATGTATTCCAAATGGGCATCAGGTGCCGGATAGCCAAGCGCATTCACTTTGGCTTTCAGTTCGTCCACCATTGTCTGGGTGACAGCGATTGTTCCTTCCGAGTAGTCCTGTTCCGTATGGTTCACCGGCTTCAGGAAACCCCACTT
>JAISUH010000046.1 GCA_031272205.1 Dysgonamonadaceae bacterium | reverse complement strand
AAAACACGGCGTATATTATGTTTGAGAAAAACGAAAATATGCGCAAACTTTTTGACGGCTCGCTTTTGCCGAAGGACTTGTTGCCCTTTCTGCAAGCCGAAAGCGGCGAAACCATCACTGCCGACACGCTGCTCATCTTCGACGAGGTGCAAGCCGTGCCAAACGCTTTGACTTCGCTTAAATTTTTTCAGGAGCAAAAGCCCGAACTTTACATCATCGCTTCCGGCTCGGCTCTCGGCGTGGCAATGCACGGCAATTCGTCATTTCCCGTTGGCAAAGTTGACAGTTTGCACCTCTATCCGATGACTTTTTCCGAGTTTTTGCAGGCCTTGGGCGAAGACCAACTTGCCGAACTTTTGAACACACAAACGCCTGAAAAATTAAATGTTTTCCACGAAAAATACGACCGCTGTTTGAAACAGTATTTTTTCGTTGGCGGAATGCCCGAAGTAGTCGCTGAATATGCGGCAAACAGAGATTTTGTCAAGGTTCGCGAAATTCAAAATAAAATTTTGCGCGACTACGATTTCGATTTTGCAAAATACGCCTCGCCGCTTTTGGCAACCAAAATCCGAATGTTGTGGAACTCCATACCACAGCAAATTTCCCGCGAAAACAAAAAATTTATCTACGGCGCGGTAAAACAGGGGGCACGCGCACGCGACTTTGAAACCACCATCCAATGGTTGCTTGATTCCTCGCTGATTCACAAAATAATCCGCGTTGCCAAGCCGCAATCGCCCTTGAAGTTTTACGAGGATTTTGGCGCTTTCAAACTGTTTTTAAGCGATTTAGGACTTCTGGGCGCGATGACCGGTACCCTGCCCAAACAAATTGTTGAAGACGACAGCATTTACACCGAATTTAACGGCGCTTTAGGCGAACAGTTTGTATGTCAGGAACTTATTGCATCAAACCTTCCAACGCTGTTTTACTGGTCGCGCGAAGATGCCAAACAGGAGATTGATTTTATTACCGAAAACGAATCGGGCGTTGTGCCGATAGAAGTAAAATCGGGTACGAATCTAACAGCCGCCTCTTTTTCGAAATTTATGAAAACTCACCATTCTCCGCTCGGCATTAAAATTTCCGCGCTGCCGTATAAAGAAAATGAAAAAGTAATCAATCTGCCGCTGTATAGCGCTTTTAGAATCAAAGAATTATCCACTTTATAGTAAAATCATTATGAACCCGCGCCGCTACATATTACGAAGGCGAAGAAAACTATTATGGCGGACAACTAAATTTTTATCATATAGCCGATTACTTGTCCTTCAACAAATCGGGGCGTAGCCGTTTCGTCCGTTCTAAAGCCTGTTCCATGCGCCATTCATGAATATTGCGTTCGTGTCCCGAAAGCAATATTTCGGGGACGCGCCAAGCCTTATATTCGGCGGGACGGGTATAGACTGGAGGTGCAAGCAGATTATCTTGAAACGAATCGGAGAGCGCGGACTGTTCATCGCCGATAACGCCGGGAATCACGCGGACAACAGCATCAGCAATCATGGCAGCGACCAATTCTCCGCCGGTAAGGACAAAATCGCCGATAGATATTTCGCGTGTTACCAAATGTTCGCGCACACGGTAATCAACGCCTTTGTAATGACCGCAAAGAATAATGATGTTTTGCATGAGCGACAATTCATTGGCTGTTTTCTGCGTGAATTGTTCTCCGTCGGGCGTAGTAAAAATCACTTCGTCGTAATCGCGTTGCGATTTCAGGAAAGCAATCGCCCGGTCTATCGGTTCAATTGTCATGACCATTCCGGCTTCGCCCCCAAAAGGATAGTCGTCCACACGACGGCGCTTATCGGCGGAATAATCGCGGAGGTTGTGCAGTCCAAACTCCACTAATCCTTTTTCCTGCGCCCGTTTCAAAATGGAAGCGTTGATGGCTCCTTCAATCATTTCGGGCAATACGGTAATGATGTCTATTCGCATTTGTATTCTCTTCTTCGATTTTCAGTTCAAAGTCGGGTTTTCGAAACAGCATCCGGCTTCACGATTTTACTTTTTGCAAAATAATCGGGCTTATCGGCATAAATAAACAGAAGCGAGCCTCCTTTTATGGCGTCAATGATGGGCTCTGTCAGTTCATACGGTAATGCCGGACATCCGAAACTTCGTCCCAAACGGCCGGACGAATGGATGACTTCCTCACTGCAATAGTCTGCTCCATGAATAACGATGGAACGCCGCCGCGCCTTGTCGTTGATTCCTTTCTCCAAGCCATCAAGCAACAGCGAATAACCGTTTCTGCCATTATATGTTTCGTCCGTCCGGTAAAATCCGAGCGAACTCTGATGCGACCCCCTGCGATTTGAGAAAGACGTGGCATAGTCATCGCCGCTACCCTTTCCGTGCGACACATAGGAAACAAAAAGAACCTGTTTTTTGGACAAATCCAGTACGTATAATCTTTTTTGGGACGACGGCAAGGAAAAATCGATTACGGTAAGTAAGGATTTATTATTCTTATTTAACTTTTTATAACCTTTATAGGCGTATTCAAAAGCCTTAAAATTAATGAGGCTGTCCAAATTCATCTGTTCGTAAAGGGACTCGTATTCCGATATCGTTGTCGGGGATTTATCGGGGTCGGAAGTTTTATTTTCTGCACGGACGGGGGATAACAGCCAAAGAATAAGGAAAGCAAGCGGACAAATAATTGTTTTTTGCATACGTATTTTCGAGAAATTTTTTCCAAAGATACGACTTTCTCCAAAATAAATTGTTAATCAATCACAACCGTCAACGACCGTTTAACAGTTGCCCAATCGAAGACAAATTTTGCATGAGAGGAAGCGTTTCTCACGCACATGTGCGAGCGGGGCGTGGTTCCCAGCGACGCGCTGTATTCGATAATGCTTCCTTCGGGGTTTTCCGTCGGAACACCGTGAACGTATGCTCCGTTAGTAAATCGCGATGCGTAGGGCGCGAAGCCGGCAATCTCCGTTGAGCCGTCTTTCTCGTAAAGCATTTTTTCTTTCTTTTTCTGCACGGCAAAGATTCCTTTGGGGGTTTCCTGTGCGTATGGCGGTTTATGACGGCCTGTGGTGGCCGGATTCATACTTAATACGGCCCAAACGCTATCCCGTTTTTCGAGCGTGGCGATGTTTTGATTGGTTACATCCACCACGACAAGCCTGTCGAAACGGATGGTATCGCCCCACGATACGATATAACGCTTAGGGACAATAAATTCGCCATCCACCGAAACACCTTTCACTTTTATCATTTTGAGCGTATCGCTTTCCAACAATTTCACCAACCATCCATCGCGTCCATAACGCAGCAAAACAGTGTCTTCATCTGTCGAATACAGAGGCGATGATTGATAACGCTCTACTCCGTACTTGTCTGTAACACGTTTGTATTCGTCGCGCAGGAAATCTTTGATAGTGGGCGCTTCGCCATTCTGATTTTTGTAATTGCTCAACACGCCCCAACTGCCTCCATCGGCAACGGCGTTTTCGATACGCGCAATCCGTTCTTTTATTTTCTCCCACTGAAAAACGCGGGTGGTATCTTTATAGGGATACACATCTTCGAGCGTATATTTGGTGAATTGGAGATCTTTCGTCAAACGAATGTCTCCGGCAGTCAATTCCCTTCTGATGTCTTCTTGTATTTCCGTTGAATCCGGTTCTTGGGAAGTAACTGCCGAAACCTTTTCTCCATCCACGCCGCTGAAACGGCAGCCTGTTTGAAAAACAAACGCCGCAAGAATAAAAAAGCTCCACACCCTGTTGCGCTTATAGAAACGGGTAACTACGTGTATATAAGGATTTGGCATCCGATAAATATTTAAAGAAAATAAACACGGCGAAGGGATAAAATGTTCACAACTACCTCATCTATCTCTTATCGCCTGTTATTTTTCTTCGCATTTTCTTTTGCCCGTTGGCGGGCTTGTTGCTGCTGCAATTTCTGCGCTTCTTCCAAACGGGCCATGAATCCCGATTTTTTCTTTGGTTTTTTCTTGTTGGCTTCCAATTGAGCGAGCAATTTATCTTCGTTCACCAAAAACTTGAATGCCGTAGAAATCACCACCGTAAAAAACGTGGAAAGGAAATAGTAGTAGTTCAAACCCGAAGGATACGAATTGAGGAAAAAGAACATAAAGACAGACATGAAATAAGGCATGTATTTCATCCCGGCCATTTGCTGCTGTCCTGTGTCGGTCGATGCCATGTTGTATTTCGTATAAACGATGTTCACGACGGTCATCAATACGCAGAACAAACTGATGTGATTGCCCAAGTATCTTGTAATGAATGGGATATTCGCGCTCCATTTAACAATAGTGTCGTAAGTGGAAAGATCGTCTGCCCAAAGGAAGCTTTGCTGTCGCAATTCGATGGCCGAGGGGAAGAACCAGAACAGGGCGAGCAGGACAGGCATCTGCAAAAGCATGGGCATACAGCCGCTCATAGGGCTGGCGCCCGCTTTCGAATAGAGATCCATGATGGCTTTTTGCCGTTCCATCGCCTTTTCCTGCCCCGGATATTTGGCTTCGAGTTCCTGCACTTGCGGACGCAGCACACGCATTTTTGCCGATGACATATACGATTTGTAGGTCAATGGGGCGAGGATAATTTTAACTAACAGGGTAAGGAGAAGAATGATGATGCCCATGCTCCATCCGAATCCCTGAAAAAAGTTGAAAATGGGAATCACAAAATATTTGTTGATCCAGCTTACCCACGGATATCCCAAATCCACTAATTCCCGCAAATCGAGGCTCTGATATTTGTCTTGTTTATCGTAGGCTTTCAGCGTGTTGTAGTGAGCAGGGCCGAAATAATAATCGAGGCCGACGCTCAATTCGTCGCCCGACGCATCGGCGGTTATTGGCGCCCAAACATCGGCACGGTAGTCTTTTATATAATCGGGATTATCTGCTAATATTTTGGAGTCGAAGATGGTATTCGAGAAGGGTTTTTCCGCAATAACCACCGAGGTAAAGAACTGATCTTTAAAAGCAAACCATTTCAGGGGCTCGGAAAGTTCTTTGTTCTCGTTTTTGCTTTCGCTCATTTTTTTTGCATCCTGCTTGTCGTATTTATAGTGAATGCGGGCATAACGGTTTTCGAACGAACGACCTCGCTCCTGTTGGCGGATTTTTTGCTCCCAACTTATTTTGAAATTGGTCTGGCTTTCGGGGTGCAAATCCTGTCTCATCCCCACCACGCGGATATCGAAATTCATCATATAACCTTTGTCGGGGAGCGTATAAACGAACTCGATGTATTTCGTCGGGGAATCACTTAGACGCATGACAACCGATTTTCCGTCTGCCGACACGATGGGCGTGAAAATCTGGTCTTCGCTCATCAAACGAACGCTTTTCCGGTTATACAATTCGAGATTGAAGTGCGCTTCGTCCCTTTCAAACAGGTAGAGGCTGTCTCCTGTATATTGCAGATAATCTTTCAGTTGTACGGAATAGACTCCCCCACCCTTTGTATTCAGCTTTAAGCGCAGTTTATCGTTTTCGAGCGTTATCAATTTTGCTTCTGCGGCGGCGGATTGTTGCGTCGCAACAGAATCAACGGCCGCTGTTGAAGAATCGGTGTGAGACGAAGCAAAAAAATCGTCGGCCGACGGGCCTTGCGTCAAAGCACCGGGGGCAACGCTATCGCCGATTACGTCCGGCTGCGAGGTCTGTTGCCGGATGCGTGAGGCTTCTATTTGCGCCAAAGAATCGCGCAGTCTTTTTTGTTGGGCTATCTGTTCGGCATTGGGGCGGGTATAAATCGAAAAACCGATGACTACGGCCGCAATGAGAATCAGCCCGATAACTGTATTTTTATCCATTTTTTTTACACTAAACGGGGCTTGTGCCGGATGTCGGCCTCCTCCCATGAAGAAGTTATTTGTTTGTTTTCTTTTCGAGATTCATTTCTTTTGTTTCCGCCGCAGCTCGCATAAAGCTCATAAACAGCGGGTGGGGAGATATAACGGTGCTGCTGTATTCGGGATGAAACTGGGTGCCCAGATACCAGCGCAATTCGGGTACTTCAACGATTTCGACCAGATTGGAATCGGGGTTGACGCCTGTACTTTTCATTCCCGCCGCTTCCAATTGATCTTTGTAATCGTTATTCAGTTCGAAACGATGGCGGTGGCGTTCCTGTACCCGCGTTTTACCGTAAGACCTGAACGCGAGCGAGCCTTTTTTCAAGGCGCAATCGTATGCGCCAAGCCGCATAGATGCGCCCATGTTCGTGATGTGTTTCTGCTCTTCCATCAAGTCGATGACCTTGTATTTGGTTTGAGGATCTATCTCCGTGGAATTGGCGTTTTTCAAGCCCAGCACATCGCGGGCATATTCGATAACCATGCACTGCATTCCGAGGCAGATGCCGAACGTGGGGATATCGTGTTCGCGGGCGTATTTCAAGGCCACGAATTTACCTTCTATACCTCGCGAGCCGAAACCGGGGGCGATAACGATCCCGTCGGCATTGCTCAGCACATCGGCCACGTTTTCACTGTCTATCTTTTCGGAATGGCACATTTCCAGCACCAATTTGCGATCGTTGTATATAGCGGCTTGCGACAACGACTCCGTAATGGATTTATAGGCGTCGGGCAGTTCAACGTATTTGCCTACCAATTTGATGCGAACCTCTTTCTTCGCATTGTTGCGTTTTTGAAGGAAGGCATTCCAGCCATCCATAGCGGGTTCTTTTCCCACGGGCATATTCATTTTGCGGAGGATAACCTCGTCCATGCCCTGTTTTTGCATCATCACCGGCACTTCGTAAATGGTGGAGACATCCACCGACTGCATCACAGCCGAAGGTTCAACGTTGCAGAACAGCGCCACTTTGCGCAATACGTCGGCGTTCAGTTTTCTTTCGGTTCTCAGGACTAACATATCGGGCTGAATACCTTCCGATTGCAATTCTTTTACCGAGTGCTGGGTCGGTTTTGTTTTCACTTCGCCCGCGGCGGCTATATAAGGGATGTAGGTCAGGTGGATGCAGCAGCAGTTTTTACCCAGTTCCCAGCGCAGTTGGCGAACGCTTTCGAGAAAAGGGAGCGACTCGATGTCGCCTACCGTTCCTCCGATTTCGGTAATGACAAAATCGAACTTATTTTTCAAACCCAACTGCTTAATATTGCGTTTGATTTCGTCGGTAATATGCGGAACCACCTGTACGGTTTTTCCAAGGAAGTCGCCCCGGCGTTCTTTCAAAATCACATTTTGATAAATGCGTCCCGTGGTTACATTGTTTTCTTTTGTCGTTTGGATGTTGAGGAAACGCTCATAATGACCCAAATCCAAATCGGTTTCGCGCCCGTCAACCGTAACAAAACATTCGCCGTGTTCATAAGGGTTCAGCGTTCCCGGATCGACATTGATGTACGGGTCAAATTTTTGAATGGTAACTTTGTAGCCCCTCGCCTGCAAAAGTTTGCCCAAGGAAGCGGCGATAATTCCTTTTCCAAGCGAAGAAACAACGCCTCCCGTAACGAAAATATACTTAGTATCAGCCACAATGATAAATTTATTATTGATTTGATTTTTCCGAAGTTGCAAATATACAAAAAAAACTTACACGATGTTTGGGATTCTATGTTTTTGGAAAAAATTTATACGAATTGGCTTTGCCATAAGAAAAAATACGCCCGACAGTATGATTTTCCAAATTAAATAACTAAACTTGCAAGGCGAAACGTTGTTTTACATTGAAAAGAAGGCCCGAAAATTATGGTGCGCCTTATTTAGGGCATACAAGCACACTGCAAAATGGTAAATATCATCATCACGGCTTATGCCGGTCTTGAACACGCCTTTGAAGCGGATCATCTGCTGGCAGTCAATAATTTGGTTACAAACCGGCATAAAATATCGGATGCCGCCAAAGACGGCGTATATTGGGGGATTGGCCACACGACAACGCTTTTTGTCATCGGGCTGTTGATTATCGCACTGAAATACAACATCGATGAAAGAATGTTCAGCTATTTTGAGGCCTGTGTGGGCGGGATGCTTGTCTTGCTTGGGGTTTGGCGCTTAGTGCGATTGTTTGTCTCGAAAAAGAAAACAGAAAACAGTATCGTCGAAAAGAAAAACACCCATCAGCACAAAGCCGCATTGGGAGTTGGAATGGTTCACGGACTTGCCGGAAGCGGAGCTTTGGTTGTTTTAGTGCTCACCCAAATGAAAACGATTTGGGACAGTCTTTTTTACATCGTTATTTTTGGCCTAGGGTCTATTATCGGCATGTTTTTGGCTTCGGCGCTGTTCAGCATTCCTTTCAGTCGAAAATACCTCAAATCCGAAATGCTTCAGGTTGTGCTGATTGTTTTATCATCCGTTCTATGTATCGCTTACGGCGTATATGTGATTTACGAAAATCTTGCGCCGAAGTAGTGGCGGATTCAGCAAATTCTCGGCATCTGTTCGCCAATTAAGGGATGAATGTTGCGCCGGCCGCCGAACGGATTTATCGTGATTACTTTGCCGGCATGGTCGGTCGTTATTTTCCCTATCAGGGATGCCTGTTCGTTTTTTTTCTTTAACACCGACAGCGCTTCGTCGGCGATTTTCCGCTCGACAATGCAAACAAAAACGCCTTCGTTGGCCACGTAAATCGGGTCTAAGCCCAATAGTTCACAGGCACTTCTCACTGCGTTCGCCACAGGAATTTTTTCTTCCGAAATCTGAATACCAAAAGGGCTGCCGGAGACGATTTCAAACAATATCGAAGCCAGACCGCCCCGTGTGGCATCGCGTAAAAAATGAATTTTATCTCCGAACTTTTCTATCAATTCGCGAACCGTAAAATTCAGGTTTTGGGTGTCGCTTGATATATCGCTTTCGAATTGTAATCCTTCGCGTCGGCTCATGATGGCCATCCCGTGCGAAGCGATGGAGGCATTGGTCAGGATGAGATCGCCGTTTTTTATGTTTCGGATGTTGATGTTCGATTTCGGGTTTATCACCCCTATTCCCGAAGTATTAATATAGATTTTATCGCCCTTTCCCCGTTCCACCACTTTGGTATCTCCGGTAACAACCTGCACCTCGGCTTTGTCTGCCGCAGCCTTGATGGACGCGAGGATTTTTTCAAAATCGACCATTGGCAATCCTTCCTCTATAATAAAAGAGAGCGACAAATACTTGGCCATTGCACCGCACATCGCCAAATCGTTTACGGTTCCGTTCACAGCCAATTCTCCAATATTCCCGCCCTCGAAAAAGATGGGGGAAACCACGTAACTGTCGGTTGAGAAAGCAAGTTTTCCGGAGAGGTTCAGGAAGGCTCCATCGTGTTTTTCGCGGAGAATATCATTTCCTAAATATCTGAAAATAATATTATTAATCAATTTATCGGTGGCTTCTCCTCCACTCCCGTGTTGAAGGGTTATTATCTCATCCATCAGGTCTGTTCGGGATTTAAATTCAAGTCTTCGCCCATCATCTGCAGGGCGTCCATCGTTCGTTCGGCTTCGTATCGGTCGATAACGGATATTGCCGTGCCAACATGCACCAGCACATAGTCTCCCATCTTTGCATCGGGTACCAAGCTCAAATTCACTTCCTTAACGATTCCGTTGAAGGATACGCTTCCCCTGCGAAAGGTTTCGTCGAGTTCGGCTACGATTTTTTCTAATTTTCCCGGAATGGCCAAGCACATAAATTCAACCGATTTTGTTTGTGAGAAATTTATACCAGTCGCCCATCCCTTGCCCCGATTCTGCGGAAACCTCAAAAAACTGCAGGTTCGGATTTACTTTCAAGGCATTGTTTTTCAGCGATTCCAAATCGAATTTCAGGTGCGGCAACAAATCCGTTTTACTAATGATGCACACTTGGGAAGAGTGGAACATATCGGGATATTTCAAGGGTTTATCTTCGCCTTCGGTAACGGAAACGATGACCGCACGTATTTTTTCACCCAAATCGAACATGGCCGGACAAACCAAATTTCCCACGTTCTCTATCAACAACAGAGAATTGGGTTTCGGATTCAATAATCGCAAGGATTTAGAGACCATTTCACTATCCAAATGACACCCTTTCCCTGTATTGATTTGGATGGCCGGAACGCCCGTTTTATTTATCCGCTCCGCATCATTGGAAGTTTGCTGATCCCCCTCAATAACAGCGATTTCAACCTTCCCTTTCAGGTCGGTTACGGTTCTTTCCAACAGGGTTGTCTTGCCCGAACCCGGCGAACTCACTAAATTGACACACAAAATATTCAAGGCCTCAAAGAAGCCTCTGTTGCGTTCGGCCGTCAATTGGTTTTTATGCAATATATCCTGTTCGAGATTGATCTCGTGAACAGGGCTATGCTCGTGATTTTTTTCGTGTGGATGAGCGTGTCCGTGTTTATGGGAATGAACCGTTTGTGTTCCGTCGGAATGGTAATGAACGTGTTCATCCGTCCCCATTTTCTTGATGACAACCCCGTTCCCATCACCTCCACAACCGCAAGTCGTACACATTACATTATAATTAATTTGTTTATTTTCAATTCTTTACCGGACATTATCTCTTTAAAATAACTCCCGCATTTCGGACAGGAATCGTATAGCTTTTCCAAAGCGAACACCGTTCCACATTCCATACATACAGCTTTTCCCTTCGGTTCGAGAAGGACAATTTCGGCTTTCTCCAACACTGTATGTTTCATGCACGCGCCCCAAATAAATTTGAGGCTATCGATTTCTACCCCGGCAAGTTTCCCGACAGATAGCGTGATTTCTTTTACCGCGTGGCCGCCGGAATTTTCGACTTCTCTTTCCGCCGTCTTTAAAATAGACGTCGCTATTGAAAGCTCATGCATTTTTTCGATCTTACAAACGATACAATTTATCCGATAAACACTCAAAAATAGGGCTTATTTTGTTAAAAACGAAGACTTTCGAGTTAAAAAAATTTTTTCAGCGGAAAAATAAAAAGAATTTTCCTATTTTCGTTGAAGTTTAATACATTAATCACATCAGTATGGGAAACGATGACCACTTAACTTATTATCAAAGTATATTGCAACAAGGCTATACCCGACGTGATTTTTTGAAATTTGTTGCATTTATCGGAGCTTACATGGGTATTAAGAGTTCGGCCTTGGGGCAAGTAGCCGAAGCATTGGAGAATACGCCCCGCCTGCCGGTTATTTGGGAACATTTTCAGGAATGTACGTGTTGCAGCGAATCGTTTATTCGTTCGGATCATCCCATCGTGGCCGATATTATTTTAGATAAAATTTCGCTGGATTATACCCTGACGCTAATGGCTGCATCGGGACATCAGGCAGAAGCGGCAAAACATGCAACCATGGAGAAGTACAAGGGAGATTATATTCTCTGCGTGGAAGGCTCGGTGCCGTTGGGCGACAATGGAAATTACTGCTGCATTGCCGGAAAAAGCGCCGTTGACATCCTGAAAGAATCGGCAAAAAACGCCAAAGCGATTATCGCGTGGGGAAGTTGCGCCTCCTTCGGATGTGTGCAGGCGGCAAAGCCCAATCCTACAGGCGCCGTACCGATTCATAAAATCATCAAGGACAAACCGATCATCCATGTACCCGGTTGTCCTCCCATAGGCGAGGTCATGGCCGGAATCATTATTCATTTGGTGGCTTTCGGAAAAATTCCGGAATTGGACAATATGGGGCGTCCGAAAGCCTTTTATGCCAAAAGAGTACACGACAGTTGCTATCGCCGACCCTATTTCGATGCCGGCTTGTTTGCCTCGACATTCGACGACGAAAATGCAAAGAAAGGATATTGTCTCTACAAATTGGGATGCAAGGGACCCAGCACCTACAATTCCTGCGGTAATATGCGCTGGAACGGAGGCATCAGTTATCCCATACAGTCGGGACACGGTTGTATAGGATGCAGCGCCAATAATTTTTGGGATGCAGCCGAAAGTTTCTATTCGCGGGAACTGAATGTTCTGGGCGGTAATGTGGAATGGAATGCCGATACCATCGGGAAAATCGCATTGGGCGGCGTTGCCGCCGGCGTTGCCGTTCACGCCATCGCCGCAAATGTTTCGAAGCGAAAACTGCTGAAAGAGCGAATCGACTCGGGCATCGAAAACGAGAAAAATATCAAAGAATAAAACCATCTCACAATAATTTGTTACAATTATGGCTGACCGAATAGTAGTTGATCCGATAACACGGATAGAAGGACATTTAAGAGCCGAAGTAGAAATTTCCGACGGAACCATCAAAGAGGCTTTTATGTCCAGCACCATGGTGAGGGGCTTGGAAAATATCGTGAAAGGACGGAATCCGAAAGATATTTGGGCTTTTGTGCAAAGAACCTGCGGGGTGTGCACGGCCGCTCACGCCATTACATCCATCCGAGCCGTCGAAGACGCGCTGGGCATAGTCATTCCTCCCAACGCCGAAATGGTTCGTAATATTATGCTTGGGGCTTTGTACCTGCACGATCACGTGGTTCATTTTTACCATCTGCACGCATTCGACTGGGTTGACGTGGTGAACGGATTGGATGCCGATCCCGTGAAAACCTCGCAATTGGCGCAATCCATTTCGAACTGGCCGAAAAGCTCTCCGGGATATTTTTCCGATTTACAAAAGCGATTAAAAAAATTCGTCAGCAGCGGGCAGCTTGGCATTTTTGCCAACGGCTATTGGGGTCATCCGGCCATGAAACTCCCGCCCGAAGCCAATCTCATGGCCACCGCTCATTATCTTGAAGCGCTGGAATGGCAAAAAGAGATTGTGAAAGTGCACGCCATTTTCGGAGGGAAAAACCCGCATCCCAATTTTATTGTCGGCGGGATGGCATGCGCCGTCAATATCGACGATCCAAGCGCACTGAACGCCGAACGGTTGGCTTTAGTACAGAAGTTGCTGGTTCAGGGCAAAGAATTTGTGGAACAGGTCTATCTCCCCGATTTGCTGGCTATTGCGGGATTTTATAAGGATTGGGGCAGCATTGGCGGATTCCATAACTTCATGGCCTTTGGCGATTTCCCGATGCAAGGGTACAACAATGCCGGGGCCGACTCGTGGAAATTCCCGCCGGGAGTGATTTTGGACAAAGATCTATCGAAAGTTCAGGACTTGGACGTGCGCAACCTGAAAACGGTTGAAGAATACGTCAACAATTCGTGGTATGATTATGATGGAGACGGAAAAAAAGGAAAACAACCGTGGTCGGGCGAAACAAAAATCCATTATACCGGCCCCAAGCCGCCCTACGATTTTTTGGACGTAAGTCAAAAATACAGCTTCATAAAAACTCCGCGCTGGAACGGTTTGCCGATGGAGGTAGGCCCGCTTGCCCGGATGTTAGTCGGATATGCCTTGGGGAGGCCGGAATACAAAGAGACCATAGATTCGGCATTGTCGCAACTGCAAATACCGGTGGAAGCGCTGTATTCCACTCTTGGACGAACGGCCGCACGCGCATTGGAAACCAAGCTCGTAGCGCAATGGAATCTGGAATTTTACGATCGGTTGATCAACAACATAAAGAACGGCGACACACGCATGGCCAATATGGAAAAATGGAACGAGTCCTCTTGGCCCAAAGAAGCTCGAGGGGTAGGATTGACCGAAGCGCCCCGAGGCGGCCTGAGCCATTGGATTACTATAAAAGACCGGAAAACAGAAAACTACCAGCAAGTAGTGCCTTCCACATGGAACGCTTCGCCGCGAGACCCGAAAGGCCTTCGTTCTCCTTACGAGGAAACCTTGCTGAACACTCCTGTAGCCGATCCGGAGCGTCCGTTAGAAATCATCCGCACGATTCACTCTTTCGATCCCTGTATCGCGTGCGCCGTACATCTGTATGACGAAAAAGGATTGATAATCAACGAAATGAATGATATTTCCGTTTGCACAGTTTAATTTAGAAAATAACCGTCATGTCTCCGACCAAAAATTATAAACGGGCCTATATTTGGGAATTGGGAGTGCGCCTGTTTCACTGGCTAAACGCATTCTCCCTGGCATTCCTGATCGTCAGTGGTTTGCTGATCGCCTATCTTCCGGCCTTTCTCACCAATGCGGAAGCCTCCAATTTTTTCTTGATGGGCTATATCCGAATGTTGCATTTCGTTTGCGCCTACATCGTTATTGCGGTAATGATCCTGCGCATTTATCTCGCTTTTTTCGGAAATAAATTTGCCAATTGGCGCGTATTTTTCCCTTTCTTGAAAAAAGGATGGGTTAATCAGGTGTGGAAGGTGCTCAAATACGATATTCTCCTTCAAAACGAAAAGGAATACAATTTCAAAAACATTCATGTCGGACACAATGAAGTAGCGGCGCTGTCCTATTTAGGCGTGTCTGTCTTGGGTTTTATAATGGTGTGCACAGGATTTGCGATGTATGCGCCCAACGCCTCGTGGTTTTTTCCGAAGATGTTTGTGTGGGTTGTTAACTTATTCGACGGAGACGAACAGAAAATCAGGATGGTACATCATTTCACCATGTGGTTGTTCATTCCGTTTATCATCACGCACATATATTTGGTATTTTACCACGACTGGCTCGAAGGCCGGGGCGAAACCTCAGCAATGATCAGCGGTTACAAATTTGTGCGTTCCGAACGAATCGACAACGAAAAGGAAAGCGACCCGAATCTCCCGTTATCTGGAGTGGCGTTAAACAGCGACAACGTTGATTGAATATGACGAATTTTTCCCTTTTCGATGAAAATGATATTTTAATCCTCGGCATCGGAAATTATTTGATGGGAGACGAAGGTGCAGGCGTCCATTTTATCAAAAATTTAGACGATTCGTTTTTCCCCCCGCACATCAGTTTTATCGATGGCGGAACCGGAGGTTTCACGCTCATTCCTTTCATTGAAAACCACCAAACGGTTATTATGGTCGATGCCACGAGAGATGGAAAAAAACCGGGCAGTATCACCTTACTAAATCCCCGATTCTCAAACGATTTTCCGATTTCGCTCAGCGGTCATAACTTCGGATTGAAAGACATGATGGACATCATGAGTCTGCAAGGGACACTGCCCGAAATGTATCTGTTCACAATCAGTATCGACAAGATTGAACCGATGAACATTGAACTTTCTCCTGAAGTCGAAAAGGCAATCCGCGAGATCACGCCGATGATTATCGATTTAGTTCTGAAAATACGGAAAAAACAAAAGCAAAAAATTGATTAATACGTATCAGATCAACATATCGGGGCAAGTACAGGGCGTTGGTTTCCGTCCGTTCATATTCAACCTTGCAAAGAAAATGCGCTTGAAAGGGTTTGTATCGAACGATGGAAATGGCGTGTCTATCCTGATTCAGGGTGAAAAACCAAATATCGAAGCCTTCCTTTCCATGATAGAACAGTCGAAGCCTCAAAATTCCCGTATTGCAAAAATTTTATTCGAAGAAATACCTACGCAACAATTGTTCGACACTTTCTTTGTAAAGCCGCCGGAAGAAAATATCATTCCGAACATCCCGTTGACGCCCGATTTTGCCACCTGCGCCCGTTGCGAAAAAGAAATTTTTGATTCCCGAAACCGCCGCTATTTCTATCCATTCACGACCTGCACACATTGCGGCCCGCGGTATGCCGTAACCCTGAAATATCCTTTCGAAAGGGAAAATACCTCCGTAGCCCGTTTCGAAATGTGTCCGAAATGCCGTCGGGAATACGTATCGCCCAATCACATCCGCTTTCATTCGCAAACAAACAGCTGTCCACAATGCGGTGTAAATATGAAATTTACCGACAACAAAGGGGTGGTTTTAGAAAGGGACAACAAAAGAATTTTTGAGCTGGCAGCCGAAAAATTAAGTGAGGGAAAAATCATTGCCGTGAAAAACACATCGGGTTATCTTCTGCTGTGCGATGCAAGCAACAAAAAAGCCATCGGATCCTTGCGAAAAAGAAAAATGCGCCCCTGTAAGCCCTTCGCAGTATTATTTCCTTCGATGGATAAAATATCTGAATATCTGCATGTTAATGATTGTAATATGAGGTCATTTCTCTCGCCCGAATCACCCATCAATATCATACCCATAAAAGACCGGAAAAATCTCGCCGTCTCGGAAATTTGTCCGGGAATGGATTGCATCGGAGCGATGTTTCCCTATACCGGCATGTTGAAGTTGATAGCGAAAACCTTTGAAAAACCCTTTATCGCCACAAGCGGAAACGTGCACCATTCGCCCGTTTGTTCCTCCGAAACCGAGGCTGTGCTTGCTTTGCAGACTATTGCCGATTATTTCATCCATCACGATTTGGAGATCCTGCACCCGCAAGACGACAGCGTGATTTTGTTCAGCGCGAAGCACCAACAGAAAATCATTTTGAGGCGTTCCCGCGGACTTGCCCCAAACTTCTTTTTTTCGGATGAGCTTGAGGTCAAAAATCGGGACAAGGAAAAAATTCTCTGTCTGGGTTCCGATTTAAAAAGCAGTTTTTGTGCGGTTCCCAACCATCACTGTTATTTAAGCGAATACATCGGCGATTTGTCAAATTACGATACCTTTCTCCGCTACGAAAAAACCATTCGTTCGTATCGGCACATTTTTTCGTTCCGCCCCCAAATCATTCTCTCCGACAAACATCCGTTGTTTGAAAACGTGCAAGTGAAACATTCTTTTCCGAATGTGAAAGAGCACAAAATACAGCATCACGAGGCGCATTTTGCCGCCATTTTGGGCGAACATCGCTTGTGGGAAAGCGACAAAGCCGTTTTGGGCGTTGTATGGGACGGTGCTGGATTTTCAACAAAAGACGAAATATGGGGCGGGGAGTTTTTTGTTTACCACAAAGGCGTCCGTTCTTTCTCGCATGTTGCCCAATTGGATAAATTCGCTTGGATTTTGGGCGATAAAATGGCCGAAAACCCAAAAATTTCAGCGCTTTCCATTAGCGCAAACGACCCTTATTTAAAGCCCTTCTTTCAAGAAAACGAATGGCTGTTCTATACGCGGCAAATCGAAAAACGTCAGGTAGTTACCTCTTCCGTAGGACGGCTGTTCGATGCCGTGAGTTTTGTCTTGGGATTCAACCGGACGATTTCTTTTGAGGGCGAAGCCGCCATGTATGTAGAAAAAATGGCTCGATCGGCATTTTTCGTTTCCGAAACAACGTTTACGGATTATCTGCCTGAGGAAAAATATACCTGTGATTTTTCGGCGAAAAATTTATTATTGAATATAATACACGACTTATCCCGCCATAAACCCGAAACGGTCGCATTGAATTTTCATTATACGTTAATCAAAATGATCGAAAAAATCGCCGTCCTGAACGGCATGGAAGCTATCGCTTTCAGCGGAGGGGTATTTCAAAATTCGTTGTTGGTTGATTTGGCTATCGACATTTTAAAACCTGAGTTTGAATTGTATTTTCACGAAAATATTTCGCCAAACGATGAAAATATCGCGTTCGGGCAATTGAATTATTATTTGAACATGATTAAACAAAGATGAAGTTTTTGACAGAATATCGAAACGCAGAATGGGTGAAGCGTTATCTTGCCGCAATTGAAAAAATCGCCACCAAGCGCTGGAATATCATGGAGATATGCGGCGGACAAACCCACTCTTTGGTAAAAAACGGTCTGTTGGAACTCTTGCCCGAAAACATAAGCATGATCCACGGGCCGGGCTGTCCCGTCTGTGTTACGTCCACTTCGTTGATAGACAAAGCCGTTTCACTAATGGAACAAGGCGTTGTTGTGTGTTCTTTCGGCGATATGGTCCGTGTTCCGGGAAGCAGGAAAAGCTTGTTGGAAGCCAAAGCCGAAGGAGGAAAATTGAAGGTCCTCTATTCCCCGTTGGAAGCCGTCCGGATTGCGAAAGAAAACCCCGATGAGCAAGTTGTTTTTTTCGCCGTAGGATTCGAAACTACGGCCCCCGGCAATGCCCTGTCGGTTTTTCAGGCTCACAAATTAGGTTTAGAGAACTTTTCCCTCTTAGTCTCGCAAGTGTTGGTCATCCCCGCGATGGAATCGATTTTGCGCGATCCGTTCTGCAACGTGGACGCTTTTTTGGGAGCCGGACACGTGTGCAGCATAACCGGATACCGGAATTACATTCCGTTGGCTGAAACATACAAAGTGCCTGTCGTCGTTTCCGGATTCGAGCCCGTTGATTTACTCCGGGCTATCTATCATGCGGTTTTGCAATTGGAACACGGACGCCACGAAGTCGAAAATTGTTACGAACGCATTGTCTCCGCAGCTGGGAACACTCACGCAAAAAAAATCATGGATGAGGTTTTTGAAACGGGAGCGCAAGAATGGCGGGGCATCGGGACTATTCCGGACAGCGGGCTTGTACTCAAAGAAAAATACGAAAAATTCGATGCTGCCAAAAAATTTTCAATAAAGAGCAACGAGATATCTATTCGGAATCAATGTATCGCCGGTGAGATATTGAAGGGCATCAAAAAACCGGTGGAATGTCCCGAATTTGGAAAAAAATGCAACCCATCCCATCCAATAGGAGCGCCGATGGTCTCATCGGAAGGGGCTTGCGCCGCGTATTACAATTATTGCCGTTGAAGCAACCCTGTTTCCGCGTATTTTCACCGTAATTCCGACACAGCGCCTTAAATCTCAACACTCACGGGACAATGGTCGCTCATGACAACAGCGTCCAATATTTCCGTGCTTTTTATTTTGCCGATAAAATGTGCCGAGCAAACAAAATAGTCAATCCGCCAACCAATATTCTTAGCACGCGCGTTTGAGCGCATGCTCCACCACGTATATTTGACCGTATCGGGGTAGAAATAGCGAAAAACATCCACCAGTCCGTGCGCCATAAAGTTGCTGAACCCCTCGCGTTCTTCGGGTGTAAAACCCGCATTTTTCTCGTTTTGCTTGGGGTTGGCAAGATCGATTTCGCGGTGGGCAACGTTCAAATCGCCGCACATCAGAACGGGTTTTGTTTTTTCGAGTTCCGCAATATATTCAAGAAGTCGAACATCCCAAACATCGTGGCGCAAGGCAAGGCGAGACAAGTCGCTTTTTGCATTCGGCACATAAACGGAAAGCAGATAAAAATCGGCAAGTTCCAAGGCCGTTATGCGTCCCTCGTGCGCCACATCGCCGTAAGAATCAATAAACTGCTTACCGTCGAAAGTCTTGTCAAAGTCCAATTTTACGGAGAGCGGTTTTATTTTCGAAAAAATGGCCGTCCCGCTATATCCTTTTTTCTGGGCAGAATTGATATACGAATCGTAACCAAGTTCTTTAAAGCGTAGAATATCAATCTGTTCAGGCTGAGCCTTAGTTTCCTGCAAGCAGATTATATCGGGATTTTCCGTTTCAAGCCATTCATAAAAGCCCTTACTGATCGCCGAACGGATGCCGTTTACGTTGTAAGAAATTATTTTCATTCACATTTTTATTATAATCAATATGTTATGATCATTACATTGCAGCTGTCGATTTCAGCAGATACGATTCCGCTTCCACGCTCCACAAACCTTTGTGGCGGCTGCATATTTCGGCAAGGGCTTTAAACAGCTCGTTGGTTTTTCCCAATTCCGAAAATTCCGAAATAGCTGTGAGCGGCATTTCTATATGCGTGTAAATCAATTTTTTACCACCGGGTATATCGGGTAAATGTTTCGTTGCTTCTGCCACGGCATCCAATCCGCCGATGTGCGTTACCAGACCCGCAGGGTCGAGTCCCTTGTTCATTATTGCCAAGGCCTCTTTCATATCGTCAGTGTTGCCTCCGCTTGTACCGACAACGTGCGTATAAGCGTAATGCACATTGTAAAAATTAAACATCGCGCTGAATTTCGGGTCGCCCGGACCGGCAAAAAAGTTCAAGCAGCCGTCGAATGCCAAAATAGCATCGGCTTGTTCCACGACAGGCTTCACAGGTGCAAAACAAAAAACATCGTCGTAACCCGTGCCGCCGCTGATGGAGCGAAGTTCTTCCACCGGATTTTCCATTTTGCCGGTATTCACATAACGCAAGTCGATGCCGCGTTTTTGGGCAAAATCCACCGTATAAATGCTTGCGGCACGGTCTAAGCGTGCCTGATCGACATCGGTAACAACGAGCAACGAAGGCTTGCGGTCTTCACGCCGAAGCGCATAGTTGATAGCCGCCAAACCCATTGGCCCCACACCCGCCAAAATCGCCATTTTCCCGCCATCCGCAATTTCCATTTTGTGAACGTAACTGCCGGGCGTGGTATGATAGTTGGCATGCATCGCGCCTATAACGCACGAAAGCGGCTCGGACAGCGATGCGGGATAAAAACCTTCGCCATGATAAGCTAACAAGCAATCTTTTTCCATTACCTCGTTGGGGATAATCACGTAAGTGGCATCTCCGCCGATGTATCGGTAACTGTAACCCGGCGCACTGAGAACGCCCACCGGACCGTCCTCGTAATACAGTGCGGGTTGGATAGAAAATTTATCGCCCGCCTTGAACTTATGCGCCCATTTTGTACCTACCTCTACAAGCTCGCCTGCAAACTCATGCCCGATAATGATGGGATTTTCAGCCACATCATTCGGCACACGCTTGTGTTCCGTTCCCTGACTTTGCGCTTTGTACGACGACATGCACAACGAATCGGACACTACTTTCGCCAAAATCTCATTCTCCCTGATTTGCGGAAGCTCAAACTCTTCGAGCCGCAAATCGCTTTTTCCGTATAATCGGACTGCTTTTGTTTTCATATTACTTATTCTTCTTTATTCTTGGCTCCTCTACCCCAGCATCACCTGTCCTCCCGTAATCGGCAGCGCCTGACCGGTTTCGCCCGTCTGTTCCATCAGATAGAGAGCGCCTTTGGTAACGTCTTCGGGACTGCAGCCTTTTTTCATCGGCACC
>JAISUH010000021.1 GCA_031272205.1 Dysgonamonadaceae bacterium | reverse complement strand
CGCCCACAAATTCGATTTCCGTGTTCCGATATTTCACCTGAGCAGTGCCAAAATTCTTAAATACCGTAAGAGTACTGCTTTTCTTGAGTTTGTCGGCAACCGCTTCGGCAAGTTCTATTCCGCTTCCGACGCAAACCACGTCAATATCTTTCGACTTCCGGCCGAGAAATATATCGCGAACATAGCCTCCGACCACGTAAGCATCAACTCCGAGGCGGTCGGCTTCTTCCGAAATAACGGCGAAAATCCGTCCCTCAATTTTCTTATTTATGTATTTATAATCAATTTCCACGCTGCAAAGGTAGTAAAAGTTGAGCGCAAAATAAAAATTGCTTGAGTTATTCTCCCACTTTTCTTGTAAAATTTTATCAAAAAATTGTAAAATTCTCTCAAAATCCGAAAATGTAAGAAAATACATTTCTTTGCAAAAATTTTTTCATTAACTTTGTTGTATTGTTGTTATCTTTGAAAAAAATTTATTAATTTATATGAACTATTATGAGAAGAACGAAAATTATCACACTTTTCTTTCTGTTATGCACGATTCTGTGCTATAATAGGATTCACGCGCAATCTTCGCCTCCCGAAAAAATTATATCGGGAAAAGTAATCGACAATCAGCAAGAGCCGATGATCGGCGTTTCAGTGCAGGATATGTCAACAGGCAAAGGTACTGTTACCAATATCGACGGCGAGTACAGGCTGTCGGTAGCAGGAAATGTCAAAGTGCGTTACTCTTATGTTGGCTACAAAACTGTGGAGATTACGGTAACGTCTTCTGCATCAGAGTATAATATTGTTCTTGAAGAGGATAATAATGTACTTGAGCAGGTGGTTGTAGTCGCTTACGGTACACAGCGTAAAAAGGAAATTACCGGTGCAATAGCGGTTGTCGATACCAAACAGATCGACAAGATGACCTTGCCCGGAATAGGGCAGGCATTGCAGGGACTTGCTACCGGCGTGCATGTTACAACAGCGGGAACTCCGGGTTCCGACGCCGATATCGTGATTCGCGGCATTGGCAGTTTCAACAGCGTCGCCCCGCTGTATGTGATCGACGGAATGATTCTTGAGGCATCGCAACGCCAGTTCAATATGCACGACGTGGAAAGCGTTCAGGTGCTTAAAGATGCTTCCGCTACAGCGCTTTATGGCGCTCGCGGCGCGAACGGCGTAATTCTTATCACAACGAAAAAAGGCGGCGATGGAGCCCCCAAAATCAGGTTTACAGGCACTTTGGGCGTTTCGCAGATTGCAAAGCGCTATGAGATGATGAACAGCCTCGAATTTTTGCGCATCAATCGTCTGGCTTACGAGAACGCCGACAAGGTTTGGCCGGGCGAACCCGCTCAGGGACAGGTCTTGACAAATACCGACTGGCAAGAGGCTTTCTACAAAACGGGATTGACAAAAGATTATAATGTCAGCGTTTCGGGTGGGAATCAAAACGGCAATTATATGCTTTCGTTCGATCTGTACAACGAAGACGGAACGGTTATCGGGCCATTTCACGACAAACTTACCGTCCGCAGCAATGTCGAAACAAGAAAAGGTATTTTTACGCTTGGCGAAAATATGATGATCGGTCGCTCAACAACGAAAACGCTGCAAGGATCGCCATTTATCGACCTTGTTCGTATGCCGCCGATCATCCCTGTTTATGATCCCGATCGACCCGGTGAATACGGCTATGGAAGTTCGGCTTATCAAACCTACGGTACAAATCCGGTCGGCCTTCAGGAAACCCGCGACAGCAGACAGTATAACCTCCGTATCATCGGAAATGCATACCTGCAAATAGAGCCGATCAGAAATTTGCAGTTCAAAACCAACATCGGAATCGAGTATTTCAATTGGTACGACAAGTACAAGACTACGTACAAGCAACTGCGATACCTCACCGGCAGCGACTATGAAACAAGTCTGTATGAAGGGAACGGTGATTTGCAGTCGTGGCTGTGGGAAAATACTCTGTTCTACAAAAACAGCATCGGAAAGCACAATTTTGACGCTTTGGTAGGCTATACGGCTCAAAAACAGGCTCGCAGAGGCAATGGGGTTACCGGCTACAATATGCTTGCCGAAGGTTTTTGGGTTATCGACCAGTCGTCGTCAGAAAAGCCTTTCGATGCTTCGGGCAACGAATCGGTCGTTGCAATGATTTCTTCGTTTATCGGACGTATCAATTATAATTATGCAGGCCGTTACCTGTTGCAGTTCAATATCCGTCGCGACGGATCTTCGCTGTTTGGGCCGAATTACAGGCATGCTCTCTTCCCCGGCGCTTCGCTCGGATGGCGAGTCGGAGAGGAAAATTTTATGAAACAGATTGAGTGGATCAACGACTTGAAACTGCGTTTGAGTTACGGAAAAGCCGGTAATCAAGGCGCTATTCCGGCATATAAATATGCAACTTATATCGTTTCAGGCGACAGAGTGGGCATTTTCGGTTCCGATCCGAAACTCTATACCGGGCAAATCCAGAATGGTATGGCTAACCCCGACTTGCGCTGGGAAACCCGCGAAACTTACAATATCGGCTTAGATTTCTCGCTTTTCGGCCAACATCTGTATGGCTCTGTTGACGCTTTTCAGGCTCGATTGCGTGATTTGCTCATCGAGAAAGCAATGCCTTGGTCGCGAGGTACCGACATCAACCCGTGGATAAATTACGGAAAATTGGATAATAAAGGTATAGAAATTCAGTTGGGTTATCGCGAAACGCAAAACGCTTTCAAATACGATGTAGCCCTGAACGTAACAGCAACGCGCAACAAAGTGCTGGAACTCAACGGCGACGATTATTATTTCGCCGGACTCAACGGCACGAGCCAAAGTGCGATAGGACGCTCGCTTGGAGAGTTCTACACTCTTCGTACAGATGGAATTTTCCAAAATTGGGACGAGGTCTATGCTCACTCGATTACAACAACCAATGCGACAACAGGCGAAGAAGAATCAACCTTGATTCAACCCAATGCCGCTCCCGGAGATATTCGCTACAAAGATTTGAACCACGACGGAGTGATTTCGGAAGAAGACCGCGAGTTTATCGGCAGTCCTTTCCCCGATTTTGAAGCCGGTCTGACCATTTCGTGCGAGTATAAAGGCTTCGATTTCAACCTCTTCTTGTTTGGCGTCTATGGAAATCTCGTTTACAACAACGCAAAATACTGGTTGGAAAGAATGGATGAAACCACCAACCTGCCCAAAAATCTTAAACCATGGACAGGCGAAGGCACTTCAAACACCACGCCGCGCCCGTATTTGGGACAAACCGACAATATTATCGGCTACAGCGATCGCTGGATAGAAAAAGGCGATTATCTGCGTCTGAAAAATATTCAACTGGGATATACCATTCCGGCTAACATCTTGAAACAGACTAAGATGATCGAGACCTTGCGCATCTATGTGGGTGCGCAAAACCTGTTCACTCTGACCGGCTATTCAGGCTTGGATCCTGAAATTTCGGGAGGAGGAGTTTACGCTAAGGGTTACGACGACGGACATTTTCCGCCGGTGCGCACAATTACTTGCGGTTTACAAATATCTTTCTGATTATTAAAATGTTACGAATATGAAAAACTTAAAATATTTTTTAACGGGAATCGTTTTTTTAGCATCTTTTTTTGCTTGCGACGATATATTAGACCAGAAAAATCCAAATCAGTTGGATACCACTAATTTCTGGAAAACAGAAAGCGACTTGTCGGCCGGTCTGAATGCCTGCTATCGCGCATTGCGCTTCAATGGCGAATATCGCCGGTGGTTGCATATACTCTACGTTTCACGCTCGGATGAAGGCTATTCCACTTCGCCAAATCCGACTTTTGTGTCGTATTCCAATTTCCTCACGGAAAACAGCGATGCAGCCGAATGTGTGCTATATACTTGGCTCGACTTGTACAAGGGAATTTTTTGGGCGAATCAGGTTCTCGACAATGCTCCGAGTATAGAGATGGACGACGAGGCGCGCAACCGCGTTATGGGGCAGGCGCAATTCCTGCGCGGAGTTGGCTATTTCAATATTGCCGGAGTTTACGGCAGAGGGCCAATTTATACAACCGCCAATGCCGAAGCGGCAACGGTGATTTACGAGCAGCCCGACCTTTATCGCCAAGCGCAAAAAGACTTCGAAGAATCGGAAAAACTGCTGCCCACAGAATGGGATAATCCTGCCGTGAATCTCGGACGGGCGACAAAAGGCTCCGCTTTGGGTATGCAGGTGAAAGTTGCAGGCCAACTTCACGAATGGGATAAGGTGAAATCGGTGAGCGAAAGCATTTTCGCTCTGAAAAACAGCGCCGGACAGACTTTGTATTCCTTAGTCGCTTACGACGATAACTTTACCGAAGCAAACGAAAATAACGCCGAATCGCTGTTTGAAGTGCAATTTATGTCAGGCCCGGTGAATGGGGTAGAGCAGTTGAGTCAGGAACGCGCTAAATTTCTCGGACTTCCCGCCAACGAATGTTCTTACGACGACGCAACGGCAAGCAATATCGTGAAAACCGACCTCCAGCGCGAGAAAACGAAAGACGGCAAAGACGATCCGCGCCTAAAATCGACCTTGTGTTATTACGATCCTGCCGCAACTAACGAACTGTTTTACGGCAAAACATGGACTGCATGGGGACTGAACCAGTCGAAAGTGTATTGGAAAAAATATACCAACTGGAACACGAAAACCAAAGAAACACACGAAGATAACGGGATAAATTTCCGAGTAGTACGCCTTGCCGATATTTATCTTATGTACGCCGAGGCGCTTAACGAACTCGGACAGACTTCTGCATCTTACGAATATATCAATCGTGTTCGCGCTCGCTCAAATATTCCGAATCTCGAAAATTCGAGCGTATTTACCGGCATCGGCAACGATCAATCTAAGATGCGAACCCAACTCCGCCACGAACGCAGTTGCGAACTCGCAGGCGAAAGTTGGCGCTGGCTCGACCTCGAACGCTGGGGAATGTTCGACACTGAAGAAAACGTTGCATGGCTCAGAAGCCGCGACAGCGAATTTCAAAATTTCGTTATCGGTCAAAGCAACCGCTTCCCGATTCCCTATCGCGAAATTCATTTGGTTCCCGAATTGGAGCAGAATCCGGGGTATAAATAATTAGGAATTAGGAATTACGAAAGTATGAAGCGCGAAAAATTGGTGATATTTGGCGCCAACTGATTCAAACTGATATACTATGCAGCAAACTAATAACATAAAAATAATTTTTAGTATGAAAAAAATACTTTTAACTGGCTTTTGCCTGATGCCCGCGCTGATAATGATTATTGCGCTGGCTTGCGACAGCAAAAAAGATGATGAGGTGCTGATTTGGACAGATCCGCCGACAGCAGCCGATACTATGTATCAAAACCCGATTTTCGAGCCCGACTTGGCCGACCCTACCTTTATCAGGGCGACCGACGAAACCGGAAATAAGTGGTTTTATGCCTACGGAACCCAAAATACTTGGGCAACCGGCATCAACAGGATTACTCCCATTGTGCGCTCCAAAAATATGGTAAAATGGGAATATCTTGGCGACGCCTTCACCTCGACATCCAAACCCTCGTGGCACAACGGCGGCATCTGGGCGCCTCAAATTGTGCAAAACCCCAACGACGGTCTGTTCTACCTCTATTACAGCAATTCGCTTTGGGGCGATTCCAATCCGGGTGTGGGCGTGGCAAAATCGCAACATCCTTCCGGCCCATTTACCGATCTGGGGAAAGTGCTTGATAATCAGTCGAGTGGTGTTGGCAACAGTATCGACCAGTTCTTTATCACCACAGGCACCGGTCGTAACAAACATTCCTACCTCTTTTGGGGCAGTTTTGCCGGAATCTGGGGTTGGGAAATCAATGCTACCGATATGAAAACGCTTATTGGCAGCAAGTTTCAGATTGCCGGAAACGGTTTTGAAGGCACGTATATATACGAAAAAGACGGAGTTTTCTGGTATTTTGGCTCTTCGGGCAGTTGCTGCGACGGCCCCGATACCAAATATCACCTTACCGTAGCCCGCGCTACCGACATCAAAGGCCCGTATTTGGACAAGAACGGCAACGATATTATCCAAAACGGCCGCGAAGCCACTCCTTTCCTGAAGGGCGACGCCACGAAAGGCTGGATTGGCCCCGGACACAACGCCGAAATCATCAAAGATGACAAAGGTCGTTACTTTATGCTCTATCACGCTGTGGATGTGAACAAACCATGGCTGATCAGCGCAGGCGGCGCTACCCGTCGCCCATTGCTGATGGACGAAGTGCTTTGGGACGCCGTAACCGGTTGGCCCTATATCGAGGGCGGAGTGCCGAGCAACACTCTGAAAGTCGCTCCTTATTTTGCTGATTAATAATGTTTTATCAATAATTAAATTTAATATTTATGAAAAAGATTTTTACTCTTTTGTTTGCAGCGACATTCTCTTTGTCGCTAAACGCGCAGTTTGTCGATCTCAACCTTGAGATCTGGAAAGGCGTTTTCGCCGCCGGAGACATCGACAACGATGGCGATTTGGACGTGATTGTAAGCGGATCCAAAGGTTCTACTGAAAATGGCGCTATTCTGATTAACGATGGCGCAGGAAACTTGACAAAACAAACCGGCGACCGTGTGATAACCGTCGGAAACGGCGGTAATATACAGTTCGGCGATATTGACGGCGACGGCGACCTCGATGTGATTTTTTGCGGATGGGGATGCACCAATGAAGTAAAAGCGGGAATCGCCCTCAACGACGGAAACGGAGTTTTTACTCTTGCTCCCGCATCGGCATATCCCATCCTTGATCCGGTTTATGAAGGTACAGCAGAGCATGATATTACTTCATGCGGTTTTGCAGATTTTGACCTGAATGGGCTGCTGGATTACTATTTCTTCGCCGAGGGCAAAGGAAATTGTGTGATTTATTTTCAGCAACCCGACGGCAGTTTTGTCGCCGATAATAGTGCACTAAAAGCAACCGAAAGATGGGGCGCAAATACAGGTGCGCCAATCGATTATAATTTCGTAGAACCGGAAGTCTTCGTGTTGGATTTCGACAACGACGGCTACCCCGATATGTGGATTAACGCCGCAGATTTGAATTCGGCAAATTCGGGAGAACAAACCCAACGTTTTTCCTATCTTTTCAGAAATGACGGTTTTGGCGTTCTTACCCAGTATTCGGGCGCTGTCGTCCAATACAAAAAAGCCAACGGCGATTCGCAGTGGGCTGATTTTAACGGCGACGGAATCCTCGATATGCTGATACATGGCGACGGATACCTCAATTCGGGAGAAGAAAGCGATATTATCTATCGAATTTTCCAAAATAACGGAACTGCAATTTCAAAGGCATGGGAACAATCTGTCGCTCGTCAGGGCAGTTTCGGACACGGCTCAATAATTGTGGACTGGAACAACGACGGCTTCCTCGACGTTTTCGGCGGCGGATGGAAAGCATCTGCAAATGCGCAGGTTACGGAACTCTATCTCGGTAATTCGCCATTTACATTCACACAAAGTACGGAATCCTTCCAAGGCGCATCGGAACAGGGATTGCTTGTTGCCGACCTAAACGGCGACTACAAAGTCGATCTGTTGCTCAACGGTTATTGCGGAGACCCCTTGCAAAAAAATGCTGCAGGCTTTCATATCAATACTTCGCCCACAGCATCAACTCTTCCTTCCGCTCCTACGGGGCTTAACGCAACCATTACCAGCGGATCAGGCGAAACAATGGTAGAGTTCACGTGGAGCACTGCCGCAAGCGATGTCGGAAAGAATGGACTTTCGTATAATCTCGCCCTGAAAAACAAAACTACCGGAAAATGGCTGTACAACCCGCTTTCGGTTGTCGGTGGAGCAAAAGACGGCTGGCGCAAGGTTGCCCAACAACTCGGAAATGTGTTCACCAACAAACGATATGAACTCTACAACTTGCCCGACGGCGAGTATGAATGGTCGGTTCAGACGATCAACGGCGCATATTTCGGAGGCCCGTTTGCCGAAACAAAAACATTCACCATCGGCTCGTCAGGCATACAAGTATTTAAACCCTACAAACCGGCAGTCACAGGATCGAAACAATCTTTGTCGGTTAATGGCGAGGATGCTGTAGCACAGAGTTTGAAAGTTTATAACTCCGCCGGTCAGTTGGCCGCTTCAAAAACATTCTCCGGAAAAACAAGCATCGATTTGCCAACCGGCATTTATGTTGTAGTTGTCGAAAAAGCCGATGCAATTCCTTTCAGAACCAAAGCTCTCGTCAAATAAATGCAGTTTATACACAATGACACAGCGTATTAACTGTTTGTATCTTATTGTTGGTTGTTTCTTTGCCGGTTTCATATCCTGTCATCGTTCTCAGCAGGTGAAACCGGCAATAGGGGCAACGTTTGTCAATCCATTGCCGATAGCCTTCGGCGACCCTTTCTTGCTGCACAGTTCCGACGGAAAATTTTATTTGTACGGAACATCCGACAATTTAGACGGTTTCAAAGCATATTCTTCAACCGATTTGACCGAATGGACGGACGAAGGTCAGATTTATCGCGGCGCAACGCCCGATTCGTGGACTGTCGATTGTTTCTGGGCTCCCGAAGTCTATGAGCGCGACGGGAAATATTATTTGTGGTACAGCGCCAACTGGAAAGAAAATCCGACGGGCGAAGAGGAAAATTTCCGCATCGGAGCGGCTGTTGCCGACAATCCGACGGGCCCGTTTGTCGAGATGTTCAATCGACCTCTTTTCGACCCCGGCTATCCGATTATCGACGCCAATCTGTTGTTCGACGCCAACGGAAGAGTGTATCTCTATTATTCGCGTTGTTGCTACAAACATCCGGTCGAAAGCGAAGTTGCGGAGTGGGCGAAAAAGCAGGGTATGTACAACGAAATTGAAGAAAGTTGGGTTTATGGAGTTGAGTTAAAACCCGATTTTTCGGGCGTTATCGGCGAGCCGAAATTGCTGCTTTGTCCTCCCGCAAAAATGGACGATCCACAGTCGGAATGGGAAAGTCGCTCGGTAACATCGCACGAAGTGAATCGCCGCTGGACGGAAGGCTCTTTCCTTCTGAAACAGGGCGATACATACTTTATCCTTTATTCGTCGAACTTTTTTGGCGGAAAAAATTATGCAGTCGGTTATGCTGTATCGAAAACCCCCTTAGGCCCGTTCGAAAAAGCGGCAAATAATCCTGTTTTGCAAAAAAATACCGAAACAGGCGGAAATGTTACAGGAACCGGACACTGTATGGCGCTCAATATCAACGGACAACTGTATTGCGTGTATCACGGACGCACAGAGGCAACCGGCGACAATAGGGTTGTGTTTATCGACCCGATGGAAATTTCCGACGACGGAAAACTGACTGTTGCGGGGCCGACTACCGGAGAGAGAACAATTCCTTAAAATCGTTAATAGGCCGACAGAAATAATCCGAGGTCATGCGCGGGTAAATTGAAACATTTTGCAACGTATTGGTTCACCAACTTGCCTGCAAACATATAAAATCCTGACCGTAAGATGCTTTCCGACTGTCCGATTCCGCTTCGCCCCATCGTATCGCCCATTTGCAGTATTATTTGAGCGACAACATTGCTGAGCGCCATTGATGTGGTGCGGGCTACAAGCGAGCTCACATTTGGCGTGCAATAGTGCAAAATCCCGTGTTTCTCGAAAACATATTGGTTTTTATCGGGTAACATACAGGTTGTTTCAAAACAGCCGCCTTCAGTGATGCGAAGATCAATAATGATTGAGCCTTTTTTCATTGCGCGGATAACGTCTTCCGAAATCACCGAACGAACAGGTTCGTCGATAAAGCGCATCGCGCCTATCACCGCATCGGCTGAGCGAAAAGCGTTGAGCAAAACGTTTGGTTGGAAAACCGACGTGAAAATCGGCATTCCGAGTTCTTTCCGCAATTTGCCGAGTTTTTTCAGATCGTTGTCGAAAACTTTTACGGTAGCCCCCATCGCTATCGCTATTCGGGCAATTACCGTGCCGGCCACTCCCGCACCGATAATCACTACTTCCGACGGAGAAACACCCGGTATTCCGCCCAGAAGGATGCCTTTCCCGCCGCGCTCGTTGCTCATAAACCCCGACGCAACGGAGATTGCTGCAATACCTTCGATCTCCGAAATAGCATCGCGAATGGGGTAGGTAGCGCCGTCGGTGAGCAGTTCGTAACCCACCGCAGTCAGGTTTTTCTCCGCCATAGCCTGCAATCCGCGCGCCGAAAAGTCGGGAATTTGCAGCATACTGAAAACCATAGCCTTTTTCTTGGTCAATGCCGTTTCCTCTTCCGTAAGCGGCGCAATCTTAAATATGCAATCCGAGGCGAAAACCTCGTTGCGATCGGCAATTACAGCCCCTGCTTCGGAATAGGTATTGTCGGAATAATTGATTCCTTCGCCCGCGCCCGATTCCAAAACCACTTTATAACCTGCTTCGGTAACCAAATCAACCGCTTCGGGCGTGAGGGCAAGCCGTTTTTCCCTCCGCAGCGATTCTTTCGGAATACCGATTGTCAGTTGGTTTCGAGAGTTTGTTCCTGACTTTTGGAGCATCTCTTTCGGCGCGCTACCCGCTTGTTTCAAGTTTTCCATTATATAAATGAGTAAATTAGACTTATCAGTTCGTTAGATTTGGCTTCAAAATCGGTTTTACGAAACAGATGATTGCAATCGTAAATAATTTTTGCCTTATTGTAAAAAATTTCCCTTTTTTGCAGGTTCTCTTTTACGAAAACCCGCAATTCATCACGGTTTTTATTCCTGATCAAAGGACGTTTTTCTTTCGCTTTATACAAGCGATCGACCAACAGATCTTCATTGGTTTTAAGATAGACTGTAATGCCCGAATCGTTCATCAAATCAATGTTATCGAAGAAACAGGGCAGTCCGCCGCCCGTCGATACGACAACGTTTTCAAACTGTGCGATGTCGGCCAATTCGTTACGTTCAATCTGTCGAAAACCGTCTTCCCCGCGCTCGTCGAAAATAGCGTTAATCGTTTTGTGGTAGCGGTTTTCAATAAATAAATCCATATCAATGAATTGCAAGCCCGTTTTCTGCGCAATATATTTGCCCAGAGTCGTTTTTCCGCTCCCCATATAGCCGATCAGAAAAATTTTCAGTTTTTTTTCTTCGTTCATTCTGATTAATAAATCTTTGCAAAATTAGGTTTTTTTTATTGAAAAAAAAACTTTACCTTTGAAAATTATTTCTTTTGTATGGCAAAAACGAAAAAAACTATTGAAAAAACGGCTGAAAATGCCGTAATAATTTATCCGAGTATCGCTGTTGACGCCGCATGTTCGGGCAACCCCGGAATGATGGAATATCGCGGTGTGGATACCGCAACAAAAAAACAGATTTTCCATTTCGGCCCGATTCATGGCACAAACAATATAGGCGAATTTCTCGCAATAGTGCATGCATTGGCGCTTTTAACGCAAAAAGGCAGCAATCTTCCGATATATTCCGATAGCACCAACGCTCTCACTTGGCTTAAAAACAAAAAATGTAAAACTACCCTCAAACCCGCTCCGGAAAACGAAAAAGCCTTAGAACTCGTGCGCCG
>JAISUH010000003.1 GCA_031272205.1 Dysgonamonadaceae bacterium | reverse complement strand
AAACCCTCGCTCACCGTGATGCTGTCAGACGATCTTGTGCAAGCCGGTTTGAACGCCGTAAACATCGTTCGCGAAGCCGCAAAGTATATTCAGGGCGGCGGCGGCGGACAGCCGTTTTTCGCGCAAGCCGGCGGCAAGAACGTCGATGGCTTGGATAAGGCTATGGAAGAAATCGTTCGTCATTTCTGAATCTGGAAAAAATTTTCATGAAAACTCTTTTTCTTGAGGGGAATTTTTGTAAATTGCGAAAGATTTAGAGCATTTGCAAAAATGAAAAAAACACTAACTCTTTCGGTTCTATTTTGCGCTTTATTTATCTTGTCGGCTATGGCTCAAACAAAAGACATTCAAGATGTTGTTGCTTCTGTGAAAGAAAAACACGCTCCGGATACGCGGGTTGAGGTTTTTGATATTAAAGCATTGCAACGCGGCGATTCGTTGGTGTTGAAGGGCAAAACGACGAACGTGGCGGCTTATCGCGAATTGATATCGGAAGCAAAAAAGCTATCTCCGAAAGTGAAAGACAGCATTCTTTTGTTGCCCGACCGCAAGCTATGCGAAAAAACTTGGGGTGTGGTTTACAATTCGGCGGCATATATCCGCGAAGAAGGCGGCTACGATGCCGAAATCGTTACGCAAGCCTTGATGGGAACGCCTCTTAGAATTTTGGAACAAAAAGGTGTATGGAGGCGCGTTCAGACACCCGATAAATACATCGGTTGGGTAAACGGTTCGGTTGAGCCGATGACTAAAAAAGAATTACAAACGCATCTGTCAACTCCCCAAATTGTAATCACATCGTTTTACGCAAGATCTTACGAAAAGCCCGATCTCGACGCACAACCCGTTTCGGATTTGGTAGCAGGCGACAGGCTGGCGTTGAAAAGAGTTTCGGGTAATTATTTTCACGTTGTATATCCCGACGGCCGCGAAGCATATATTGTCAAACGGGATGCCGCGAGAGAAAAAGATTGGTTGAAAAGCATCGAATTGACCGGAGAAAACATCGTATCGACCGCCTGCCGATTCAAAGGCGTGCCTTATTTTTGGGGCGGCACATCCACCAAAGGGGTCGATTGCAGCGGATTTACCAAAACGGTCTATTTCCTGAACGGAATTATTTTGGCACGGGACGCCTCGCAGCAAGTAAAATACGGAATCGACGCAGATCCCGACGGAACATTTGAAGGCTTGCAACAGGGAGACCTGATGTTCTTCGGGACGAAACCCAATGCCGAAAATCCTAAGGAACGTGTGGTACATGTCGGTATTTATATAGGCGACAAACGCTTTATCCACGCTTCGGATTACATTCGCATCAGCAGTTTCAATCCGGACGATGCCCTTTATGACGAATACAACACAAAGCGCTATTTGCGCTCGAAACGCATTATCGGAGCGGTGAATACCAAAGGAATAGATGAGATTCGGGAAAATGAATTTTATCAATAAAAATCGGATAAAAATACATTTAGAATTTCACGTAAACAATAACTCTTTAAATTTCAATCAGAAAAATGCAAAACCGTCGTCAATTCATCAAATCATCGGCTGTGGCAGCTGCGGCGATAGCCGTTCCGGCCTTGCCGTCTGTTGCTCAACAACCCAAAAAATCAACCAATATATCGGGCAAAATGAAACTTACGTGGACTCCTTACGACCTGCAACTCAACCATACGTTTACCATTTCCGGTTTTTCGCGAAAAACGACGCCTGTGGTACTCACAAAAATCGAATACGACGGACTTGCCGGTTACGGTGAGGCGTCGCTCCCCCCCTATTTGGGAGAGACACAGGCTTCGGTTATCGATTTTCTGAAAAAAATAGATCTGTCGGCCTTTTCGGATCCCGCTAATTTGGAGGAGATCTTGGAATATGTCGATAGCATCGCCATCAACAACACGGCGGCAAAAGCGGCGGTGGATATTGCGCTACACGATTTGTTGGGAAAAATGATCGGCGCACCGTGGTACAAAATGTACGGTTTGGACAAGCGTAAAGCTCCCGACACGACCTTCACTATTGGTATCGATCCCGACGACGAAGTTATCCGCGAGAAGACGCGCGAAGCCTTGGGACGGTTCAACATCCTGAAAGTGAAGGTCGGCGGCCCCGACGACAAGCGCATGATCGAGACTATCCGTTCCGTAACGGATTTGCCCTTAGCCGTGGATGCCAACCAAGGATGGAAAGACAAACGCCATGCGTTGGACATGATTCACTGGTTGAAAGAAAAAGGCATCGTGATGGTGGAACAGCCGATGTCGAAATACGCTCTCGACGACATCGCATGGCTCACGGAGCAAAGCCCCCTGCCCATCTTCGCCGACGAATCGGTGCAACGCTTGCACGACGTGGAGCGAATGAAAGGCGCATTTTCGGGCATCAACATCAAACTGATGAAATGTACCGGCATGCGCGAAGCGTGGAAAATGCGCAATTTTGCCCGTGCACTGGGTATGCAAGTGATGATAGGGTGCATGACAGAAACATCCTGCGCCATATCGGCGGCGGCGCAACTCTCGTCGGGTTTGGATTTTGCCGATTTGGACGGCGCTCTGCTTATTGGAAACGATTGTTTTGAGGGCGCGAAGCTCGAAAGCGGGAAAATTATCGCTTCCGACCGCTCCGGTATCGGCGTAGAACCGATACAAAAAATTAATTTCTCGCGATAACTCTTTTCTTTGCGTTTTTTATGCTACTGCCCAAGTCAGCACGTATTCGGGAAAAACTTCGTAATGGACTTCAAACAGACGCCTCTCCGGTGTTTTTGTTTCCGATGCGGTCATTACGCCTTGGCTTTGGGGACTAAACGGGTGAATGTGAAGGTGGCAGCGGAAATCGATGGCATCTTCGCCGATAATTTTAAACAGCGTTTCTTTGGCCGACCATAGCAGCGTTTGGTGAAGCAGTTTTTGCGACTCATCGACAAATTCTTCTGGAGAAATGAATTTCGAAGAAATCTTGGCGACTCTTTCGGAGCGATATTCCACGTCAATGCCCACTTTTCGGAAAGGGTGCAACAGAATTGCCGCATAATTGTTGGTGTGGGATATGCTGATGCGATACGATTGGTCGGTCAGATAGGGCTGTCCGTTGCGATGGTGGTGGACAATTTTATCCTCGTTTAGCAGTTGCAGCAAGAGCAGCCGTGTGGACAGCCATTCTGTAACTCGTTTTTCGGATCGGAGGTTTTCGATGTGCGATGCAGCGCGGCTTCGCAACGATTCGGGGAAAAGCTGCAACAGCTCGTCGGGCGGTTCTTCTATTTTCCAGATGCCCAATTTACCGTCTTTATCTATATGTTCGTCGCGAACCAACATCCTGTTAACAAATCAACTATTTGGAATCGTTCCATTCCCCTTTTTCGGCGGAACGAACCGCACTTTCACGATGCGGCGTTTGTTCATTTCCTCCGTCTGAAAGGTATAATGTTTGTACAAAACGACTTCTTTGCGTTTCGGGAAATCGCCTTTCACTTCCAGCATCAAGCCCGCAAGGGTGTCCACATCTTCGGCAATCGCTTCGAAATCCGATTCGGGAACGCCCGTTATTTTGATAAATTCTTCGAGGGTCGTTTTCCCTTCGAAAAGATAAGAGCCGTCTGGAGCAAGGGTGTAGCATTTGGTTTCTTCGTCATACTCGTCGCTGATGTCGCCTACAATTTCTTCGAGGATGTCTTCCATCGTTAGCAGCCCCATTGTCCCGCCATATTCATCCACCACAATAGCCATGTGGTTTTTGTTGGCGCGAAATTCTTCCAACAAATCATCGATTCGTTTTGTGGAAGGCACAAAATAGGCCTGTCTGACAAGCGATTGCCAGCGGAAAGAGTCCAATTTATTGAGGTGCGGCAGCAAATCTTTCACATAGAGGATTCCTTTGATGTTGTCGGGATTTTCTTCGTAAACCGGAATCCGCGAATATCCGGCATCGATGATGAAATGAACAACTTCTCTGAAAGGTGTTTGAAGATCGAGCGCTACCATATCGCTGCGCGTAATGAGGATGTCATCCACCGTTTTGTCTTTGAAGCGGATGATACCTTCAAGCATGTCTATTTCCTGCTCGTGCGCCATCTCGTTTGACGTGATTTCGAGGGCTTTCGACAAATCGTCCATCGATATTTCGTGCTTGCGCTGAATGAACGATTTACTGAAAATGTTTGTAGAATGTACCAACAGTGAAGAAAAGGGAGACATTGCGGTATTCAATATCCGTATGAATCGGGCAAACCGTTCGGTAAAACGCGCCGGATTGTTACGTGCCAAGAATTTGGGTGTGATTTCTACGAAAAGAAGCACGATGGAAACGGCAAAAACCAACTCCAACGCCACCTGCATGGTTCTGTTCACTTGGAAAGGAAAGAAGCGTTCCGACAGGTAAAAAACGAGGGCGATAATTGCAACATTCAATACATTATATACAATGATGATAGAAGCGAGCAACTTTTCGGGGTTTTCAACGAACTGCGAAACAGGATTGTCTTTTTCACGCACACCGGAGCGGGCATCTTCCGCACCTTTTTCGCCAAGGGAGAAAAAAGCGACTTCCGACCCGGAAACGACGGCGTTCAATAAAATAAGGATGATAAGCAGAGCAAACAACAGACAGTCCGACGGCAGAGGCGCTGCGGCCAACACAATTGAAAGCAGATGAGAATAAGGGTCAGGGTCCAAGTGCTGTAAATTTAGTGAAACAAAAGGGAATGTCTTAGCCCTTTCCGCTCAATGAGGTAAGAACTAAAACATTCCCTGCAAAAGTACGATGATTTATTTAAAAAGGCAAATCATCAACGCCTGAATTTTCGTTACTCGAAAATGTGGCATCCGGCGATTCGGGTTTTTCGACAACCGGATTTGCTCCACCAACGCCTGCATTTTCAGCGCTTTTACGGTTGAGCAATTCAATGTTGTCGGCAAAAATTTCGGTAATATACCGTTTGATTCCGTTTTGGTCGTCGTAAGAACGGGTACGGATTTTTCCCTCAATGTATAATTGAGAGCCTTTCCTTACAAATTTCTCTACGATTTGAGCCAATCCTCTCCAGCACACAATATTGTGCCATTCTGTCCTCTCAGGTACTTGAGTGCCGTTAGCGGCTGTATAGCCTCTTTCACTTGTAGCCAACGGGAAATTCGCTTTCGCGTTGTCGTTGTCAAAGTACTTGATTTCAGGGTCTTTTCCTACGTTTCCTACTAAAATAACTTTATTTACCGACATAATTCTTATAATTTTGGATTAAAGTTTGAGTCAACAACAAATGTACGAATATTTTTTTGTTGTGCAATATTTTTTCTTAAATTGTTTTTAAATATTTATGAATCAATTGCGATATGGGATATTCCGGCAACCTGTTTTCGGAGATTTTTAAGTTGGGACAGGGCAACTCATCCTGTTTCCCGCTAAGCGTTACGCGGTAAATAGACGCAAAAATGTTACGGTGCGAAAGTTTGTGTATGGTTTGATACGGGGCGCTGAAAACGGGGTTTGTAACTTGCGAAAACAAATTTCGGAAAGCTTTTGTTTTTTGCAGTTCCGCGAGATCCATCGGGATATCGGTTTCAATTAAAGGAAATTCGTACAGGTTTTTCCAGATGTCTTTTTCTCTGCGTTCACGAATCCAGATGTAACCCCTGTTAATAATGTGGAAGTAGTGGAAATACCTGTTTTTTACGGTCGTTTTTATGGTTTTCACGGGAAAATGTTCCACCTCTTTCCGTTCGCAGGCAAGGCACACCGGTTGCAGCGGACAGACGCCGCATTTTGTCAGTTTGGGCGTACAGACCGTTGCCCCCAAATCCATCAGGGCCTGATTGTGCGCTGCGGCATGCCGAGGATCGAGAATCGACTGTGCCGTAGCGGCGAAAATTTTTTTGCCCTCAGTGGAATTTATCGGCGTGGCTATGGAGAACAAGCGCGACAGTACGCGATAAACATTGCCGTCCACTACGGCATAAGGCTGGTTGTAAGCGATGGAAGCAATGGCGGCGGCCGTATATTCGCCGATACCCTTCAACGAAAGAATATCGTCGTAGCTTGTCGGGAATTTCCCCATAAATCGATCTTCGATTTGTTTTGCCGCGGCGTGCAGGTTTCTTGCGCGGGAATAATAACCGAGACCCTGCCAGAGTTTCAACACGTCGGTTTCGGACGCGGCGGCGAGCGACAAGACATCGGGATACTGCACGATAAAACGCAGGTAATAGTCCATTCCCTGATCGATTCGTGTCTGCTGCAAGATAATTTCCGATATCCAGATTTTGTACGGGTCGAACGTTTCTCTCCACGGCAATTCCCGTTTGTTTTGTGAATACCAGCGTTGTAAAAGTATGCTTATGGGATGATTTTCTCTATCGTCGTTTGTCATATATCGTCGATTTTATGTACAAAACTACGTTAAAATCGCTTGAAATGAAGAATTTTTGCAAAAAAAATAGAAATTAGGCTTGTTTTATTTTTTAGCTAATAAAAAAAGCTATATATTTGCAATCCAAAAAATTACTTATAAGTATTAATTATAAAAATAAAAAGAAAATGACAAAAGCAGACATTGTAAACGAAATTGCAAAAAGTACCGGCGTAGATAAGGCATCGGTTTTGGCAACTGTAGAATCCTTTATGGATGTAGTGAAAGATTCGTTATCGAACAAAGAAAACGTGTATTTAAGAGGTTTTGGCAGCTTCATCGTAAAAAAGAGAGCTAAAAAAACAGCCCGTAACATCTCCAAAAACACCACTATCATTATTCCCGAACACAATATTCCGGCGTTCAAACCGGCGAAAACATTTGTGGCTCAAGTGAAGAAATAAATAATAACAGGGTAATAAAATAGGAGAGTTAGAAAATGCCAAGTGGTAAAAAGAGAAAAAGGCATAAAATGTCTGTTCACAAGAGGAAAAAAAGACTGAGAAAAAATAGGCACAAGAAGAAAAACAAATAGATCGATCACGTCTTTTTTTACCAAAATATCAAAAGAACAAACTTAACCGACTTTTCAAGAGATTTAAGTTTGTTCTTTGTCTATTTTTTGAGGGGCCTCGTTTGTGAAAACACCCGGTTCCCCCAAAGAACAGAAGCCTGAATAAAAAACATTAAAAACAAACATTGTGGTAAGTGAACTTGTCGTAGATGTCCAACCCAAAGAGATCACCATTGCAGTTCTCGAAGACAAGAAACTCGTAGAGCTTCAGAAAGAAGCGCAAGACGCATCCTGCGCGGTTGGAAACATCTATCTGGGAAGGGTAAAAAAGTTAATGCCCGCCCTCAACGCTGCATTCGTGGATGTTGGACACAAAAAGGACGCTTTTCTTCACTATTTGGATTTAGGGGTAGAGTTCAACTCGATTCTGTACTTTCAGAAGCAGTTGGAAGACAAGAAGAAAATCCCGCAAATCTCCAAGCTGAGGCTTCAGCCCGATATCGAGAAAGAAGGCTCGATCACCGACGTGCTGAAAGTAGGACAGGAGGTGCTGGTGCAAATTGCGAAAGAGCCCATTTCCACGAAAGGTCCTCGGCTAACGTCCGAGATTTCTTTCGCGGGAAGATTTATGGTTCTTATTCCGTTTATCGACCGCGTGTCGGTATCGCAAAAAATCAAGTCGCGTGAGGAACGCACACGTCTTCGCCAACTGATTCAAAGTATTAAACCAAAGAATTACGGCGTAATCATCCGTACCAATTCCGAGGACAAAAGAGTTGCAGAGCTCGACGCGGAACTCAAGTTATTGGTTAAACGATGGGAAGAAACCAGCGAAAAGTTGATGAAGGCCAAAGCCACGTCGCTCATTTATGAAGAGACAGGACGCACGGTGGCGCTCCTTCGAGACATCTTCAGCCCGTCGTTTGAACAAATACACGTCAATGATAAAGACGTGTGTAAACAAATTGCCGAATACGTCAGCGTAATCGCTCCCGAACGGAAAAATATCGTAAAATTGTATTCGGGACGATTGCCGATCCTCGATAATTTCGGCATTACGAAACAAATAAAATCGCTCTTTGGAAAAACCGTTATGTTTAGAAACGGCGCCTACCTGATTATCGAGCACACCGAAGCCTTACACGTGATAGACGTGAACAGCGGAAACCGCAACAACAAATCGGCGCTCGGACAGGAGGACAATGCTTTTGAGGTGAACTCGGCTGCCGCCGAGGAAATCGCCCGCCAACTTCGTTTGAGGGATATGGGGGGGATTATCGTTATCGACTTCATCGATATGAGCAATGGAGAACATCGCAACAAGCTGGTCTCTAAGATGCAAGAGTTTATGTCGAAAGACCGGGCCAAGCACAACATCCTCCCATTGAGCAAATTTGGGCTTATGCAGATAACCCGTCAGCGCGTACGCCCCGAAATGGAAGTTACCACCAGCGAGGAATGCCCCACTTGCTTCGGTAAAGGAACCATAAAATCGTCGATATTATTTACCGACACGCTGGAAGGTAAAATCGACTATTTGGTCAACAAATTGAAAGTGAAGAAATTTGTCCTGCACATACATCCGTATGTGGCAGCGTACATTCAACAAGGTTTGTTTTCGTTGAAGTACAAATGGCGTAAGAAATATGGCGTTGCCTTCAAAGTGATTCCCGACCAAAGTTTGGGATTCCTTCAATACCTGTTCTACGACAAAGACGGCAGCGAAATTGACCTGAAAGAAGAAGTTGAAATGAAATGATGCTTCGGTTAGCCGAAGCAGACACTACAAAAAACCGGATTGCGACTTTGCAATCCGGTTTTTGTTGTTTGCGGGGGCAGAATGAGATCTTCAATATACGGCAAGGAATCCCGTAACTACACCCACGATCCCAATGGCAATCAGCACAATTCCTATAATTCGATTCAACAGCACCAATCCCTTGCGGTTGAAATGCTTACGCAGATACGATACAAATGCGGTGATGAAAAACCACCAAGCAACCGCGCCGGAGGCAATTGCCGCAATGCTGACAATGTGTCCCCACAATCCGCCGTCGGAAGGGTTGACACTGAAACGCGCGTAAAGCGTGAAAAATACAAAGATGATGATGACGTTGGATGCCGTAAGAAAAAAAGACGAGATAAAATCTTTAGTGTAGCGGGTTTCGGGGAGGGGTTCGTTGGGCTTCAGACTTTTCAAGGGGTTGGTGCGATATACGGCATACCCGAAAACAATCAACACGGCGCTTCCGGCCACCTGCAAAAGCACTTCGTTTTTTTCCAAAAAATCGGTTATCAGGCTCACGCCGAGTAGCGTTATAGAGGCATACAGCACATCCGACAGGGTCGCTCCCAATCCGGTAACAAACCCGTGCCAGCGCCCCCGGTTCAATGTGCGCTGGACGCATAAGATACCGGTAGGTCCCATTGGAGCAGACACCAACACTCCGATTATAATTCCTTTAAGTACGATTTCCAACATTTACCGCAAAATTGCAGCGAACAAAAGTTCACTGATTTTTTGTTTTCAAGATACAAAGATACGTCCAATTATTAAAACGGACAAAAATAGCTTGAAAGTTTAGGGAACGAATAACGAATTATCGGTCCCTTTTCATTAACTTTGCAGATAAAAATTTGAAACCGTCTTCGCAATATGATTTCTTTTTTCAGAACCCTATCACAGAACATTATCGCCGTTGAGGTTGAATATTTGTTCACAAACGAAACCGTCGATAAACTGAAATGGCTTTTCGGGAACGCCGAAATGCTGAACGAGCCACAGGTCGAAGGGACATTTATCGGGCCGCGCCGCGAAATGATTACGCCGTGGAGTACCTGTGCGGTGGAAATTACTCAAAACATGGGTATTGACGGGATTTCCCGTATCGAGGAGTATTGTCCGGTTGCCGAAGGCCAAGACGACCACGACCCGATGTTGCAGCGGGTTTATAAACGGCTCGACCAGCAAATTTTCACCATCGACAAACAACCCGATCCGGTCATCTATATCGACAACATTGCCGCGTATAACGAAAAAGAAGGCTTGGCGCTCAGCCCCGAAGAAATCGATTATCTGAACGGCGTGAGCAAGAAAATGAACCGAAAACTGACTGATAGCGAGGTTTTTGGTTTTTCGCAGGTAAATTCCGAGCATTGCCGACATAAGATTTTCAACGGCAAATTTATTATCGATGGCGAAGAAAAAGAGCGTTCGCTGTTTCAATTGATCAAGAAAACATCGCAAACCAACCCCAATTTGTTGGTTTCGGCATACAAGGACAATGTGGCCTTTTCGCAGGGACCCGAAATAGAGCAGTTTGCTCCGCTGAGCGGCGACAAACCCGATTTTTACGCCGTAAAAAACATCGGCAGCGTCATCTCGTTAAAAGCGGAAACGCACAATTTCCCCACGACCGTTGAGCCCTTCAACGGCGCGTCAACCGGAACGGGAGGCGAAATCCGCGACCGCCTTGGGGGCGGAAAAGCTTCACTGCCGGTAGCAGGAACAGCTGTTTATATGACTTCCTATCCGCGTTTGGAGGAAGGTCGTGTATGGGAAGAAGCCTTTCCCGCAAGGAAATGGCTCTACCAGACGCCCGAACAGATTCTCATCAAAGCATCAAATGGAGCATCCGATTTCGGAAACAAATTTGGTCAGCCGCTCATTTGCGGTTCGCTACTCACGTTCGAACACGCCGAAAACTACAAGAAATTCGGTTACGATAAAGTGATTATGCTCGCAGGAGGCGTGGGTTTTGCCAACAAACGCGATGCCTTGAAAGGTAATCCCGAACCGGGAGAGAAAGTCGTAGTCCTTGGCGGTGATAACTACCGCATCGGGATGGGCGGAGGCGCCGTTTCGTCGGTTAATACGGGCGAATATTCTTCGGGCATCGAACTGAACGCCGTGCAACGCGCCAATCCTGAAATGCAAAAGCGCGTAGCAAACGTTATCCGCACATTAGCCGAATCGGACGATAACCCGATTGTCTCCATCCACGACCACGGTGCGGGAGGTCATTTGAACTGTCTCTCGGAGCTCGTCGAAAAAACGGGCGGCCTCATCGAGATGGACAAACTGCCCATCGGTGACAAAACCCTTTCGGCAAAAGAAATTATCGGTAACGAAAGTCAGGAACGCATGGGCTTGCTCGTCGAGAAAAAAGACATCGACCGCATACAACGCATCGCCTCGCGCGAACGCGCTCCGATGTACGTGGTGGGCGAGACTACCGACGACATGAAATTTACCTTCCGCGAATCCAACGGCGCTTGCCCGATAGATATGGAGTTGGACGATTTCTTCGGGAAACCGCCCGTTACCGTCATGAAAGACGAGACCATCGAAGATGAATATTCCGCTCTCGAATACCATATAGAGAACCTTGAAACTTATATCGAAAATGTTCTGAAACTTGAGGCTGTCGCTTGCAAAGACTGGCTCACAAACAAAGTCGATCGCTCGGTAACGGGAAGAATTGCCCGTCAGCAATGCCAGGGCGAAATTCAATTGCCCTTGAGCGATTGCGGAGCTATCGCACTCGATTATCGCGGATATGCCGGAATGGCGACATCTATCGGTCATGCCCCGCAAGTAGCGCTGATCGACCCGGCCGCAGGATCGGTGATGGCCGTTGCCGAAGCGCTGACAAACCTTGTTTTTGCCCCGCTCGAAAACGGGCTGCAAAGCGTTTCGTTGAGCGCCAACTGGATGTGGCCTTGCCGCAATACAGGCGAGGATGCCCGTTTGTACAAAGCGGTGGAAGCCTGTTCCGAATTTGCCTGCGACTTGGGAATCAATATACCCACGGGAAAAGATTCGCTTTCCATGACGCAGAAATACGGCGACGAGAAAGTGTTTTCGCCCGGCACAGTCATCATTTCCGCCGGAGCCGAAGTGAAGAATATACGCAAGATAGTATCACCAGTATTGGCTTATATACGAGGAACTTATATTTATTATATTGATTTTTCGTTCGACACTTTTAAATTGGGAGGCTCGGCTTTTGCGCAGACCTTGAATAAAATCGGCGACGAAGCGCCAACCGTTACCGACAGCGAATATTTCAAAAACGCATTTGCCGCTGTGCAGGAATTGGTCAACCGGGGATTGGTGATCGCCGGGCACGATGTTTCGGCCGGAGGAATGATCACCGCCTTGCTCGAAATGTGCTTCGCCAATCCGCAAGGCGGATTGGAAGCCCGTTTGGATAAAATCCGCCACGAAGATTTAATCAAAATATTGTTCGCCGAAAATCCGGGCGTGCTCATTCAGGTGAAGCATCACCATTTGGTAGAGAAAATTTTGGAAGATTACGGCCTCGGTTTTGCCATTGTAGCCCGTCCCATTGAGGAACGCATGCTTGTCATCGAAAAAGAGGCCTACCGCCATCCATTCGATATCGACAAGTTGCGCGACGTTTGGTTCCGCACATCCTATCTGCTCGACTGCAAGCAAAGCGGGACGGTTTGCGCCAGGGAACGTTTTGAAAATTACAAGCGCCAACCGCTTCAATTCAATATAAAGCCGTCGTTCACCGGAAAAATGGACGATTTGGGATTGAATCCCGACCGGAAAGAAAAATCGGGCTTGACTGCCGCGATCATCCGCGAAAAAGGGACGAACGGCGAACGGGAGATGGCTTATTCGCTCTACCTTGCAGGGTTCGACGTGAAAGACGTCCACAGCACCGATTTAACGTCGGGGCGCGAAACACTGGAAGATGTGCAGATGATCGTTTTCTGCGGCGGATTTTCCAATTCCGACGTACTGGGTTCGGCTAAGGGATGGGCCGGAGGATTGCTTTACAACGAAAAAGCAAACACGGCCATCCGCAACTTCTATGCCCGTCCCGATACCCTCAGCCTCGGCATCTGCAACGGTTGCCAGCTGATGATGGAATTGGGTCTGGTTTATCCCGAAAAAGGATCGGCTCATCCCAAAATGCAGCACAACCTTTCGCACAAATTCGAATCGGCTTTTGTCTCGGTAGAAATTCCCGAAAACAACGCGGTCATGTTCCGTTCGTTGGCAGGCAGCAAACTGGGGATCTGGGTGGCGCACGGCGAAGGACGTTTTGTGTTGCCCGAACCGGAATCGAAATACAATATCGCGGCAAAATACATCTACGACGGTTATCCCGGAAATCCGAACGGATCCGATTACAATGTCGCCGCACTTTGTTCTGCCGATGGCCGCCATTTGGTGATGATGCCCCACTTGGAACGCAGTATCTTCCCGTGGCAAAATGCCTGTTATCCGTTCGAATACCGCAAGCACGACGTAACGCCGTGGATAGAAGCTTTCGTGAACGCGAGAGAATGGTTGAAAAAGAGATAACGTTATGAACCATAACAAATTGAAGGATTGATGGTTGAAACAAAAATCTCCACAGCGGCGTTTCCGGATACCAAGCCGCATTACGAAATATTAGATGGGTTGCGCGGTGTGGCAGCCGTGATGGTTGTAATCTTTCATATTTTTGAGTTTCATACCATTACACGCGGAGAAAACGTTGTGGCTCACGGTTATTTGGCGGTCGATTTCTTCTATGCCCTGTCGGGCTTCGTCATTGCTTATGCTTATGATGACCGATGGAAAAAGATGCGTTTCGCTGCATTTATCAAACGGCGTGTGATAAGATTGCATCCGATGGTGGTTTTCGGCGCTTTGCTTGGCGCTATATTGTTTTATTTCAGCGCAACTTCCGGCGCTCCATTCGATGAAGGAGGAACCTCGTTTTACCCCTTAGTCAGTCAAACGCCTTGGTGGACACTGATTCTTTTTATGCTTGCAGGGATGCTGATGTTGCCGACTCCGCCCGCACTCGACTACAGAGGCATAAGAGAAATGTATCCCCTAAATTCGCCTGCATGGTCGCTGTTTTTCGAATACATTGCCAATATTTTATACGGGTTGTTTGTCCGTCGTTTCTCAAAAGCCCTACTTTCGGCGTGTGTCGCGATTTTAGCCGCTATATTGTTGTATTTCACCGCTTTTCGCTACGGAAATATAAATTTCGGATGGCAATGTTCGCAGGAAAATCTGCTGATGGGTATTGTCAGGGTGATGTACCCGTTTTTCGCAGGGGTGCTGCTTTACAGACTGAAACGGCTTACGCAGGTAAAAAACGGATTTTTTTGGTGCAGTATGATACTTGTCGTGATGCTTGCAATGCCGCTGCCGACTGCTGAAACGCTATGGATAAACGGTCTATACGAATCGCTGACGGTTATCGCAGTTTTTCCGCTCATTGTTTATATGGGCGCAAGCAGCCGATTAACAGGCCGATACGCATCAAGAGTCTGCAAGTTCCTGGGCGAAATCTCCTTCCCGCTCTATATGGTGCATTATCCGATGATGTATGTTTACGGGGGCTGGGTTATCGAAAAAAACGCTTCAATAACAGACACTTATGTCGAAGCTGTTTTGGTTGTTGCCGTCAGTATCGCGCTGGCATACGCCGTTTTGAAACTTTACGATGAACCGGTTCGCAACTATTTGGCGAAACGTTTTTTGGGCAAAATAAAAATGCAAACAAAATGAAACCTGTATTCGAATACGAACTAAAAGTGCGCGATTACGAATGTGACGTGCAGGGACATGTCAACAACGCCAATTATCAACACTATTTCGAGGTTACTCGTCATGAATTTTTAGAGCGGCAGGGCTTGAATTTTAACGAACTGCACCGAAACGGTATCGATGCGGTGGTGGCGCGTGTGGATATCCGTTACAAGTCTCCGCTTCACGGCATGGATGTTTTTAAATGCACCATCGCCACGATGGAACGTAAACGCTTGTCTTATCTGTTTCATCAAGAGATTATCCGCCTTTCCGACGGCAAGTTGTGCGCCACAGGGAACATCGAAGTGGTTTGCCTGATCAACGGAAAACTCTCGCAACCGACCGTTTTCGATGAGGCCTTTGCGGAGTATATATAGAAGTGTTTTGAGTTTTTTAACTATTTTTTTTGGGGGGGGGTGAAATTGTTTGTAGATTTGTAGCAATAAACTATCGGAAAAATGTCAACCAATTCAAGGAACATCGCACGCAAGACTCTATGAATCATTCATAAAGTTCTTTATTTATGCCGTTAACTTGTTTGTTTAGTTTAAGTGGATTTTTACGGATGATTTCTTCATGAGTGGACATTGTGGTTTGGATTTAACCTTTCCGATCGATTGTAAACTACTCCCGATTATTTTAGGAGACGGGATGATTATTAAGGATTATTTTCTCTGTGGTCTTTCAGTTTACGTTTTAAAACTAACAGGAAGTGAAACTTTTTCTATCACTTGTATTTTTATCGTTATCCTTTGCTTGTTTCTGCCAACAGAAAATCATCTTCATCACTGATAACCTTACGCAGGAGGCTGTGTCATTTGCGACTGTACAGTTTATCGATGGGAAGGGTGGAATTTATGCCGACGAACAAGGTGTGGCCATTATTCCGGATAGTGTAAGGCATATTTTTATCTCACAAATTGCCTACGCCCCTAAATTGATAGACATGCAATTAGTTGAAGACCATGAGAAGGTAATCCTGACACCAATAACAAATACGCTGCCGGAAGTTGTGGTATCCAACGAGTCTTCCAAACGAAGAGAAATTGGCTGTTTAAAGAAAAAAGGAGATTATGGGTTGATTCCGTCTCCCAACACCAATTTTGCTTTGTTTATGCCTTATGATAGTGCATGGGTTTCACCACCTTGGATTGTATCTATAATTTCATTTTTAAGCGATGTAAAGGGGGGTAAGGAATTTCTTTATCATAAATCCAATATCTGTTTCGATTTGCGGCTACCCGACAAAGACGGTGCCCCTGGCAACATATCTATAATAGAAAGGCGAATTATCAATAATTCCGCAAAAAATTATTCGGGGAAAGAAGTTATCAAACTACTTGAGCCAGTGCTGTTTCCGGAGAAAGGTGTATTTATAGTTGTGGATTTTATTGCTCCAAACAATTCAAACCCTCGGTTATTAATAAGCCCTGCATTAGATGTTACAGGTGCCGAAAGTTCTTCTCGGACGTGGAGCAGGACGATTACCAATGATTTTGAGTGGAAAAAGATGGAAAACGAGGATGCTGCATGGGCAACCACAATAAAAGACTTTTACGGCAAAAATGCAAAAATGAACATACGAATGGGATTACAAATTATGGAATAAGGGCAGACGTTTATGTATGCTCTTAGTTATTAATATTATGTCTAACTTTTAATTTTTTCAGAGTATGAAAACAATGAGTATTGAAAAGATGTCCTCGATTCAAGGTGGCAGATTTTGGGGAAATGCAACAAAATGTACCGAATGTTATGGTGGTATAAAGATTTGTCAAGAAAAATTTTTTGTGTTATGGATTCCATTTGAAAAAGCGTCTTATGCTGCGCCTTGTTGATTAGAAAAACTACAGAGACGATTGTCCTCAGGAGATAATCGTCTCTTTTTAAGGTAAAACTAAAGAAAAACAATCATCCCCCAAAACACCGTTTCCCTGAAAACTTTTTCCTATATTTGCAGTGTTCCGCTTTCATGAAGAATCGGGATTTTAAATTTGTCAATTTTAAAAACTTATGCCTCAACAAGCGACAAAAACCCTCTGCCAAATAGCCCTGACTATGATTCCCGGCATAGGCGTAATGCACGCGCGGAACCTCGTGCAGGCCGCAGGCGACGAAGAAGCCGTTTTTCGGGAAAAAGCAAGAGTGCTCGAAAAAATACCGCGTATTTCCGCCCGATTGGTTGCCGAGATTCGCAATCCGGAAGTGATGCGGAAAGCCGAACGCGAATTGGAGTTCGTCGAGAAAAACCACCTGCGCATGTTTTTCTTTACCAATCCCGATTATCCCTCGCGGCTGAACAATTGCATTGATGCGCCCGTTCTACTGTATGCCAAAGGCGATGCCGACTTCAACCGTCAGAAGATTATCAGTGTCGTCGGCACGCGAAACGCAACGCCCTACGGGCAAAAATTTTGTGAGACATTGATCGACACTCTTGCCGATAAATTCCCCGAATTGCTCGTGATAAGCGGTTTAGCTTACGGGATTGATGTTTGTGCGCATCGGGCGGCGCTTCAATCGGGACTCTCTACCGTGGCCGTCTTAGGACACGGCTTGGATCGCATTTATCCCGAAATGCACCGGAAAACAGCTATCGAAATGCTCGAAAAAGGGGCGCTTATCACCGAATTTCCCAGCAAAACCACCCCCGACAAGTTCAATTTCGTGAAACGCAACCGCATTGTGGCCGGAATGGCCGATGCCGTGATTGTGATGGAATCGGGAGAGAGAGGCGGATCGCTCATCACGGCCGATATTGCCAATTCCTATTATCGCGAGGTTTTTGCCGTTCCGGGAAGGACAACCGACAACGCATCGAAAGGCTGCAACAATTTAATCGCGAACAACAAAGCCGTGTTGCTTCAGGATGCCAACGAATTTATCGCGCTGATGAATTGGGATTCGTCTTCCCGTCCCCAGCCGAAACAAAAAGAACTCTTTCTGAATCTTTCGGAAGAAGAAGAACGGATATTCAATGCTTTGGCCAAACACAACGACGGTGTTCAGGTAAACATGCTGGGCATAGAACTCAACGTGCCTGTTTCGGAACTCTTTTTCACCCTGCTCGAATTGGAGATGAAAAACGTGGTGCAGTCGTTGCCCGGCGGAGTATATAAATTATTGTAAATAAAATGTTTGCTGTTCAAAAAACAAGATATTATTTACCTGTTTTTGTTTTTCGATAATCTTTTGGCGTAGCGCCAAAATATTTTTTAAATGATTTTGAAAAATAAGAATAGGAACTGAAACCGGTTTTGTCGGATATTTCGGAAAGCGACAAATTTTCGTCCTGCAACATTTCGGCGGCTTTTCTCAGGCGATAGTTTATCAGAAATTCGTTGGGCGACAAATTCATCAATCCCTTCATTTTACGGTAGAAACTGGTACGGCTAAACCCTAAGTCGCGGCCGAGATAATCCACATTTAAGTCAGGATTCGACAGTTCTTTTTCCAATAAGAGGGTCAATTTGTTCATCATTTTCTCATCGTGGATGCTCAATGAAACCGAAATCGATTTTTCATCTTGAGTTTTCGATTTGGGGGTCAGATACCATTGACGGAGCCTGTCGCGAGTCAAGAATAGATTTTTGATTGTCAGCAGCAAATAATCGACGTTGAAGGGTTTGCAGATGTAAGCGTCAGCGCCTTCTTCAAGCCCTTTTAGTTGGTCGGGCAAGGTAGTTTTGGCCGTGAGAAGTATCACCGGGATATGGCTGAAATCGGGATGTTTTTTCACATTGGCACAGAGTTCGTAGCCCGACATGCCCGGTATAAGCACGTCGCTCAGAATCAAATCGGGTTGTTTGTCCTGTACCAAGGCCCATGCCTTATCGCCGTCCATCGCTTCAAACAGTTCATAATGGCTGTGCAGCAAATCCCTGATAAATCCCAAAAGTTCGATATTATCTTCCACAATCAGGATGGAACAATATTTGGGCGTTTTCGGGTTATCGTCGGGGGGAAGTTCGTATTGTTTTTCAAACACTATTTCTTCGGGAACATTTCTTTTTTCGGTGTCGTCATACACGTCTTCAACCGGAAGGATAAAAGAGAAGACCATCCCTCCACCCTGTTTGGGTTTTGCACAAATACAGCCTTTGTGCGTTTCTACTAAGGTTTTTGTATAATGCAGCCCTATTCCGCTGCCGCCATAGTCGAGATTCAGTCCCGAAAGGCCTTCAATCTGGTGGTAACGCTGAAACAATTCGCCAAGTTTATTTTCGGGGATACTGGCGCCCGTATTTTCGACAGTTACTTCCATATAGCGCTCATTCAATCCCGTTTTGTCTGTGAATTGGTATTGAGCATCGGCCTCAAAGGAACTTATTTCATTAACTGTTACCGATATGTCTCCCCCTTCCGGAGTATGTTTCAGGGCGTTTGACAATAAATTGTGGAGAATTTTTTCGAATTTGTCCACATCCATCCACAAAACAACATTTTCTTTGTGAGGGCAAAACTTAAAGTTTATCCGTTTTTTTTCGATAGAGGATACATACACCTCCAAGATGCTCCGGATAAGCTGAATGCTGTTTTCGTGTTGTACTTTCAACTCCAATATTCCGTTTTCCATCTTATTAAAATCGAGGAGTTGACTGATAAGGCGAAGCATTCTTTGCACATTTCGGGAGGCTGTATCCAAAATCCGCATACCCGCTTCGTTTAAGCCGCCGACTGATGATAATTGTTCCAATGGCGCCGAAATTAAAGTTAGAGGAGTCCTCAGTTCGTGCGATATGTTGGTGAAAAATTTCATTTTCATTTCCGATATTTCGTGTTCCCGTTCTTTTTCTTTGGATTCGATTTCCAACAGATGTTTGTTGATATTTACTTTTATAATCAATCGGGACAGAAAAAAAGAGCTGATTAACAGCGCTGTGATATACAATGTCCAAGCCCACCACGAAAACCATGGCGCCGGTTTAATGGTGATCTGAACAGCAGCCGGTTGAGCACTTTCTACCCCATCTCCATTAATGGCTTTGACCAAGAAAGTATATTTTCCGGCAGGCAAGTTGGAATAAGTAGCGCGGCGGAAGTTTCCCACATTATTCCAATTTTCGTCGAAACCCTCCATTTTATAGGCGTAGGTCAATTTATCGGGCGCTATAAAATCGATTCCGGCATAATCGATGGAGAAATTGGACTGTTTGTGGCTGAGGGTAATGTTGCGGATATACGCAATGGCTATCGGCAGAACCAAATCGTCGGCTTCAGGCTGGACGCTTCTGCCCAGTATTTTCAGGTCTTCCAAGTGTACTACCGGACGGCCTTTTTCGGGTAAAACAGCTAAGGGATTAAAAAAGGTAAGACCGTGATTCCCTGTAAAAAAAATCCGCCCGTCAGAGTGTTTCAACCCCCCCTTTTCGTGATATTGATTCCCCAAAGTGCCGTCGCTGCTGTAAAAATTGGTAAAGGAACTGTCGGTCGTATTCAGTTTCGACAGGCCATTAGAAGTACTCATCCATAGATTGCCTTGCCGATCCTCCTCGAAACACAGCACATTGTTGTTGGGTAAGCCGTCCTTTTTGGTAAAAACACGATAGTCGTTGCCCGTCCTGCACAACATCCCGTAACCGTAACTGCCCATCCACACCCGCTGTTGCGAATCTTCAAAGAGCGTTATGCAGTGTTGAGCAACAGCCATACCCTCCGCCGACGGCGTTATTTTTTGCGCTACCGAATCGTTTTCCGCCAATCGGAAAAGGCCGTTATCATACGCCGAGAACAACAGATCTCCTGAATCTAAGATACATAGATCCGGAATATTGCCGGAGCAAATGGTTTTGACCCGGTCAAGGTTTTCCATTTTAAACAATCCGTACCAAGATCCAATCCACAGATTTCCCCGCGGGTCTTCCTTCATTGTTCGTACTTGTTCTATCGGTTTTTTTGCAAGCAGATGGATACGCCCGTCGGCTGAAATTGAACCAACGATGAGTTGTTCGGCAAGACCAATCCATATTCTGTTTTTGGAATCGATAAAGAGTTCTTCAATTTGTTTGGTGTTTCCGTTAAATAAATCGGAGTTTTGGGCATTATATACGGTAATTTTACCCGATTTGGCATAATGAAAAAGACCGTGATAGCGGGTGGCGATCCACAAGTTGCCGTACCGGTCTTCGGCAATACGGGTAACAAACTTGTCTTTGACCATATTCCCCAACGGGCGTTCGTCATTAAAATATTCCAAAGATTTGTTCCATACCGTAAAACCTTTGTCGTAAGACCCCATCCAGACATTCTCCTGCCTATCCACATAGCAGGCAAGCAATTCTTTGGAATCGAAATAATTGATGCGCCATGGTTCATTCTGTTGTAAAGTTTGCGTCAGAATATCGTACTGAAAAAGACCTTGTGTTTCGGTCCCGATCAACAGCTTCAACTGCTTGGTTTCCTGAATGAAGTTGATTTGCGATTGGCTCAGTTCGGGACATTCCAAGGCTGACGGGAGTTTTTTAAAAGTACGCGATCGGGGGTCGAAACACACCAAGCCGGCATTGGTGCCTGCCCACCACATACCGCCGGGATCGATATAAACGCACGAAGTAACCTGTCGATTGTCCGGTAGCGGATAATAATTCCACAACGAATCGTTTTGCCGCTCGGCAAGCCCTTGGTTAGTACCCATCCACAGGCGACGGAAATTATCTTCCCAAAAGGAACGAACAATACACCTGTCCTTTGAGGGAAATATCACTTTTCGCTTCACAGAGTCAATCAATCCCGGCCCGCTGTGTGTGGCCACCCAGATATTTTTGGAACAATCTTCAAAAAACGAATAAACATTTGAAGCATAATTATCAATATTATTGTAGCGGACAAACCGATTGCTTTTGAAGTCGTAACGGTTAGCGCCCGATAGCGTCCCCACCCATAAACGCTGTGACGAATCCAAGTATAATGAAAAAACCATATCGTTGTTTATCGACGACGAATCGGCTGCATTGTGGAAGTATTGGGTAAATTCGTATCCGTTGTAGCGGTCTAACCCGTGAAGGGTAGCGATCCATACGTATCCCAGCGAATCTTGGCAAAAAGATTGGATATTCAGATACGACACTTTTTGCTCTCGTGGAGTTTCAGCGATACCGGATGTCTTGTCTCTTTCACAGGAACACAGGTAAGCAATCAATGCCAAGAAGGGGACTAATATTTTTTTCATACCATACGGAAAAGACCCTAAAATAGAAAAAAAATCGTCAGTGAACAAATGTAAAAACGATTTTGAATGATTTTTACAACTATTTGGACGGAAAATGCAAAACACCGCGGTAAATTGGAATTAAAATACAAAAAATTGGGACAAATCATCAAACGAATTTAAAGTTTATCTCCTTATTTTGTAACAAATAAATACCGATTCGTATGAATGTGTTGAAAAGAAAAATCATCAGTTGTTTATTATGCTGTTTGTTGGGAACGAATCTTTCGTTTTCGTTAGAAAATAGAACGGCTCAAATTGTTGATCTGCGTTGTGAATACGCCGCTAACCCCATTGGGATAGACGTTCAGTCCCCGCGGCTGAGTTGGCGCATCGAAAGCGGAAAGCGCGGCGTAATGCAACAGTCTTACCGCATTTTAGTGGCTACGTCCGAGGAAAACTTAGCTGCTGACAGCGCCGATGTGTGGGATAGCGGCAAAATAAAATCATCGGCTTCTATTGTAGAATATGCAGGGCAGCAGTTGACCAGCCGCAGCCGTTATTTCTGGAAAGTGCAAACAGAACTCAACAACAATACTAAAAGCGAATGGTCGCATCCGGCTATTTTCGAAATGGGGCTGCTCAACCCGCGGGACTGGCTCACCGGTTGGATAACCTACGCCGCCGGCATGCCCGGACGGGTGTTATACTATAAAAGTATCTTCCACAAAGACAAGCCGTTGAAACAGGCTCGCATGTATATATCCGGATTAGGATACTACGAATTGCACATCAACGGTAAAAAAGTCGGGCAAAATGTTCTCGAACCCGCGCAAAGCACTTACGACAAACGCATTTACTATACAACTTACGATATTACGGATTTCTTTTCGGAAAAAGTAAATACCATCCTTGCCAGCGTTGCTCCCGGCTGGTACGGTCTGCCTTCCCTGCGCATACAAATGGAAGTTGAAGAAACCGATGGTAATCGATTGCAACTTTCTTCCGATGCTTTCCGGCATGTAACAACCGGCCCGACAGTCTATTCTACTGTTTTCGATGGTGAATGTTATGACGCGCGGCTGAACACCGCTAAACTGAACGGCACCGACACTTTGCCCCCCGTCATGGACAAGGAATGGGCTTTCGCCTACAATACGGTTGATCCGGGCAGCAATATGGTTGCTTCAAATGTTGAGCCGATACAAATTGTCGATACCATTGTACCGGCAAGCATCGCTGAGCCGCAACCGGGTGTTTATGTGGTAGATGCCGGACGTAATCTCGCCGGTTGGTCCGAGCTGAGAGTGCAGGGCAAAGAAGGCACAAAAATAACCCTTCGCTTTGCCGAAACCTGTTATGAGAGCGGTTTGGTGAATCAGGAAAACCTCCGCAACGCACGAGTGACAGACACTTATATTTTAAGCGGTAAAGGAGTGGAAACCTGGCATCCGGCATTTACCTACCACGGTTTTCGTTACGTACAGGTGGATGGCTTTCCCTATAAACCCAAAAAAGGAGACATTACTATACATGTAGTGCGTTCGGCCGTGGCGCAAACAGGTCGATTTTCGTGCAGCAACCCCTTGCTCAACGACATTCATCGCATGGTGTTCAATACCGAGGCAAGTAACCTGCACAGCGTACCCACTGATTGCCCGCAGCGCGACGAACGCATGGGATGGCTCAACGACTTGACAGTGAGGATTGAACAGGCAGTATATAATTTCAACATGTCGCGTTTTTATGCCAAATTTATAGACGATGTAGCCGATACGCAAGACGAAGAAGGCCGTATTACCTGCGTGGCTCCTTTCCGTTTTGGAACACGGCCTGCCGACCCGGTTTGCGCCAGCTACCTGCTAATGGCTTGGAAATGTTACGAGTTTTACGGCGACCGCCGCATCATCGCCGAGCACTACGAAGGTATGAAAGCCTGGACGGACTACCTCTATTCGCGCACCGATAATGGTATTGTCGATTACAGCTATTACGGCGACTGGTGTCCGCCCGTGGAATTTGGACTGGGTGGCGGCCCCATTTCACGCGACACACCCGGAAAAATGATTTCGACCGGTTATTTGTATTACTGCGCAACACTCCTTTCCGAGATGGCTGAAATAACCGGTAACAAGGTTGATGTTGTGAAATACAGGGAAATGGCCGAAAAAACCGGCGAGGCTTTCAATCGCGAATACTGGGACGAACAGGCCGGAGGATATGCTTCCAACAATCAGGCTTCCAACGCTTTTGCGCTTTACATGGGTTTAGTGAGCGAAAAAAATGTAGCCCGTGTAGCCGCCAATCTTGCAGAGAATGTAAAACAGCACGGTTATCATCTCACAACCGGCAACCTCTGTACCAAATACTTGTTGGAAATGCTCACAGAGCACGGATACCACGAAACGGCCTACAAAATTGCCGCGCAAACGACCTATCCCAGTTGGGGCTTTATGCTGTCGAAAGGCGCTACCACACTCTTTGAACGCTGGGAATATACTACCGGCGACGGGATGAACTCGCACAACCACCCGATGATGGGCTCCGTCGGCTCGTGGTTCTACAAATATGTGGCCGGCATCAGACCCGATGTTCGTCATCCGGGGTTTGAACAATTCGTCATCCGTCCCTATATTTTTAACGATTTGGATCAGGCCGAAGGCGAATTGGATACCGTTAAAGGCTTGATAAAAAGCGGATGGAGTAAAAAAAATGGAATATTGACCATGAACATAACCATCCCTGACAACACTATCGCCACGGTTTATGTGCCGGCAAAATCGGCAAAAACGATAACGGAAAGTGGCAGGAATATTTCTAAAATAAGAGAAATCAAACTGTTGAACGAAGAAAACGGTGTTGTTGCAATGGAAGTCGGTTCGGGTATTTATCAATTTACAACGAAAATTTAACCTATAAATTAAATAACAATGAAGAATAGATGGATGGTTTTTTTGTTTGTAACTATGGCGATAAGCAGCTGCTCTGCGTGTTCGAAATCGCACCTGCTCACGCCTGAGCCTCCGAAAAAAGAAGAAACGGATACGGGGAACAACAACGCCGGCGACACTCCCGTTGACGGAGCAAAGTATAACAGTTTCAATCTTGTGGGTGTTGACCATTTCGGCCGCAGTTTTGGTAGCGTTTCGGCGTTTAAAAAAGACCGCATTGTCGGTATGTTTTTCTGGCCGTGGATTGGTCAGCCTTATTCCACAGGCATCTACGATGCAACCAAAATAGCGGCCTTGCCTAACGGTATTAAAATTCTGACCGATTTCAACTCCTACGATGCTACTATCAGCCCTAACGGACAAGCCCATTATTGGGGTGAACCCTTGTGGGGTTATTACAATTCGGATGATGAGTGGGTGATCCGCAAGCAAATGCAAATGATTACCATGGCCGGAGTCGATTTTATTTATTTCGATACCACCAATGCATTGATTTACAGCAATGTGTTCATGAAAGTTTTGGCGGTCATCGACGAGATGCAGAAAAACGGATGGAACCCGCCCAAAGTTGTATTTTACACCCATTCGCGTTCCTTCCAAACCGTGAAGGAGATCTATGCCGCCCTGTACCAGCCGGGCAGATACCCCGACACATGGTATTGTGTGGACGGAAAACCGATGATTATCGCCTATACCAATGCGGCCGATGATTTGGCGGAGGCTAAATCGCGCGGCGACAACAGCTATGTGCCCGGCACGCTTAGCAGCGACATACTCGATTTCTTCCATTTCCTGAAACCGCAATGGCCTTCCGATAACGTCTTCCCAAACGGGTTTCCGTGGGTGGAATGGTCCTTTCCCCAGCCCTTGCATACCGCGTCGGGCGTGATGAATGTAACCGTGGCCAGCCACCCAAAGGTGCCCATGTCCTTTTCACTCTCGCGCCCGAACTGGATAAACTGGGGACGCGGCTGGAACGTAACAAGCAAGCAAAATGTGTCTGCCGATGTGGACAAAGGCCCGTATTTTCAGGCACAATGGGATCGCGTGGTCGAAATTGCCCCCCCCGTGGTTTCCGTTGGCGGCTGGAACGAATGGATTGCCTACAAACAGCCCTACGACGGCGAATACATGCTGTGCGACGCCGCCAGCAAAGAGTATTCCCGCGACATTGAGCCGATGGTCGGCGGTTATCAGGATGCCTATTACCTCCAACTGATCCGCAACATTCGCCGTTACAAGGGAATAAATGGGTCTGCGACCCCTAATCCGGTCAAGACCATCGATCTTGCAGTCGCCGCATCGCAATGGAACGATGTGCAATATGTCATTCGCAACACCGATGAGAAATTCATTGCCCGCGACGCTTTCGGAGGTTCCCAAACGGTACGCTATACTCAGGCGGCCCCTGCCAACAAGCTGATAGAAATCAGGGTAGCGCACGATGCGCAAAACATCTATTTCTACATTCGAGGCAAGGAAAAATTCACCGAATTTAACGGCGAAGACAACTGGTTGAACGTATTTATCGGCACGGGCGACCCTGCAACGAAAGGATGGGAAAGCTACGAATACGTGATCGGGCGCAGCATTTCGAACGGAGAAACCGCTATCGGTAAATTCGGCAACAGTTTCACTTCCGTTACCGACGCGGGAAAAGCAACATTCAGGCAAGACGAAAACATTATCCAATTGGCGGTGCCGCGCAGCGCCGTCGGATTGGGTAGCTCCGGTAAACTCTATTTCAAGGTAGCCATGGGCGTTACGGGAATTTCCGATATTATGAATACCTACAAGTCGGGAAGCGTTATGCCTATGGGTCGATTGAGTTATCAATATGAGTTATAAGATCGATCATTTGTTCATGAAAAACAAATCAATTTGTACTATGAAAACCAGATTAATTTTTTTGATATGCGGGTTGCTCGTGTCGGCCGTCATGGCTCAGGCGCAAATCTCGGTTAAGGGGAGAGTAACCGACGAAAGCGGAGCTTCATTGCCCGGCGTAACGATTGTACTCAAAGGAACGAACCAAGGCTCCACATCCGATGCTTCGGGGGACTTCAATTTTACCGTTCCCAATGAATCATCCGTTTTGATATTTTCTTTTGTGGGTTTCAATTCTAAGGAAATCGTTATCGGCAACCGACGAACGCTGACCGTTGTGTTAACCGAGTCGAAAACCGAACTTGGCGAAATGGTCGTCGTGGGATATGGCCAACAACGGAAAGAAAGTGTTGTGGCTGCATTGACGTCGATTTCGGCAGAGGGGCTGCGACAAACCCCCGCATCCAATATCGGCATTGCGTTAGCCGGGCGTATGCCCGGACTGACCGTATTGCAGCGGTCGGGCGTGCCGGGTGGCGAATCGATGGAGTTTTACATTCGCGGGCGAAGTACGGTCAACGGTCAACAACCTTTGTTGATGGTGGACGGCGTGGAGCGCGATTTCAACGCGCTTGACCCACGTGAAATCGAGACTATCACCATCTTGAAAGACGCTTCTGCCACCGCCGTTTACGGTGTGCGCGGCGCTAACGGCGTGATCATGGTTACCACCCGCCGAGGGAAATCAGGCAAGCCTGTGATCGATGTAACGCTGGAGCATACGCAACAATCTCCTACCCGCTTGCCTCAAATGGTTTCAGCTTACGATTACGCCCTCCTTCGCAACCAAGTGGAAACGCAAAACGGACGTCAGCCTATTTACAGCGACTATGCCCTCGAACGTTATCGCCTCGGCGACAGCCCGGAACTGTACCCGGTTCGGAATTTTATCGATGAATTTACCAAAGATAACTTCCCTATGGAGAAAGCCAATGTAAACGTGAGCGGCGGCACCGACCGGATGCGCTATTTTACAACCGTAGGTTATCTTTATCAGGAGGGACTGTTCCCTACCGAAAAATTTACCGAATACGACTACGACCCCAAATCAAAGGCCAATCGCGTGAACTTCCGTTCGAATTTCGACATCAACCTGAACGATAATCTGAACATGTTCCTCAACATCAGTGGATTTATGCAAAAGAAAAACGACCCGGTGATAGTGCCTTTCAATCCCGATTATCTGTCGGATTACAACGCTTATTCCATCCTTATCGGATCATTGCTCCAAACGCCCAATCTCTACCACAACGACTTGACCCCCGACGGCGAAGTGCTTTCCAATTCGTTAAAAGGGGGTAATGTCAACAACGTGCCTTACGGGATGCTCAACCGTACCGGTTTCCGTAACACGCAAACCACAGCAATTACCACTACGCTGGGCGTGGAACAGAAATTGGATTTTATTACCAAAGGATTGTCTATCAAAGCAGTTGCCTCGTACGACGCTACATCCCTGAACGTTCAAATCCGGCAACGGAGTTTTCAGCTTTATGAAGCGATGGAAGATAGCTCTGCGCCCGACGGAGTCTCCTATATCACGGTGGGTACGCAAACCAATACCACGCTGTCGGATTCGCAACAGCAAAGTTTCAATAACCTTTTCAATATTGACGCCTCTATCAATTACGCACGAGCCTTTGGGCTGCACAACGTAACGGCCATGTTGTTGTTCAACCGATACCAGCGTACCATCAACATTCAATTGCCCTACAATTACATAGGATTTGTAGGCCGCGCCACTTACGGTTATGCCAACAAATACCTTGGAGAGCTGAACTTCGGCTACAACGGTTCGGAGCAGTTTGCCCCCGGACACAAGATGGGCTTTTTCCCATCGTTGTCGCTTGGATGGGTTGCATCGGAAGAAAATTTCTTTCAGGATGTTTTGCCGTGGATGTCGTTTGCCAAGCTTCGCGCTTCCTACGGACGGGTAGGTAACGACCAGATGAACGGCACACGCTTTGCTTTTCTTACATTGTGGAGCGGCAGTTATGAGTCGCAAATCGGGAATAATAATCTCGTTTGGGAAATGGCCGACAAATACAATATCGGGCTGGAAACCCGTCTGTTCAATTCGTTCAATTTCTCGGCAGACTTGTTCTACGAACGGCGCAACAATATCCTGATTCCGGCTACAGGGTTAGTCCCCACCGGCGTTTTTGGTACGGGAGGCGTTTATGTATCGGGTATCTTGCCCAAAATTAATGCGGGAGAAATCGAAAACAAAGGATTCGAACTGACGCTGGGCTACCAGAAACAACTGAATAACAATTTTTACCTGAACGCTCAGGCCAATACGGCATTCAATCGCAATAAAGTGTTGTACGTGAGCGAGGTGCTCTTGCCCGAATCTTACGCTTACCGTCTGCGGAGCACCGGTTACCGACTTGGACAACCTTTCGGTTTAGAAACCGCCGGTTTTTTTAATACCGAGCAGGAATTGCTCGACTGGTACGACCAGTCGGGTATCGGAGCTACGCCTAAGTTGGGCGACCTGAAATATAAGGATAAAAACGGCGACGGCATCATTACCGAAGAAGATCAGGTGCCTATCGGCGACCCCGAAGTCCCCGAATGGACATTTGGAGCTGCAGTCAGTCTGCAATACAAAAACTTCGATTTCAGCATGATGTGGCAAGGCGTGGCCGGACGAAGTTATTATCTGACCGGCCAACGTATCTGGGAAACCTATAACTTCAACGAATGGCACAAAGAGGCTTGGAGTCAAGAACGGTTGGATGCCGGACTACCCATCACCTATCCCCGCCTCGAACCGGGGAGTAATGCCAGTAAACAAGGCAGCGACTTCTGGCTCAGGGATGGAAGCTACGTCCGCTTGAAAAACATGGAATTGGGATATACGCTTCCCCAAAGATGGAGCGAAAAAATCGGTTCTTCCGCTGTTCGTTTTTATCTGAACGGACTGAACCTGTTGACTTTCGACCGTTATCCGGTCAAATATCAGGATCCGGAGCAGAACAACGAACTGCTTTATCCGGTGTTTAAAGCCTATAATGCAGGTATTAATATTTCATTTTAAATGAGTTATAATATCATAATACGGAAAAATCATGAAAAAAACAATATTTTTATTCTTATTCATGTTGGGTGCGGCGCTTCCTTACGGATGTGAAGACGTATTGGAAAAAACACCCGACGGTCAAATTACTTTAGACAAAGTATTGACGAACTATAGCCGATGCAAAGGTCTGATTGATGTCGTGTATGGCGAGATATATACCCTGCGTGACCAGATTTCGTTTGTGATGAACCCGATAGAGAGTTTAACAGACAACGCATTTTGGGCTGCAACGTACAATGCCTACGACTGGCACAACGGCTCGCTGTCGCTGAGCAATCCGGTCATCAATTGGCCGTGGGCTTCTCCGAGCGAACAGTTGTGGCCCGATTTTTGGCGCGGCATCCGTTTAGCGAACAATGCGATTAAGTATTTGCCGCAATCCACCGTTATCAGCGAACAGGAACTCAATACATGGGTCGCCGAAGCGCGTGTGTTGCGCTGCTGGTACTACATGAACCTTCTCGAATTTTACGGCCCCGTACCCTGGGTCGAAGAGCCTTTCGAACCCGATTACGATGGGTGGAACACCTTGGTGCGTCCGACTTACGACGAAATAGCGACCAAAATTTCCGATGAACTGAAAGATGTGATTAATTCGGGCATACTGCCTAACCGTCGGCCGACCTCGGAAGCGCTGCATGTGGACAATGGCATGGCGTATGCCATCCGTGCGCGAGTATTGCTCAACAATGCCAGTCCGCTCAATAATCCGGCTAACGACCACAATAAATGGCAACGCGCCGCCGACGCCGCACAGGATGTTATCAATATGCCGGAGTATAGCTTAGTTCCCATGTCTGAATACAAAAGCCTGTTTACCAGTCCGTTTTCTACGGCTATTCCCGAAATTATCTATCGTTCATGGAGCAATAACGCTGCTATCAACAACACCAATGGCGTGAACGTCAGCCCCTACAAATATGCGACGATCAACAGCATGTGGAATTGTGGCGAATCGCCCACGCAGGAATTGGTGGACTGCTTCGAGATGACCAACGGAGCCCTGCCCGTTATCTACGACGATGCCACCCGCACCAAAGTTACCGTTACTCCGGAGGCTGCGGCATTGGGTTATAGCGAAGACAGGGGCGGAGATCCTTATTCCAACCGCGACGCCCGCTTCTATATCGACATCCTGTACAACGGCGCAAACTACGGTGTTCCCTACAATTGCACACAGGATTACATCATCGAGACTTTTGTAGGCGGGGCTAACGGCTTCAACGATGTGATTTCGCAGGAAACAACACGCTCGTGTACCGGTTATTACAGCCGTAAAGACAAAGATATTAAGTTTTGGGGGCCGAACGGCAGCCAAGGCAATGTATATTCCTATTGGGTGTTCTTCCGTCTGGCCGAGTTTTACCTCAATCATGCCGAGGCGCTCTGCGAACTGAACGACCTCAATGGCGCCATCACCTCGCTCAATAAGGTCAGGGAACGCGCTCTGCAACCGAAAATCGAAGACGTGCCGGGTTTTGTGAAGTCGCAGGATTTCCTCCGTCAACGTATCCGAAACGAGCGCAGGGTGGAATTTTGCCTCGAAGGATGGCGTTTCCACGACCAGCGCCGATGGAAAATACTCAACGAAACCAATCGCTTTGTTACCGGTATGAGGATTACCAAAGGCAACGACGGCTCTTTCAGCTACCAGCGCAAAAAAATTCGCGATTACCAGTCTTATACCGACAAATACTTAGTAATGCCGATACCGCTGGAAGACGCAAAAAAAATGACAGGAATGACCCAACCGGAAGCATGGCAGTAATCTAAAATCCGCAACATGTTTAGAATATTTATTTTGACAGGAGCAAGCATATTCGGCCTAACAAGCTGTTACGGCGGCGTTCACTATGAGGATGTTGGCGCAAACGTTGCTGTTGAGGCTGAAGCTGTCCCGAAGCGCACTTACAGCGATACCATTGTACGGATAACTTTGCGCGGTGCCGATTGTCCGTTTGCCGATCATGCCGACTACGGTATTTACATACCGACGAAAACGGCGACCTTGCGTGGCGTGTTGGTATTGCAGCACGGTTGCGGCATGGAGCAGTTCGGAATTACACGCCCCTACGATTTGCAGTATCAGACTTTTGCACGAAAATGGCAGTTGGCAGTCGTCGAAACGGCGCTTTACGGCAATTGCGGCGCTTGGAGAGACCCCGATTCAGGCTCGGCAAACGCCTTGTTTAAAGCCCTGAACGACACCGGAAAGGCAACAGATCATCCGGAGTTGAATACGCTTCCCCTGCTGCTTTTCGGACATTCGGCAGGCGGCTATTGGACCTTAGCCATGTTGAAATCGTATCCCGAACGAATCATGGCCGCGGTTTGTTATTCGGCTGCATGGGATCCTCAGTGGGACTATCCGGCAGCAACGGCCGACATACCGGTGTTGCTTCGCCATGCCGCGGCCAACGATGGCGATGCATCCTCTCTGTGCTGGGCTACGGCTTCCCATTCTTTCCTCAAATTGCGGACTATGGATGCACCCGCCATCATTGCCTGCAACGCCGAACAAAACCACAATTTCAGTTATTTACGCTATATGGCTCTACCTTTCTACGAAGCGGTGATGAAACAACGTATGCCGGAACATAACGATTCCGCTATGCGGAACATCGACCGTTCGCAAACATGGCTTAGTGATACGCTGACATTGGAATTATGCAGAGAGCAGACCTTCACAGGCGACAAATCGGCCTTGTGTGTGCTTCCCGACGAAGCAACGGCAAAAAACTGGAAAGAATTTGTTTCGACCGGAAAGGTAACCGATAAAACGCCTCCGCCTCCGCCGTTCAATGTAAACGTAAAATGGAGAAGCAATGCACTTGAAATTACATGGGAAGCCGACGCCGATATTGAATCGGGAATCCTGTGCTTCAACATTTACAAGGACGGGATTTTAGTCGGAAAACTGCCGGCTAACGGCGCCTTCCAAAAATTCGACACCAACGGCGATAACACCATCCCGATAAACGTTCCCGATATGAAATATCGTATAGAGGGACTGACAAATGCAGCTGCAAGGTTGTCAATAAGTACGATAAATCATTTCAATCTTGAATCTGAAAAAACAAATGTTAATTACATACCGTAAAATGAAGATATTGCTATTTCTTTTGCTTTTAATGCCGACAGGCTGCAAAAAAGAAGATATATCGGAAGCCTACAAGCCGGATAGCATCCATGTCAGCAAAGAATCGCTAACATTGAAAGTGGGCGAGAGCGAGCAATTGAAAGCATCACCCTTGCCTGCAACAGCCAAAGAACTGACCTTTCAGTGGATGTCAGCCAATCCTGCCGTGGCCACCGTCAGCAACGGGCTGGTTTCGGCTGTTGCTGTCGGTGAAACGGTTGTTACGGTGGGTTACGCCAACGTGAAAACAGATGTAGCCGTCAAAGTGAACCCGCCCGACCCCGTCGTGACAGGTACGCTTTACGACAAAACACTGAGCAATAAAGGATCCTTTTCCGAACTGTTGTTGAACGGCGCCGGTCAGTTGACCGAAAATGGATTGAGCTTGACCGCCGGATCCAATACGGTGAAACTCAACAAATTTTATGCTTTAGCCGAACGTAAAGTGCAATACACAGTGCGTTTTTCGGCCGATGCCAAAGCCCTCTTTAAAAGCAGCGAGGGCGATTTTAATGCCTGTATTGATGTGCCCAACAAACGCATTTCCATCGCCACTTCACCGGTAACGCAAACCTCGGCGAGTTTCTTGAAAGCCGACTCCGATTACTTGATTGAAATTTACCATATTTATCAGCAGTCGAAGGTGAAAATCACCGATGTGCAAAGTGGCGAGTCGGCTGAAGTTTCCGCCACTATGGACGGACAGGGCGGCGTTGGACAGGGCGTTGTCAATCCGGGATTCAGCGTAGGAATGCAATGGGATTACTATTGCTTTGGGCTGCAAAGCGGAACATCGATGCTTGTGAAAAAAATCACGGTGCTTGCCCTGAAAAGTAAGGTTAAACTGCTAATCTACGGCGATTCTGTCAGCCAACCGGAAGGTTATTTCCCAACGGCGGATTTCCAGAAATCTTGGACACAACAGATTATCAGTCGATTAAATGGCAACGGCATGTCGAGCGGACGCGGAGGAGGAACCATTGACACCGTGCTTGATTACATTAAAAACGAATTGCCTTTCATTGAAACCGAATATGTTATGGTAGGCATCGGTACCAACGGCGGGAATACAGAGGCCAAACTCAGCCAATTGGTGGAATACATCCGGTTGCATGGAGCTATACCGATATTGAATAACGTACCTTGCAATGAGAGCGGCACTCAGGTAGAAATCAATCTCTTGATCGCTAAGATACGTGAAAAATACGGATTGAAAGGCTGTAAATTCGACTGGGCAACCTCGCTGAACGGCGACGGCAAGGAGGTGGATAAATCCATGATGTATTGGGAAAATTACACCAACGGTTGGGGTGATATCTATCATCATCCCAACGAAATAGGAGGACAAAAAATGTTCGAACGCACATTAATGGATGTGCCTGAGATCTATGAATCAACCAAAAAGTGATTTAACTGATTAATTGATAAAGATATGAAAACTGCAACTAATTGTTTTGCATTTTGCCTGTTGGCGGGAGCGTTGTTCTCGGGGTGCGACAAAGACATTCCGGCGATACCCTCCCAAGTGGATGGTTTGACAGGCTATCCGGGCAAAAACCGGGTGAAATTGGAGTGGACAATACCCTCCGATGTAGTCTCCAGCAGGATATTTTTCAATGCCGGCGAGGTGATGAATGTTCCTGTGGAATCGGGTTCAACCCAAACGGCTATTGTTGAAGGACTTTCCGAAGGCGACCAGACTTTGCGTGTAGTAACGCTCAATGCCGATGGCTTAAATTCCGACCCTAAAGGTATTGTTGTAAAGGTGTATGGAGACGCCTACACGGGAGGCTTGGTTACACGAAGGTTCCTTCTCGACCAAAGCAGCATTGGAACCACTTCGGCTCTATTGACTTTCAACGAGGCGGCCGAAGGAGAAACCGGCGTGTGGATTGTATATACCAATACTTCAGGCGTGAAAGACAGTGTGTTGATGAGTAGTTCTGAAAGAAGCATCTCCATCAACAACATCAATACCGACCTGCCTTATTATCACTATTCGGTATATAAGCCTCAAACTGATGCGATTGACGAATTTTACAGCAGCAGGATGAATACCTTCGAGGCGCTGATGTTTGATTTCGAAAAAGAAAACTGGGTCGCTCAGGCAAGCAGCTATCCCGATTGGGATCCAAGTATGTTCCCCGGAAATGCCATTGATAATGACATAGATACTCAATGGCACTCCAATCCGTGGAACCCGCCTTCAACACTTCCGCAATGGCTGATGGTGGATATGAAACGCGAAAAGAAAATCAACGGGTTTTATATTGTTCAGTCGCAAACGGAATCTTCAAGCGGACTGGCAAAAAGCTTCAGCTTCGAAATCAGCGCCGATGCTTCCACCTGGACTTCCGTCTATGAAGGCGACCTTACGACCGATCTTATCCGACAAGGTTTTGCTTTCGAGGAGCAGGTAACCGCCCGCTACTTCAGAATTACAATTTTCGGCGGACAAGATCCGAACGTTTACTGGACACAAATTGCCGAAATAGACCTGTACAACGAAATTGGCGTGAGCGGGTTAAATGCCGCCATCGAGCTGGTAAATGTTCCGTTAACCAATGCGCAGTCGCCTTTCGCTTACGATGCGGTAACGGCTTGGCTGGGGAAATTAACGGGATGGACGCACAGTTCGAATGTTGTCATCAGTTACAATTACGCCGACTGGGGTATGAGACCGATATTAATTGGCGGCCCCGCTCAAGGATTGGAGTATGTTAGCAATGGCAAAGTCTATCAAACCTTGAATCTTGAAGCGGGCGATTACATTTTCCAAGTCGATTGTTCGCACATGGACGCTTATAATACATCCAATGACCCGATTACGGTAGAAGCTTACGGGGTAGCGGCGAAAGCGAATACGCTACCCGACATCACCGGTATTGCAACAGCCTCCGAAACGCTCGGTTATAAAACGCTGATCCCTTCCGGTTACAACGGGCACAACGTGATTGACATTTCGTTCTCCGTATCTTCCGCAGGAACGGTTACACTTGGCTGGGTATATAACGCCAATCAGGACAACGGTTTCGGTTATTGCGCTTTTACACTGAACGGCTTAAAATTGGTAAAAGTAGCGCAATTGACCCATTAAGACGCATAGATAAAACTTTAAAAATTAGTATGATGTACAAGTATTCTGTTATTTTAGGCAACCTGGGCAACACGTGCGACAGGTTTTGCAAGGGTTACAAAGACAACCCGTCAACCGAAGAAATGTTGGCGCAGGCAGTGAAAATTCCTTATGTAGAAGGCATTGAATTGGTCGGTACATGGGATATCCGCCCCGACAATGTGAAGGATATGAAGAAACGGATGAAAGACTACGGTAAAACCACCGTGTCGATAATTCCGGATGTGTTTACCGTGAAAGAGTGGGGCAAAGGTACGATCACCAACACCGACGCGAAAATTCGCCGTCAATCGCTCGACTATTTGCGGCAAATGAGTGAAATCGCGCTCGAAATGGACTGCAAGACGGTGAACCTTTGGATGGCGCAGGACGGTTACGATTACCTGCTGACCGCCGACTACGATCAGGAACGCGAATGGTTGCGCGAAAACACAACCGCGCTGGCAAAAGAATTTCCTTCCTTGAAATTCGCCCTCGAATACAAGCCGAAAGAACCGCGCAACTTCTCCTACCATGCCCGCATGGCCGACACCATTTTGGCGGCCAAAGAAACAGGCTGTCCCAACGTGGGAGTCTGCATCGATACCGGCCACGGTTTTGTCGCCGGCGAAAACATCGCCGAAGCGGTGGTGTTGGCAAAACGTGCAGGGAACCTGCTGTTTCACATGCACTTTAACGATAACCACGGCTCATGGGACGACGACATGATTGTCGGTACCGTACACAGCACAATCTATGTCGATTTGCTGTACAACCTGAAAAAAACCGGTTATGCAGGCTGGCTCTCGATGGACCAATATCCCTATCGCGAAGACGCTACCGCCGCTATCGCCGAAAGCATTTATTGGGTGCGACAATATGAAAAAATTGTGGAAGAAAATTTTGCCGAGATAGACGCGATAGTGAAGCTGAACGACGCAGTTGAAACCTCGCGCTTCATGCGCAAAGTGTTGTTTTCGTAAAAGAAAAAGCCCCCGATACCTGTTGCCCCCCGAATAAGTCCTTCGGGGGGTAATTTTTTACCATTCCCCGTTGTGGAATATTTCCCCATATCTGCCCTTATTAAGCCCCGCTTTTCCCCACAAATACAGGGAACTTTTATCTTTGTAACAGAATTCATCGAATGAAAGAGTAAAATTACGCGCATTGATATTTATTAATCCGGTCAAAACCGTAACTATAGACTACAACCAAAATCTTAACTATATTTTTTTTACCTCTCGATATTTATCCCTTCGGGATAATTTTTTTTGTAATTTTGGAGACAAATCAAGTTTTTTATGGCCTGCGAAATAGAACGAAAATTTTTGGTAAAAGGAGATTACAAACCCTTCGTCTCCAAACAATACCGCATCACTCAGGGTTATCTCTCTTTGGCGCCCGAACGCATTGTGCGCGTGCGTATAAAAGGCGACAAGGCTTATCTGACCATCAAAAGCGACATGCCGGACTCCGAATTTTCGCGTTACGAATGGGAGACGGAAATCCCGCTTTCGGATGCCGAAGATATGCTGCGGTTCTGCGAAAAACCGGTTATCGATAAAACGCGCTACCTGATTCCCGCGGGAAAGCACGTTTACGAAGTGGATGAATTTTATGGCGATAACGAAGGCTTGACCATTGCCGAAATCGAATTGACATCGGAAAACGAGACTTTTGAAAAACCGGACTGGTTGGGCGATGAAGTTACCCTGGACAAGCGTTATTACAACGCTTACCTGACAAAACATCCCTTTAAAGGAAAGGCAAAAAAGGAGGACTAAAATCCTCCTTTTCCCTGATCATTTGTAAAGCGAACGGGAGCGGCAAACGAGACTCGAACTCGCGACCCTCAGCTTGGGAAGCTAATGCTCTACCGACTGAGCTATTGCCGCATTCGCAGCACAAAGGTACATGTTTTTTTTAAATTTGCGGCTAATACAGTCGTTTTTTTCGCCGATTTATAAAATATGAAAAGAAAAATGCGTACCTTTGCAGCCACAAAACAAAACGGGATGTAGCACAGTTGGCTAGCGCGCCACGTTCGGGACGTGGAGGTCGGACGTTCGAGTCGTCTCATCCCGACTTTGATATCAAAACGGAATCTCCATCAAGAGTTTCCGTTTTTTATTGCTTCTTTCAGGTTTTTCTTAAAAATTTTGGTATTTATGAAACTGTCAAACAATGATTTATCGACATTCGTCCGGTTTCAGCGGGAAGAAATTACCGCTCACATCGTGTATAAAAAATTGGCTTCGATTACAAAAGAAAGCGCCAACCGGAATGTGTTGCTCGAAATTTCGAAAGAAGAAATCAAACACTACCACAACCTCAAGCGATATACCCATACCGACGTGAAACCCCGAAAACGGGACATTTTCAAGTATTATTGGCTGGCGCGGATTTTTGGCCTGACTTTCTCCATTAAGCTCATGGAAAAGAGCGAAGAGAGCTCCCAATTGAATTATGCGGCCTATAAAGAATACCCCGATTTGGAAGCGATGGCTCGCGAAGAGGAGTCGCACGAAGAAAAGTTGGTTGTGATGATCAACGAAGAACGGCTCAATTACATGGGGTCAGTGGTTTTGGGATTGAACGATGCGCTGGTGGAATTTACAGGTGCGCTTGCCGGATATACGCTGGCGCTGAACGACAGCAAGCTGATAGCGCTCACGGGAAGCATTACGGGTATCGCCGCCGCCTTGTCGATGGCCTCGTCCGAATATCTTTCTACCAAATCGGAAGTCGATTCGGAACGGCATCCCAAAACATCCGCCGTTTATACCGGATTGGCATACGTCGTTACCGTCGTCGCTCTTATTGCACCGTTTATATTCTTCAAAAATGTGCTTGTCGCCTTGGGCGTTATGTTAGCCGTCGCCATCCTGATCATCGCCCTGTTCAACTATTATTACGCCGTGGCGCGAGGAGAAAGCTTCAAAAGGCGTTTCGGCGAAATGGCGGCCTTGAGCATGGGCGTCGCCCTGATTAGCTTCCTGATTGGTATTCTTCTGAAACAGGTGGTTGAAATAGAATTATAAAGAAGAGAATGGAAGGCGTAAATTCGGAACTGCTAAGGTTGATGGTTTAACGCGAAATGAGGTGAAAAATGAGGTTTTTGACTTTGTATAGCCGATGCATGCGGCTCTAACATCGCACCAAAAAAATCCGACGCCGATAGTTCGACGTCGGAATAAATATTAATCCAACCTGTTGAAAATAAATTTATTTCAGGTTCAATTTCGTTTTCACCAGCGGAGTGGCATCCACTGCTGTGGGGCTGTAATACACAATCGATTGTGAAGCCAAGTCCAAAATGTAGGAGAATTTTTGTTCGTCGCCTACGGTTTTAATCGCTGTCTGGATTTTCTGATAAACCGGTTGCAGCAGCTTCATCCGCAATTCTTCCATCTCTTTTTGACTGTATTGCAAAAACGACTGATATCTTTCCTGCAATTGAGCCAATTGCTTCTGTTGGTCTTGTTTTACCGTTTCGGAAGCTGTAGCGGCTACTTTTTCAAATTCTTCATTTTTTTTGTTGAACTCGTCGATAATAGCCTGTCCGGTTTTAGAGATTTCTTCCTGTTTGGTGGTCAATTGTTTTTCAATATCGGCCAATTCCGGCATAGCGTTGAAAATTTCCTGCGAGTTGAGGTATGCCACTTTTCCGTCTTGGGCTATCGCAGCCAAAGGGGCCAAAGCGATAAGCAGAATAAATAATTTCTTCAACATAATGATTTATAGTGTTATTGATTTAAAATTCGCCTGTTAGCGGCTACAAAGATAATTAAATTATTGATTAATAACCCAATTTTGCCAAAATTTCGTCGCTAATATCAATATCGGGCGAGGCAAAGATGACCGCTGAGGCCGATGCCCTGTCCAATACAATCTTATAGCCGTTTGCCGCCGACAGTTCTTTTATTGCGTTGTAGATGCTGTCCTGAATGGGTTTTATCGCGGCTTCGCGGCGTTTAACCAATTCTCCGTTTTGTCCGAAATATTTGTTGTTCAACGCTTTGATTTCGTTTTCTTTGGCAACAATTTCGTTTTCGCGGATTGTTTTATTGGTTCCTTTCAATGTTGGGAGGTCTGCCTGATATTTTTTATACATCGCCTCCACTTCCTTTGTTTTGGCATCAATTTCGTCTTGCCATTGTTTGGAAGCGCTTTCTATTTGCTTGTTCGCGCTTTCATAGGAAGGAATCCGTTTGAGGATGTATTCCATATCTATCAGCGCGTATTTTTGAGCATATCCGCTGTTTGCAGCGAGTGTCAGAAACAATCCGACAAAAAATAATACTTTCTTCATTTGTGTGGTGTTTTTAGTTATACAATTTTCTTAGAAAGACACCAAAAACGATAAAACGTTTAGGTTGTACCCGATAAATTATGTTAAAAGTCCAAACAAGCGTTTCATCGGAACATCTTTTTATTTAAAATTCCTGTCCGATGATGAAGTGGAACTGGCTTCCTCCCCGTGTACGTGTACCGGTGCCGATTACCGTGTCGAATCCGTAAGCCCAGTCGATTCCCATCAAGCCAATCATCGGGAGGAAAATGCGAGCTCCCACGCCGGCCGAACGTTTCAAATCGAAGGGATTAAAGTTTTTAGTTTCCATCCACGCATTTCCGGCCTCCACAAAGGTTAATCCGTAGATGGTTGAGCTCGGTTCGAGGATAAAGGGGTAGCGCAGTTCGAGTCCCAAGCGGGTATAAGCCCTGGCGCTTTGTGCTACGGAGTTGTTTTCGTAACCGCGCAACGCGATGGTTTCTGTCGCAAACGAGCTTGAATAGCCGCTCATACCGTCGCCTCCCACGTCAAAGGTTTCGAAAGGCGTTTGTTTGTGCTTGTTGTAATATCCGATAAGCCCAAATTCGGCTCTTGTAGCCAATACCGGCGTTCGTTGCACAGCGGCGAGCGAGGTAAAGGTGCGGATTTTCAGTTTCCACTTGTGGTATTCGTTCCACGTATATTTGCTTGCGCTTTCGAAGCCGTATTCGTCGGTGGGCATGTTGGCGTAGTCCTTTCCATCCCACATCGAGAAGGGGGGCGTAGCCGATGCGCTCAGGGTGAATTGCGAGCCGCTCCGGGTATATAACGGGTTGTCGATTGAATTTCGGGCAAAAGTGAGGTTCAGCGAAACGCTATTGCTAAATCCGCTCGAAAAGGGGAAATAGTTGTATGTCCAGTTTTTCAGGTTGTAGCGTTGGTAACCCAGCTCGGCTTGCATATAGAAATAGTCGTCAGGCCATTCGAGGCGTTTCCCGTAGCCAACCGAAAAACCAATCATTTCGAATACTTTATCGGGGTCGTAGGCATATTGGGCATAATCCTGATAATTGTAGCCCCCGTAACCGTATCCGTACATGCTGTACATGTTGTAATAATTGTTGCTGTTGTAATAATTGGAGTTCATCCCCGTATAGCGCGAATAGTATCCGTTGATGGAGAAATTGTTGGGGCGTTTTCCACCAAACCAAGGTTCTGAGAATGAAAACTGATACGATTGGTAATACTGCCCGTTGGTTTGTGCGCTCAACACTAAGGTCTGTCCTTCACCTTGGGGGATTACGCCTTTGTAGGAACTCGGATACAATAAGTTTTTCAGCGAGAAATTATTCAGTTTCAGGCTTAATTTTCCTACCAGACCGGTAACGCCCCATCCGGCCGAAAACTCAATTTGGTCGTTCCCTTTCGAGGATAGGGGGTAGGTGATGTTTACCGTCCCGTCGTCGAGATTCGGAACCACGTCGGGATTCATGTTTTCGGGATCGAAATGTCCCGTTTGCGCTATTTCGCGGAACGAACGGATAAGAGCTTCCTTGCTGTACACCGCGCCGGGTTTGGTGCGCAATTCGCGGCGAATGACGTCCTCATACAAACGGTCGTTCCCTTGGATGACTACTTTTTTGATGGTAGCTTTGGGACCTTCCTCCACACGGATTTCCAAATCGACCGAGTCTTTATCGATGTTTACTTCGACAGGGTCTGCCCGCGAAAACAAATATCCGTTGTTTTGATAGAGGTTGATGGCGGCGTCTTCGTCAGTAAGCAAGCGTTCCTGCAATTTTTTCTGGTTATATATTTCGCCCGACTTCATATTGAGCAGACGGCCGAGGTCATAAGAATTGTAATGCGTGTTGCCCACCCAGCTGATGGAACGGATGTGATACAGAGGGCCTTCCGATACTTTGATGTTGATGTTTACTTTTTTGTCGTCGTGCCGATAAACCGTATCTTCCAAAATTTCGGCGTCGCGATACCCGTATTCATTGTATTTCGAAATGAGGTTTTTCTTGTCTTCTTCGTAGTTGGCCTCGATAAATTTCTTGGTTTTGAAGATGTTGCGAATATCTCTCAGTCGTCCCCATTCGTTGGTTTTCTTCATGGCTCCTTTCAGTTTACGGTCTGACAGCGCTTTATTTCCATCTATCGTGATCTCATAAATGCCGGTTTTCTCTTTTTTATCGACGTTGATATCGAGGATCACCTGATTTTTCTGTGTTCCGTCGGGGCGTTCCATGATGCCGATTTCGGCATCGTTAAACCCTTTTTCGGCAAAATAGCTTTTGATGATGATTTTTGCCCGATCCAACTGGTTGGGGGTTATCTGATTGCCTTTCACCATCCCGATTTTAGCTTCGATATCTTCCCTTTCTCCCTTTTTCACGCCCGCATAGCGGATGTCGGATACGCGGGGGCGATCGGTGAGCTTTATTTCGAGCCAAACGCTGTCGCCCGCCACTTTATTTTGAAGGATTTTGACATCGGAGAACAAGCCGTTTTTCCAAAACCGGTTTACGGCATTGGTAATATCATCGCCCGGTATCTGTATCTCCTGTCCCTTTTGTAAACCCGACAATCCAATCAGGACAAAATCCTGATACATAGAATTTTCCAAGCCTGACACTTTAATGTCGGCAATGGCGTATTTTTTTGGGGTTGTCGTGTAATTGACCGGAGGGTTATCCACTTCATCCGCGGGATTTGTTTTTAACGTATCGGTTTGTGTTGCGACAACCTGCCCAAATCCCGAAGGAAGGGTAAAAAAGATGAATAAGGATGCCAAATAAACTATTTTCAACATTGGTTTGCTTTATTTCTTTTGCAATTGCAAGAAGCCTTTATTCGAGGCTTTATTGTTAATTTTCCGATTCAATTTGTTCGCTTGTCTTCCCGAAACGCCTCTCCCGCTGCTGGTATTCAATAATAGCTTCGAAGAGGTTTTCCTCCCCGAAATCGGGCCAGAAGGTATCGGTGAAATAAAATTCGGCGTAAGCCGTCTGCCACAGCAAAAAATTGCTGATGCGTTGTTCTCCGCCCGTGCGTATCAGCAGGTCGGGGTCGGGGATGTTGCGCGTGAGCAGGTATTCCGAAAAGACGCTTTCGTTAATCGACTCGATGTCCAACTCCCGATGACAGGCGGCCTCAGCAATTCGTTTGGCGGCCTCAGCAATTTCCCAGCGCGACGAATAGCTCAATGCCAAAACGAGCGTGCTGGTATTTCCTCCCGACGTTTTATCGATACATTCGAGCAAGGCCTCTCGCGTTTTGTCGGGCAGTCGGTTCAGGTCTCCGATACAGAGTAACCGAATGCCGTTTTTCAGCAGATCGGGCGTTTCTTTCACGATGGCGTAAATCATCAAATCCATCAACGCGTCAACCTCGCTTTGCGGGCGCTTCCAATTTTCGGTGGAAAACGCATAGACCGTAAGGTATTTGATACCGACTTTCGAGGCGGCTTCAACAATCTTCCGCACCGAAGCGACACCTTCTCTGTGTCCGTCGGCGCGTTCCAATCCGCGGCTTTTAGCCCAGCGTCCGTTTCCATCCATGATAATGGCAACGTGGGCGGGAACTCGTCTGGAATCTATTTTGTCAAACAAAGACATTTCTTGTTCGTTGTTTTTTGGTCTGAGAACGTTTAAAAGATTTCTGCTTCGTTGTTTTCCCGATTTGCGTTAATTGACCGCCAAACGGTTGATCCTGCCGCGCCAAACGTCTATGAGTTGCGATGAGCCGGAAACTCCGCCGAATATCCAAATGTAATTTTTGTTATCGCTGATAACCGGCGCATAGCTCCGATGGGAGAAATTGCCGGGTAATACCTGTTTTGCCGGAACGCTATCCCAGGTCAGCCCATAATTTTTGGAATACGACAACACGCTGTCGCTCCCTTCGTCGGTCAACATGTACAGTTTGCCGTCGTAAACAAAAAGGCTGCTACCTTGTAATGAAAGGGTTGTTGCCGTATGCGGCAAGGCTCCTATCGAAGCGTCTTTTTCCTGAACGACCCATGTGTTGTTGGTTTGGGCGCCGCTGGCGTCTTTACCTCCTGCCACGATGATATACTTCATGGTGTACGAATTTTCATCCTGCATGGATACTGCCGAGAAGTCCTGTACGGGGAATCCGCCGGGGATTGCATTGAGAACCCTGATGGATGAAAAATCCTTTGTCTTTGCAAATTTCAGAGTGGAGCCGTCTTTAACGACCACGATCAGGGAATCTTCGGCGATCGAAGGCAGTTTTCCGTAGATAGCTTCCACCGGATAGCTTGCGGCGACATTGCTCCACGACAAACCGTCGGAAGACTTATACACATTGTTATCGGCCGTAAGCGCATAAGCCGTTTGCTGGGAATTGTCCGTTATGGTCTGCAACGAATAGACGAGCGTATTTGACGGCAATCCGCTCACAGATACCGCCGTCCATGGTTTTCCATCTGTCGAAGGAGCCGATACGGCGTTTATCGTAGTGCCGGAAAGGTAATACGTAAAAAATTGATCGTTTATTGCAATTGTTTTGTGCGCATCGATTGGGGATGCAGATAGGTATCCGTTGGCGATATTTTTCCAGACGAGGGTGTCGGGATCCTGCTGGTGCACATTGATTTTAAACTCGTATTCGCGAGTCGTTACGCCGTCGTTCGCATACACCGTCATTTTGGTGAGTCGCGAAAGATTGACGGAATCACTGCTGCTATATACAAAGGTGCTGTCATTGTCTCCGTAATAAAGCGCCACGCCGAGCGCACTGCTCGTCGTGATGGTTAGCAATGCGTTTTGCACCTCAAAGCCGTATGCCAAAGAATCTTTGGTATAGACTTTGGGGGGAGAAGACAGCTGATCTATGGTAAAAACGGCCTTCGACAGCACGCTGAGGGAATCGTAGGTGCCTCCTGTTGCCGAAAAGCTGTAAATTTGCGCGTCGGCCGAATATTCGTACTCATCTTCGTTCGAACCCAAACACGATGGCAATAAGGTTGCGACGCCCAACAGTAAAAAAATATAGCCTTGAAAAAGGGTTTTTATATTCATTTTTGTTTCAAAATATAACACACACTCCCGTTTAAGATATGCAAAAGTAGAAAGATTTTTGGCTTTAACCATATCAAACTGAATATTTAAAGAAATTTTCGAGATATTTCATTCTTTAAATGAATTTGCACGGAGCCTGAAAAATCCCTTGAAATGCTGTTTGCAAACCATATTCCGGGGGATTTCACCCCCGAAACGAGATTTTTCGGGGCAATTTCCACAAATGCCTCGTCCCACATTCCGGCATCGATGAAGGATTGGAGCAGATGAGAACCGCCTTCAACCATAACGGAGTAGATCCCCTCCCGATACAGGTGTTCCAAAATCTGCCGATTTACGTTGTCCGCAAAATCAATGGCGATGGTTTTCAAATTGTTTTTTTTCGTCGGATAATCCAAGCGTTGAGTAAATAGTATAGTATCGGCTTCATCGTTAAAGATGGCCGAATCGGCAGGAATAAGCCCTGCCCTATCTATCGCGATGCGGACGGGATTCTCCCCGTACCATTTTCTTGCTGTCAGCCTTGGATTGTCGAGCATCACCGTATTGGTACCTACCATGATTCCCTGCACTTCCGTTCGAAGTTTATGTACAAGGCTCATTGTGATATTATTAGACAGTTGCACGGGAGGATTTTCCGATAGCGAAGTTCGGTGGTGGTCGATAAATCCGTCGCGGCTCTGCGCCCATTTCAGCGTTATGTAGGGACGATTGTACAGTTGATTGACAAAAAACGACCGATTGAGGGCCTCTGCTTCTTTTTGCAACAGCCCCAAGCTTACGTCTATTCCTGCATCCTTCATCATTTGAATGCCATTGCCGGACACCATGGGGTTGGGGTCGGAGCAGGCAACTACCACGCGCGGAATTTTTTTCGAGACGATTAAGGCGGCGCAAGGCGGTGTTTTGCCGTAATGTGAACAGGGTTCCAATGAGACATACAAGGTGGACTCAGACAGTAAATAACTGTCTTTCACAGACATGATAGCATTTACTTCGGCGTGCGGTTCTCCGTATTTGCGGTGGTAACCTTCCCCTATTATCCGGTCGCTGTGCACGATGACCGCGCCGACCATCGGGTTAGGCTTCGTAAAACCGATCCCTTTGGCGGCTAAATGCAAACAACGGCGCATATATTTTTCGTCAATCGTCATTTTTTTTACCTTTGTCTTAAATTTATGCAACACCTTTCGGAATACATATTGAGTGAGTTGACCGGGTTTTATCCGCCGGAAGATATCCGCGTTTTCAAAAAGTACATCTTGCAGAAGACAGCGGGTACTCCTGTTATTGACCCTTCAGGCTGCAAAATTAGTAATTTATCCGATTCGACGATTCGGGAAATAGCAGATATTATCGAGCGGCTGAAGAATTACGAGCCCCTGCAATACATCTTGGGGGAGACGGAATTTTACGGTTTACCGTTTCAGGTGACCCGTTCTGTGCTGATTCCCCGTCCCGAAACAGAGGAGTTGGTCGAGTGGATATTATCGGAAAACCGCAAAACAAACCCTTCGATATTGGATATCGGCACGGGCAGCGGGTGCATTGCCGTTACCTTGGCGAAACAAATCCCCGGCGCGAAAGTAACGGCTTGGGACTTATCAAAGGATGCCTTGGCGACGGCCTCCGAAAACGCCCGGCGCAACAACGTGGAGGTTGAATTTGCAGAAAGGAACGTGCTGCTTCCTGCGGACAAAACCCCTACCTTCGATATCATCGTCAGCAACCCTCCTTATGTAGCCGAATCGGAGAAAGCGGGCATGGACAGAGTGGTATTGGATTACGAGCCGCACACGGCCCTTTTTGTTCCCGATAATGATGCACTGATTTTTTATCGGTCGATTGCCGATATGGCTTTTCGGCAGTTGAATCCGGAAGGACGGCTTTATTTTGAGATCAACCGCGCCAAAGGCAAAGAGATTGTCGCATTATTAAAGGACAAAGGATTCGAAAACGTGGTGTTGAAAAAAGATATTTCCCGTAACGATCGTATGATTAGAGCCGAAAAAACATGAGTACCGACAAAAACAATACTCCGAAAAAGCCCGTTTCGGAGGCGAATGCCTTTTCGCGCATGGCGCGGATTTGTTCGATGCGGGAGTGTGCCGGATGGGACATCGCTCAAAAACTGCGGCGGTTGCATTTGGAGGACGATGCCGTAGCCCGCATCCTGAAAAAATTGAAATCGTCCAAGTACATCGACGATGAACGTTTTGCCCGCAGCTTCATCAGCGACAAGCTGCGTTTCAATAAATGGGGGAGGCTGAAAATCGAATTTTCCCTCCGTCAAAAACAGATTCCGCAAGAGATTATCAGTAAAATATGGGGCGAATTTGGAGACAAGCCATTGAAAGAGTCGTTGGAACAACTTATTAAAAATAAACTGAATAGCATTAAAGGCGCGTCGGAATACGAAAAACGGAACAAGGTGATTCGTTTTGCCGTCAACCGAGGCTTTGCGATGGATGAGATTTTAGACTGTCTGAAAAATATCGCCAACTAAAACCTTGTTTATGCAATGAATACCTTGCTGAAAGAAATAACCCACTTGTTCTTCCCCCAATCCTGCGTGGTTTGCGGCAAGAAACTGCTCCCTACGGAGGAGGGCGTTTGCCTTTCCTGCCTTTTTAAATTACCGAAAACCAATAACTTCAAAGATCCGGAGAATCAAGTCGAAATTTTGTTAGCCGGCCGTTTCCCGTTTGAGAGGGCGGCCTCTTTTTGCGTGTTCTCTCGCGGGGGGATGCTCCAACCCATTATACATCAATTGAAATACAGCGGAAAGAAAGACTTGGGCATTGCGCTTGGACGGCTTTACGGCGCCGATTTGTCCGGCAGTGATTTTTTGAAGAACGTCGATGCCATTGTCCCCGTGCCGCTGCACCCAAAAAAAGAGAAGAAGAGGGGTTACAACCAGTCGGAAATGATAGCACGGGGGCTTTCGGATGTAACGGGCTTACCCGTTTCCAAGGGAAACCTCATCCGCAAAATATCCAATCCCACGCAGACGAAAAAATCGAAAATACAGCGTTGGGAAAATGTAAAGGGCATTTTTGCGGTGGAAAATCCTTCGGCGTTCGTTTCGAAACACCTGTTGCTCGTTGACGATGTAATTACAACAGGCTCTACCCTCGAAGCCTGTGCCGATGCGCTTTTGGAATGTCCGGACATTCGGATAAGCGTCGCCGCGATAGGGGAAGCGCTTTGAATCAATTGCACATTGCGAAATAATATTCGCCGGTAAAGATGCGGTGGAGATGATTATAATTCATATTTATTTTCATCTGACTCTGTTTGATCATCCTCAAAACTGTCTTCCCCGCAAATAAACCAGCAGCAATTCCATCATCTGCTTGTATTCGTTGCCAAAAGGAAGTTCTTTAATAATCCGCTCAGCTTCAATAAGGTATTCTTCCATTTTATCGAAAGCATATTGTATGCCTCCGTGTTGCTTGGCAAATTGGTGCAGTTTTTCGATGTTTTCCGGCGAATAATCTTTTCGGTTGATGATTGCCCTCATCTCTTCCGATATTTCTTTTGGAGCAAAATTGAGCGCGTAAATGAGCGGGAGCGTGATTTTTCCTTCGCGTATATCGTTGCCGGTGGGTTTTCCCACGTCGGTTTTGTAATAGTCGAAAATGTCGTCGCGAATTTGAAAACAGATGCCGAGTTTCTGTCCCAATTCGCCCAATTTTTCGATGACGGGTTGGGGTGCGTTGGCGGTAATTGCGCCGATTTGTGTACAGGCACGCATCAACGAGGCGGTTTTTTTATCGATAACTTTAAAGTATTCCCGTTCGTCTATAATGATTTCATTGGCTAAGGCATATTGGTTCAGTTCGCCTTCGGCAAGGGTTTTTCCCAATTCGGCGATGATGTGAATCACTTCGAGGTTTTCCGTCTTCAAGCTTTCGTGCAACGCCGACGAAAGGATGTAATCGCCTACCAGCACCGAGCGTCTGTTGTCGAAAACGGCGTTTGCCGACGGTTGCCCGCGGCGCATGGAGGATTCGTCCACCACGTCGTCGTGGACGAGCGTTGCCGTATGAAGCAACTCTACCGTAACGGCAGCATGGTAAGTCGCCTCCGAAATGGAGCTGCACAATTTTGCCGACAAGAAGACCAGGATAGGTCTTAACCGTTTTCCGTTTACGTTAAACACGTGATTCACAATCTCCATTATTCTCGGATTGTCGTTCCGAATGGATTGCCGCAAATACACGTCGAATTGGGTTAATTCTTCTCGAAGCGATTCTCGTATAATTTCACTTTGATTCATTCTTCTCTAATAAGTACGATACAAAAATAGGAATATTTCTTTTTAAAGCAACAATTATTTGTAACTTTACGTTTCATAAAAATACTTTCAAGTAAAAACATGTCAAAACAAAAACTTTTTCTACTCGATGCTTATGCATTGATTTACCGTTCGTACTACGCTTTTATAAAAAACCCGCGTATCAATTCCAAAGGGCTGAATACTTCGGCCGTTTTTGGATTCGTGAACACGCTCGAAGATGTGTTGAAAAAAGAAAATCCCACACACATCGCCGTGGCATTTGACCCGCCGGGACCTACTTTTCGCCATGTCGAGTACGAGGCTTACAAAGCACAGCGCGAAGCCACGCCCGAAGACATCAAAAAATCGGTGCCCATCATCAAGGAAATCATTGCGGCATACAACATTCCCGTGTTGGAAGTGATGGGCTACGAGGCGGACGACGTTATCGGCACCGTCGCCAAGCAAGCCGATAAAACGCAATATGACGTGTATATGATGACGCCCGACAAAGATTACGGGCAGCTGGCCGACGACCATATTTTCATCTACAAGCCTAAGTTTGGGAGTACTGATTTTGATGTTCTGAACGGCGACAAAGTAAAACAAAAATACAATCTGTCTTCACCCTTGCAAATGATTGATTTGCTGGGACTAATGGGAGATGCATCCGATAATATTCCCGGCTGCCCGGGCGTAGGTCCGAAAACTGCCGAAAAACTGCTGCACGATTTTGGCAGCATCGAAAACCTCCTGGCCAACACGGCCGAATTGAAAGGTTCGCTTAAAACAAAAATTGAAGAAAACAGCGAACAGATTAAGTTCTCGAAATTTTTAGCGACCATCAAAACCGATGTTCCCGTCAATATTAAAGCCGATGATTTGATCCGCAAACCGATGAACGAAGAGGCCTTGAAATCGATTTTCGAAGAATTGGAGTTTCGCACGCTCATCGGCCGCGTATTGAAGAACGAGCCCGAAAAACCGAAAGCGCAGGGCGATTTCTTTGGCGACCTGTTTTCGCAAGCGCAAGACGAAGAATCGAAACCGACGGGTCCTGAAACGTTTTCCGACATTCATTCCACGCCGCACAACTACCATTTGGTCGATTCGGAAGAGGAGATGAAGGCCTTGAACGACAAAATCTGCGCACAATCGTCGGTTTGCTTCGATACGGAGACCACCCATATCGACCCGCTGCTGTGCGAGTTGGTCGGCTTGTCTTTCGCCTTCGAGGAGGGCGAGGCCTATTACGTGCCTGTTTCGGCGAATCGGGAAGAAGCCTTCCGCCAAACGGCCATCTTCAAGCCGTTTTTCGAAAACGCCCATATCGAAAAAACAGGTCAAAACCTCAAATACGACATCCTCGCGCTCCGCAATTACGACATCCGCGTACAGGGCGCTTTGTTCGACACCATGATTGCGCATTACCTCATCAATCCCGAATTGCGGCACAACATGGATTATATGGCCGAAATCTATCTGTCGTACCGCACCATCCATATCGAAGAACTGATTGGAACAAAGGGTAAAAACCAAAAAAACATGCGCGACGTGGATAAATCGGTCGTTTGCGATTACGCCGCCGAAGATGCCGACATCACGCTCAAACTGAAACATATTTTCGAGAAAGAAATCGATAAAAACGGTCTGGCAAGTTTGTTCCACGATGTGGAATGTCCGCTTATCTACGTGCTGGCCGATATGGAATGGACGGGTGTGCGCCTCGATTTGGACGCTCTGTCGCAACTGTCGAAGCAGATGACGGATGAACTGCAGGCCATCGAAAAAGAGATTACCGAACTGGCCGGTTTTGAATTTAACATCAATTCTCCAAAGCAAACAGGCGAGGTGCTCTTCGATCGCTTGAAAATTGACGGGAAAGCGAAAAAAACAAAAACCGGTCAATACAGCACCAGCGAGGACGAGTTGGAAAAACTGCGCAGCAAACACCCCGTCATCGAGAAAATTTTGGAGCAGCGCGGCATCAAGAAACTGTTGAGCACCTATATCGACGCTTTCCCCTTGCTCATCAACCCGAGAACGGGGAAAATACATACGTCGTTCAATCAAACAGTGGCTGCCACCGGGCGGCTGAGCAGCACCAACCCCAACTTGCAGAACATCCCCATCCGCGACGAGCGCGGGCGCGAAATGCGCAAAGTGTTTATTCCCGACGAGGGTTGCACGTTTTTGTCGTCCGACTATTCGCAAATCGAATTGCGCATCATGGCTCATTTGAGCGCCGATAAGAATATGGTTGAGGCCTTCAATGAAGGGCAGGACATTCATGCGGCAACGGCCGCCAAAATTTACCACATCCCCATCGACAAGGTAACGGACGATATGCGGCGGAGGGCCAAGACGGCCAATTTCGGCATCATCTACGGCATCTCGGTGTTCGGGTTGTCGGAGCGGTTGAACATCCCGCGCAGCGAGGCTAAAGAGTTGATAGACGGATATTTCGCCACTTATCCCGATGTGAAGCGCTACATGGACAAAAGCATCGAAACGGCGCAGAAAAACGGCTATGTGGAAACCGTGCTTGGGCGCAAGCGCTTCCTCCCCGACATCAATTCGCGAAACGCCATCGTGCGCGGATACGCCGAACGGAATGCCATCAATGCGCCTATTCAGGGCAGCGCGGCTGATATCATCAAGGTGGCGATGGTTTGCATTTTCGACCGATTGAATAAAGAGGGCTTGAAATCCAAAATGATTCTTCAGGTACACGACGAACTCAATTTCAACGTTCCTGCCGATGAGATAGAAACAGTGAAATCCATTGTCGTGGAGGAGATGGAACATGCCTACAAGCTTATTATCCCCTTGAAAACCGATTGCGGAGCAGGAGAAAACTGGCTCGAAGCTCATTAGATTGGATTTATGCTCGACGGATTTGCCGAATACGGATATTTGGGGTTGTTTTTGGCCTCGTTTTTGGCGGCGACGGTGCTCCCGTTCAGCTCCGAAGTGGTCTTCGCCGCGCTTATTTCCGCAGGTATGGATGTGTGGGGCTGCATCCTGACGGCCTCGTTGGGAAATGCCTTGGGCGGAGCAACCTGCTATGGGGTGGGACGAATCGGCAAAACCGAGTGGCTCGAAAAATATTTCAAGATAAAAAAGAAGAAAGTCGATAGCATGCAGGAGTGGCTTGAAGGGAAAGGCGCCGTAATGGGATTTTTCGGGTTTATGCCCGCCGTAGGCGATGTGATTTTGGTGGCGTTGGGTTTTATGCGGGCTAATGTCCCTGTAACGATGCTGTCGATGACCTTGGGGAAATTCCTGCGATATCTTGTTATCGGCTTCGGTTGGGGAAAATTGATGCAGTTTTTTTAATCACATAATGAGGAGGAATATCATAAATGTCAACCCTACTTTTTAACGATATCGTTTACGGGCCTGTTCACAGCCGCCGATTGGGCATTTCGCTCGGCGTAAACCTGTTGCCCCGCGACGGTAAACTTTGTTCGTTCGATTGCATTTATTGCGAATGTGGATTCAACAAAGATTTTCGGTCGAAAACGCCTTTGGCTTCGCGCGAAAACGTGAAAGCCGCCATTTACGATAAGCTTGCGTCGTTGCATAAGGATGGCGCTGCAATTGACGTGATTACGTTTGCCGGAAACGGCGAACCGACGCTGCATCCCGCCTTTGCCGGTATCATCGACGATACGATAGAACTTCGGAACAGTTATTTTCCCGAAGCCAAAATCAGCGTGCTTTCTAATGGGATGAACGCCGATAAACCGGCCGTTTTTGAAGCCTTGCAGAAAATCGATAATGCAATTCTCAAGCTCGATTCCGCCATCGACGAAACCGCCCGCCTCATCGACCGTCCGCATACCCCTGCCTATTCTGTCGCAAAACAGGTGGAGCGATACAAACGTTTCGGGAACAGGTTCATCCTGCAAACCCTGTTTCTGCGCGGACAATTCAACGGAAAATGCATCGATAACACCACAGGCGAAGAAGTCGCGGCATGGTTGCAGGTGCTGGAGAACCTGCGCCCCCGCGAGGTCATGATTTATACCATCGCACGAGAAACACCCGCCCAAAATCTCGAAAAAATTTCGGCGGACGAACTGCAAAAAATAGCGGATAAAGTAAGCGCAATGGGGATAAAAACGAATGTGGCAGGGTGAAACATATTTTTTCGTATCCGCTTAATGAATTAAAGCCCAAACCGTCCTTTCCGCATAAAAATACAGCGACGTAAAATTTAACACCTTTTCGCCCCTCTGTTTCGCAAAAAAGAAGTACATTTGCATGCAATAAATAAAAAAAGGCTTAATTTTTATGTCATTTATTGCAGATAAAATCATCATGGAAGGGTTGACTTTCGACGACTTGTTGTTAGTCCCCGCATATTCCGAAGTACTCCCGCGTAACGTCGATCTTTCGACCCAATTTTCCCGCAACATCTCATTGAATATCCCTATGATTTCGGCAGCGATGGATACCGTTACCGAAACAACCATGGCCATTGCCATTGCCCGCGAAGGCGGTATCGGGGTCATTCATAAGAACATGTCTATAGAGGCGCAGGCCAAACAGGTAAAAGCCGTGAAACGCGCCGAGAACGGCATGATCCTGAATCCAATCAGTATCACTTCCGAAAAAAAGGTGTCCGACGCATTGGCTTTGATGGCCGAATTCAGGATTGGCGGCATCCCGGTGGTGGACAAAGAAAACCGATTGGTCGGCATCGTTACTAACCGAGATTTGCGTTTCGAACGCGATATGGACCGAAGCATCGAAGATGTGATGACCAAAGAGAATTTGGTAACGACCCGTCAGACAGCCGATTTACAGGCCGCTGCCGATATCCTTCAATACCATAAAATCGAAAAACTTCCCGTTGTCGATTCCAATAATAAATTGGTGGGGCTGATTACTTACAAAGACATCACAAAAGCCAAGGACAAACCCTTTGCCTGCAAAGATTCGCAGGGACGCTTGCGCGTAGCGGCCGGTATCGGCGTTACGGTTGACTCCATCGAACGGGCGTCCGCGCTTGTCGAGGCGGAAGTAGATGCCATTGTAATCGATACCGCCCACGGACATTCGAAAGGAGTGGGCGATATGCTGAAATTAGTCAAAAAAACCTTCCCCGATCTGGATGTCGTGGTTGGAAATATCGCTACGGGCGAAGCTGCCAAATATTTGGCGGATGCCGGAGCCGATGCGGTGAAAGTGGGCATCGGTCCGGGTTCCATCTGTACGACCCGCGTGATTGCCGGAGTGGGCGTTCCGCAGCTTTCGGCCATCTACGAAGTGGCAAAAGCCCTGAAAGGAAGCGGCGTCCCTATTATCGCGGACGGCGGACTGCGTTATTCCGGCGATATTGTGAAGGCGCTGGCTGCAGGAGGGTCTTCCGTGATGATGGGTTCCTTGCTCGCCGGAACGGAAGAGTCGCCGGGCGAAACCATTATCTTCAACGGGCGCAAATTCAAAACCTATCGGGGAATGGGTTCCTTGTCGGCCATGCAAAAAGGTTCGAAAGACCGGTATTTCCAAGATGTGGAAGATGACGTCAAAAAACTCGTACCGGAAGGTATCGAAGCGCGCGTTCCTTTCAAAGGCACCTTGCAGGAGGTGGTTTACCAGATGGTGGGCGGCCTTCGTGCCGGAATGGGTTATTGCGGGGCGCCGACCATTGAAAAACTTCACGATGCCAAGTTTACGCGCATCACGTCTGCCGGATATGCCGAAAGTCATCCGCACGGCGTGATGATCACGCGCGAAGCTCCCAATTACAGCAGGGATAGCGAATAAAAAATCGTGTAAAAAATCAAAAAACAACGAAGGCTACCCGACCGAGGATAGCCTTCGTTGTTTGCGTAAAAGAATCGCGAAAAAACTTATTTCAACTTCTCAATTTTTTCTACGAAAAGGCTTTTTGCGCCCGCGCCCACAATTTTATCCACCACTTCGCCGTTCTTGATGAAAAGGATGGTCGGAATGTTGCGGATTCCGTATTTCGAAGTTGCATCATCGTTGTTGTCCACATCCACTTTGCCAATGACCGCTTGATCCTGATATTCGTCGGCCAACTGGTCGATAACCGGACCTACCATTTTACACGGGCCGCACCATTCTGCCCAAAAATCGATCACTACTAATTTGTCGGTATTCAACACTTCTTCAAGTGTTGCATCTGTAATCTGAAGAGCCATAACTTATTGTTTTATTGGTTATTAATTAATTTTAAATTCGATAAAATTATTCTCTTTCAGGTATTCAATCAACTGTTTATTTACCTGAATGCGGGTTGGTCGCGAGAACAACTGGAGGTTCATGTGCGTATCTTCGCCAAGAATCTGGAAATATAACAACGTATTGCCCGAATTGTTTTTTATGAGCGCCGACAAATCCGATACCGTTGCATCATTCAACTCATTGAGCGGCATTTTGATCGTTATTTTCGTAACCAATTTGTCCTTCACTTCCGCCAGCAGTTGCATGGAGTTTATCTGTATCTCCTTCTCGTCGGGTTTGAAACGTTTTGGTTGTACTCTTGCCGTTACGTAAATTGATAATCCCACGCGGGCAAATCGGCCATAATTTACGCTATTTTCGCGAAAAAGAGCAATTTCATAACTTCCCGTATAATCTTCTATTTTGAAGATGGTATAGGGCACTCCGTTTTTTTGAGAGAATCCCTCGCGTACGGATGTAACGATTCCTCCAAAAGTTATCTCTTTGCCGTTCAGCGGTTCGAGGTCTTGCAATTTTTGCGTGTTCGCGGTGCAAACGTGGTTGAGGATAAATTCGTAATCATCGAGCGGATGAGCCGACAGATAAATGCCAATAAGATCGCGCTCTTTGTTCAGTCGTTCCAAATCGGACCATTTTTCTGCCTTGGGAATTTCCGGATGGGTTATTTGAAACGAAGAATCGTCGCCAAACAACGAATTCATGGATTCCAGCTTGTCTTGCTGGCATTTATTTCCGTGGCGGATCAGCGTATCGAGGAAATCCTCGCCTTTGTTGTTTTTCGCCAAAAATTGCTCTCGGGTAATGCCTGTGAAGGAATCGAAAGCTCCGGCAAGCGCCAGCGCCTCGATGTTTTTCCGGTTGCACGACGTGAGATTCACGCGCTCCACGAAATCAAATATGTCGCTGAATGGCCCGTTTTGAGCCCTCTCTTCGAGAATACCGCTTACAGCCCCTTGTCCGACGCTTTTTATCGCCGCCAGCCCGAAGCGGATATCTCCGGCTTTATTGACCGAGAATTTGAGCGCCGACTCGTTAATGTCAGGACTCAACACGTTAATTCCCATAGCCTTACATTCGTCCATAAACTTGGTGATTTCCGTGATGTTATTCAAGTTGTTCGACAATACCGAAGCCATGTATTCCAAGGGATAATTAGCTTTTAACCAAGCAGTTTGGTAGGCTACCCACGAATAGCAGGTAGCGTGCGATTTATTGAAGGCGTAGGATGCGAATTTTTCCCAATCGTTCCAGATTTTGTTCAGCACTTTTTCGTCGTAGCCGTTTGCTTTTCCGCCCGAAAGGAATTTTTCTTTTAGCGCGTTCATTTTGTCGATAAGCTTTTTACCCATCGCCTTACGCAGTTCATCCGATTGTCCGCGCGTGAAGTTGGCCAACAAACGCGACAGGAGCATCACCTGTTCCTGATACACCGTGATTCCATAGGTTTCGCTCAGGTATTTTTCCATGACGGGAATGTCGTAAGTAATCGGTTCGCGCCCATGTTTTCTGTCGATGAACGACGGGATATAATCCATCGGGCCGGGGCGGTAGAGCGCGTTCATCGCAATCAAGTCCTCAAATTTTGTCGGGTGCAGTTCCTTCAGGTATTTCTGCATCCCGGCCGATTCAAACTGGAAGGTGCCGGTGGTTTTTCCCTCGCTATAAAGGCGATAGGTTTTTTCGTCTTCCATATCAATTGCGTCAATATCTATTTTCTTGCCGGTTGTTATTTCGATGTTTGCCAGCGCGTCTTTGATGATGGAAAGCGTTCGCAAGCCGAGAAAATCCATCTTTATCAATCCGGTTTCCTCGATAGTGGTGCCTTCGTATTGCGTAACCAGCATTTTTTCTCTCGTCTCCTTATCCTCGGCGGTGCTAATAGGCACGATGTCCGATATATCGGTTTGCCCGATGATGACCCCGCAAGCGTGAACGCCCGTACTGCGGACGTTACCTTCGAGCATTCCGGCATATTTCAGGGTGTCGCGCACGAGCGGGTCATTGCTGTTGGCTGCTTCGCTCAGTTCCGGCACAAATTTGATGGCTTCGTGCAGGTTGACTTCCTTCACGTTAGGGATGCGGTCGGGCACCAACTTGGCAAGCCTGTCTGATTCCTGAAGCGAAAGCTTGTGTACACGCGCCACATCGCGGATGGACGTTTTCGTTTTCATTGTGCCGTAGGTGATGATGTGCGCCACTCTTTCCACGCCGTATTTTTCGGTTACCCAACGCAATACCTTTCCGCGACCTTCGTCGTCGAAATCGATGTCGATATCGGGCATCGAGATACGGTCGGGGTTGAGGAAGCGTTCGAAAAGCAAATCGTATTTCAAGGGGTCGATGTCGGTAATGCCCAGGCAATAGGCTGCCGCAGAACCGGCCGCAGAACCGCGGCCGGGGCCGACGGCCACGTCCATCTGTCGTGCCGCCGCGATAAAATCCTGCACGATAAGAAAATAGCCCGGAAAACCCATATTTTTGATGGTTTCCAATTCGAAATCGATTCGTTCTTTTACTTCGTCGGCGATGTTTTCGCCGTATCGCTTTTTTGCGCCGATATAAGTGATGTGATTGAGGTAATCAGATTCCAATTTGATGCGAACAACTTTGTTGTATCCGCCCAAACGGTGGAAGGCTTTTTCTCCAAATTCGTTGATTAGATCCTGTTCCGAATACTTGGCTTTATAGCTTTCTTCCGTCCCAAATTCGGGGTCGATGGGATAAAAGGGCATGAGCGCGTCGTTGTCGATGGAATAAAATTCCACTTTGTTCGCCACTTCGAGCGTATTGTCCAACACTTCGGGGATATCGGCGAAAATGCGGTTCATCTCCTCCGTGGTTTTCAGCCATTCCTGCTTGGTGTAACGCATGCGGTTGGGATCGTCAAAATCTTTTCCCGTGCTGAGGCATATCAGGCGGTCGTGTGCATCGGCGTCCTCCTCGTTCACGAAATGCACGTCGTTGGTGGCGATGAGCTTCACATCGAATTTTTGGGCAATGCGAATCAGTTCTTCGTTCACGCGCTCCTGTTTGGGATACGTACTCTGGTCGGCGTCGGGACGGTTGGTTTTGTGGCGCTGCAATTCCAAATAATAATCGTCTCCAAAAAGGTCTTTGTGCCATTGAACGGCTTCTTCGGCTTCGGCAATCTGCCCCGCATCGATCTTTTTCGGGATCTCGCCACCGAGGCATGCCGATGCAACAATCAGTCCTTCGTGATATTTCTTCAACAAATCCTTGTCGATGCGCGGGCGGTAATAATAGCCTTCCACCCAACTTTTCGACACCATTTTAATCAGGTTTTTATAGCCCTTGAGGTTTTTTGCCAGGATGAGGATGTGCCAGCCGCCGCCGTCGATTTTTTCGCTCTGTTTGAAACGGTCGCGCCGCGCCAAATAACATTCGCAACCGATGATGGGTTTGAAAAGTTTGCCGTTGGCCGCGTCAAGTTTACTTTTCAATTCGGTCGATAATTCGGTGTTTCCGCCGCTCTCGGCATCGGCAATCGCCTGTTTCAGTTTCTTGATTTCCGACTGCAGGGGCGCATTTTTTTTCGCCACGTAATTAAAAAATTCTTTGATGCCATACATGGCGCCGTGATCGCTAAGCGCGATGGCTTTCATGCCGTCAGCGATGGCTTTATCTACCAATTGCGGGATGCTTGCCTGTCCGTCAAGCAGCGAATATTGGGAATGGACGTGTAAATGAACAAATGGTTGCATCTGAAAGGATCAGCTAAATTTTAGAGAATGAGAGTTACAAATATACGGAAAAATGGCGAAAAAATTCCTTCGCCGCCGAGAAGTTATTAACAGCAAAGCGTTGTTTTGCGGATGGGGGAAGTTTCCCCGCTTCCTCTGTGCAAAAGTCAAATTTATTTTTTTAAATGTGTTGCAAGCTGAAATTTATTGTCTCATTTGCGCTGCAAAAATTGGAGAGATGAGAGACATCAACTCTTGTCAGTCATTTCCTTGTTCGGATTTCTGACTTTTTGCCGCAATTTTTCCATAAATCAGCAGCGCAACCGCCGAAATCAGCCCTATTGCCACAAAGACATACCAGATGTAGTGAGCGTGTGCGGTGGCAGCGGCATAGTCGGCAGCGGAGGCAAAATTGCGGGGGTCGGGGCAATATTTTTCGAGCAGGAATCCTGAAATTCCGAAAGCGAAAAGATAGGAAAAAAACGAGTCCAAATGGCTGAACCCCAAAAACAAACCTTCCTCGCCCTTAGGCGCCTGTAACGAAAAATATTCTAAATAGCGGGGCGAAATAAAACTTTCGGCAATGGCTTGCATAATAATTCCGACGATCATCATAAACGCAACGGGATGAAGTCCAAGTATATGCGCCGTTCCTATTTGGTTTCCAAACGACATTGCTAACGCCGAAAGTGGAATGATTAACATACCGACGGTCATCGAAGTCAGCGCCTTGCGTTTTTTCATCAACGAAGTGATAAAATTGACCGTAACCACTACCACAAGCGGATTTACGTTGGCATACCAGCCGGGCGATGCCTCCGGTCCAATCATTCGCAGTACATATTTTGGCATTGTGGCATACAGTTGTCCCTGTATAATCCAAAATCCGCTGACTATCAGTAATAAAGCGAGCAAACGGACATTGCCCAACACGCGCAGTAAGGCGCTGCCGATTTCGCGAAAAGACTTGCCTTCGCCCGCATTTTTTGTCGATTTGTACAGAAAAAACACCGTACACAGCGCGAGCAAGGTCATCGTGGCAGCAAAATAATTCAGGTAAATCAAGCCGCTGTCGCCAAGCGATTTGCGCAGCGGGTCAACCACCGATTTTCCCATAAATGCGCCGATATTGACCATCATATAGAAAACCGAAAAGCCGCGGGCGCGGTTTTCGGTTGTGGTTTCTTTTGCTACTGTTCCCGAAATGACCGATTTGATAAATGCGCCGCCGACAACTATCAGCAGCATCACAGGTACAATCGACCATTGCAAATAACTTTCGCGCAAACCGCTGAAAACGGTTTCGTTCGCGTAAGAGACAAGTCCGGCGCTTTCGTTGAGCGTTGGCAGCACACCCAGTCCGGCATAGCCGAGCGTAAGCAACGCAAAGGCAATCAGCAGCGACGAGCGGAATCCGATTCTGTCGGCATAAGCGCCCAAAAAAGTGGGCAACAGGTACAAACTTGCCGAAAATACCCCCGAAATGATTCCTGCCTCAACGTCCGAAAAGCCCCAAACATTTGATAAATACAGCGTTAGAACAATAAAAACGCCGTAATATGCCAATCGTTCCAACAATTCTACCGTATTGGCAACCCAAAATGCTTTTGTGAATTTTGCCATAATTTATTGTGTTTTTTTAATATTAAACCTGTTAAGCTTCAGGAACTTAACAGGTTTAAATTTCCGTATCAGTCGTTTTCCTCAATCAGGTATTCGATGTTGCGCTTTCCAAGCGTTTCATAACCGAGAAGAGGAAAATTGCAGACAGCAGACAGCAGGCAATCAATACGCCCCAAACTGCCCACAAAGGAATTTTGCTTTCCCAAATAGCAGCAATGGCAGAAGTGAGGTAATTACCTACCGCCGTGGCTGCAAACCAGCCGCCCATCATCAAGCCCTTGAGTTTTGGCGGGGCAACTTTGGTAACAAACGAAATTCCCATCGGGCTGAGCAGCAACTCGGCGAAAGTCAATGTTAAATAGGTACTAATCAGCCAGTTTGGATTAAGCAAAATATCGCTTACACCACCCACGCTTTTCAGTTCGGCAGGCGATTTCAAACCAAAGGAAGCAACCGCCAGAATAGCAAAACCCGCTGCGGCAACTAACATACCATAGCCGATTTTACGCGGCGTGGAAGGTTCTTTTTTAATTTTTTCCAACCAACCGAAAATAGCAATGGAAAACGGTGTCAAAGCCACTACAAAAAATGGATTGAACTGTTGAAAATCAGAAGGTTCTATTTTTATCGCACCATCGAGCGACAAATACCGCCACGCAACCGCAGCCACAGTAGCCACCAAAACAGCGGCTGATATCAATTTCCCTTTCAATTTTTCGGACTGAAAAATACTGAACAGCGCGTAAATCCCCACACAAATCAAAGCCAGATTGATTACATCCATTCCGATTCGTGTCCAACCGTCAACAAAACTTTGGGTGTAATCACGAGCGAAAAATGTCATAGTCAATCCGTTTTGGTGGAACGACATCCAGAAAAAAATCACTACTGCAAACACTAATCCCAGTGCCACAACGCGCTCTTTGGTCTGTTTGGCAGTCAGAATAACATCTTCTTCCACACCCGCAGCCGTTTTTTGTTTGGCATTGAAATCGGCGTGTTTGTAGAGTTTTTTCGAGCAAAGATAAATTGCCATTGACAAGATAAGTGAAAGACATGCTACGCCAAATCCGTAGTTATACGATGCAGAAAGTTTATCGATATACAATTGCGAAAAACTTGCCAAATCGGTAAACTGAGCGCCTTGTGCCGCCATCAAATCGGTCAATTTCGCCGTTCCTTCGGATGCTATTGTACCGTTAATGTATTGGTGCGCAAGAGCCGGAATATCAGCAATATAATGCAGTCCTTCTTTGCCCATAAAATAATTGACCACTTCTTTGGCTGCCCGTGGTGCAAACATAGCGCCGATATTGATTGCCATATAAAACAGCGAGAAACCGGGGTCGCGGCGACTTTTGTATTGCGGGTCGTCGTAAAGATTGCCTACAAGTACCTGTAAATTGCCTTTAAAAAGTCCCGTACCGAGCGCAATAATAAAGAGTGCCGCAATCAATACCGGCATACCCATTCCCGGTATAGCCATCAAAATGTAACCAAGAAACATTACAATAATCCCAACCGTAACAGTTTTGCCGTAGCCCAGCCAATTGTCGGCAATCAAACCGCCGATAACGGGCAAAAAATAAACGGCAGCAAGAAATCCGCCGAAAATCTGTCCTGTAACTGTTGCCGACAAACCAAATTTTGCTTGAAGAAACAGCACAAAAATTGCGAGCATTGTGTAATATCCGAAACGCTCGCCTGTGTTAGCCAAAGCTAATGCATAAAGCCCTTTTGGGTGATTTTTGAACATACTTTTATTTTTAATTTTTATATGAGTAAATAGTTGAATATTCGTTCAAGGATAATTTTAAAACTGCAAATATAAAAAAAATCGGTAATTTTTTTCCCGATTTTGTGCATTTATGGTAAAAAGATTTTCGTCGCAACTAAAATTTATTGTTGACCGACCGTGTCGATGCTTTTCCCCAAGAGATGCAAATCCTGTGCTCCGCCTACTTCGGTAGAAGTTTCTCCCTGCCATCCGTTCTCTTTATTTATCCCGTTATAAACTTTCACAAAATCGATTCCGGGCAAAACGACCCTGTTTCCATTTTTATCGATAGCCCAATCGATATCGATTCCCGAATGATCGTCGGTATTCGAATAATTGTCCGCATAGCCGTACCGATAGGCGTATAACATGTAGTGATTTCCTATTCCGCCCTCGTCGATGCTGTTGTCCGCCAATCGAATACCGGAATACGTGAGTGCATCGTCAGTAACCCAGGCGGGGTAATAGCTTTGCGCGTGATATACGTTTTTTATTTTATAGCCTTCCTGTCCTTTATTGTCCGTCCATCGGATGTATTTACTAATGGTTGTGAAACTGTTGGGGTTATCCACCGTCCCCGTTTCATCCTGCACTTCGGTGGACGGACGGAAATAGGTCATCTCGTAATCCCTGAATGTCCGCACATCGTTGTTGTTGTTCACAGCCATTTGGTACCAAGTTTCGTTTTTGGCCGAGAAATTCCCGCTCCCGTTTATTTCATACCATTCATCGGCGTCGGGCTTCCCGTTCTTATTTTTATCGTAGGCTACCATAACGATTCCGGGTTCGCTGCTTTCACCGGGGGATGAGCTCGACGCGGTGGCAAAAGCGTTGCCCAATACCCGAAAATCCCGCTTCCCTTCCACATTCACGATAGTGTGGTCGAATCCAAACGTAACGTAGCCTCCCCAGCCTCCAAGGGTAATTATCAGCGCGTCTTCCCCGACAAGATATTCGCTTGCTTTGCCAATCATGTCATCCCGTGTGTCGCCTTCTGAATATTTGGGAAGTTCATTTACATATTGCCCCGGAGCGGGAAGATAGTCGAAAACGCGGGCGATGTAGGGGGACGACTGCCTTTGAGTTACGATGATATTGATTTCGACCGCAGATTTACCGTCGCTTTCCGAAACGGTGTAAAGACCCTCTTTCGCCGCGATAAACAGCGCCTTTCCTTCTTCATTTTTCGACAAGCGATGCAAGGGGGAAGCCGATTGTGTAATTGTCCATTCGACGGTGTTTTTGTTTCCAAAAACGGCGGAGGGATCAATGGACAAAATCGAATTGGACGGAACTTCATAACTGTTCGTTTTGGACAGCACCGTTACGGAGAGGGCAACCCGATCCGATCCTCCGCTGTTGGTGGCAGTAAATGTCAGGACATAAGTTCCGGGGGCGGAGGGCGCAAACGTATATTTTATGGCGGTTGACACCTCCAGCCCGTCCACCAACCAAGAAAAGGTGGCATTGTCGGCATTTTGCACGACAGGTGTCAGTTCGAGCTTGGAACCCTCTATCATACTCATATTGTTTTCTATCCCCGAAATAACAGGGGGCCATACGTCGGCATCCTTGCTGCAGGATGCGACGAAAAGCGCCGACAGCGAAAGAAGAGCATAAAATAATCCGTGTTTCATAATGGGATGTTGTTTGATATGTTCGATTTGTTGTTTTTTTTCGATTTCTTTCAAGGCTCATCATTCGGCAGCAATGCAAAATGACCCGGAATGATTCCTGTCCGGACGCTCCATTTTTTCTTTCCGTCTTTATCGAAACAATAGAGTGCGCCGGGGGTTACACTATTGCCCGCATCGGTGATATAGACGTCTTTTGTTTCGGGATGCACCATTATACCGTAAGGTTTCTCTATCTCTTTGTCCGTACCATCGGTAATCATCTCCCGTTTGACGATCGCGTGCGTGCGGGTATCGACGATGCGGTAAGCAATCTGCCAATCGTTGGCGACGTTGTTCCATTCCGTTCCATACGCATACAGCAAATCATCGTCAATCCAATAATTGGTCGCCGCTATGGGAATGGTGTCTGTTACCGCTTCTTTTTTCCGGTCGATGAAAAATAAACTTGCCGACAACCCTTTGTAGTCGCCCCGCGAACTCACCCACAGGTCGCCCCGGCTGTCAGCCCTGATACGTTCTAAATTATAGGCCACGTCGATGCGTTTTTCTTCCGTGAACCGTCCTATATCTATCACAGAGACGCAGCGTTCGTAACCTTCCGTATCGCCGGCGCCCATATATCCGCCCGAATTGGCCACAAAGATCTTTTCGCCTATTATTTCGAGTTCGTCGGGTTGGAAACCCACATAACACCGGCCGATTTCTTTCAATGTGGCGGTGTTTATCTTGGCTACAAACCCTATTTGCCGGTAATCAGGGTCAATAATCACCGGCCCGGCATACGAAGTAACATAAGCATAGCCTTTGTGAAATTTGATGAACCGGCAATTGGGAATGTCAATTTGACCGATGCGTTTCGCCGTTTCCGCATCCATCACCTCTATCTTGTTGGAAGCGTTGATAACGGCATAGAGCTTCCCGCCGTAGATGCCAATATCATTGCCGACGTCGCCCATCTCTTTGGGCACCGTCGGGTTGATTTCGGCGTAAATATTTCTTGTATAGACCCCCGTAGAAAAATTATAATAATCGAGGGAGGCCTTGTTGCTGCCCATATTTCCCTCGTTAAGCAGATAAAAGCCTTTGTATCCCTTAACGGCCTCCGGATTATTCACCGCAATATCGTCCGACAGGATCATCTCTACATCGTCCCGACAGGATGATATTGTGTATATCACTAAAAAACAGAATATTACATATAAGAATCTTTTCATAATTCTACGGTCAATGAAAATTTATAATTCCGCCGCGGCATCGGATAGTTCAATACCACCTCGTAATCTTGGTCGAACACATTGTTTATCTCGATGCTCGCACGAAGGTTTGTTTTCCCAAAAACAAGATTTTTTACGATGGCCATATCGTTTGTGTACCACGGTTGTTCGTATTCTTCCCTGATATTCGCCGAACTGTGATAGCGCTCCCCCACATAGATAAAACTGTAATTGAACTGCCAGCTTTTGTAAGTCAGCCCCGCAATAAGGGAACCGTTATGCCGGGGGATGTAAGCAATCTGTCCCCCATAAGTGCTTTCCTGCAATATTTCGCTCTTGCGCTTCGTGAAATCTTGCGCTTTCTGAAAGGTGTAAGACAGTTTCAGGTTGAGAAACCAATCGTTGTACAGCTCCGCAAGCGCCCACGAAGACAGGTCTATCCCCCTGATTTCCACATAGCCCAGATTCATCATCATCCATCGGTATTGACCGCTGCCTTTCGGGACGGCAATGATTTTGTTGTTCACTTCATTGTAATAAACGTCGGTTTGCAATTGCCATTCTTTCACTGTTTTATCTTTCCATTGCTTGTTGTATTGAAATCCTATATTGTATTGTCGCGTAAATTCGGGTTTGAGGTTGACGTTCCCAATATCGGTATAATACAAATCGTTGAATGTGGGCATCCTGAAAATGTACTTGTAGAACGCTCTCAGGTTAAACTGATGTTTCGCAAAAGGTTTGTAGGAAACGAAAAACGCGGACGTGAACTCTTTTTTATCGGGCGCCGCCCTGACCGAATCGTCGGCCGCCGTGTTTCCTGACCGGATACGATCCCGCACGAAGGTCGCGAGTACACTGCCCTGCATCTTCACTTTCCCTGTTTCTGCAGAGGTGGCTGCGGCCGCCAATGCAGTGAAGCGCTTGGGAAAAACGAAGCCGTCCATGTCGGAAGAGAGGGTGTTGTATTGCACATCGGCCGACAGCGAAGTATCCCAATTTTTCTCCAAAGAATACCTATTCGCCATCGAAAAGTAAGCCTCCTGCTGCCGGAAGGTGTTGTCAATAAGCATCAACGTGGTGTCGGGATTCAGGTAGCGCATATAATCGTTGGCGTATTTGGCATTGACCAAAATATCGTATTTCGGGCTGATGCTTTTCCGGAACATCCCCTGTGTGAAGAAGCTGCGATCCCATTGCCGTTGGGAATTCATCCACCGATTATTCACGATAGCGCCGGGTATTCCTCGCTCCGAATGGTAGAAATAGCCCTTCCATTGCCATTGTCCTTCGGGTATTCTCCCATACAGTCCGCCTTCGAAGCGAACGGACTCTATATCGCCGTTTTGACGCACAGCAGTTGTGTCGTACATCACTTCGTGAGTTCCCGGAAAAACCCGTTTGTAACGGAACTTGTACCTGCCCGACGAACGGACGTATTCCGCATTGAAAGAGGCGCTGAGCCTGTCGTTGAACTTGTGTTCGTAAAGCGCCGACGGGTTCAGCAAATCGAAAGACCCTGTTTTGATTACAACTTTCAGGTGGGTTTTCTCGTTTTCTTCGAAACGGGGCGTCCGCGAACGCAGATATACCGCCGACGACGAGGCAAAATCTTTTGCCGGTTGGAAGATATTGCTTTTTTGCCCGTTGTATAACGACACTTCCTCGATATTATCAAGCGAAAATTTGCCCAAATCGATCTGCCCGTTTTGCGCATTGCCTATCTGTATGCCGTCGTAGAAAACGCCGACGTGATTGCTGCCCATACTCCGGATGTTCACCGTTTTCAACCCGCCGATGCCCCCGTAATCTTTAATCTGCACGCCGGAGAAATAGCGAATGGCATCGGCTACGGAAAAAGCGCTCAGTTTCCGGAGTTCCTCTCCCGACAGCGACTGCACGGGTATAACTTCCCGTTGCAGGCGCGTCCCGCGAACAATCACCTCGTCGAGGTTGAGGGTTCGTGTTGTATCGCCCGCCGATTGTGCGCAAACGAAATTTGCGGCAGACGAAAATACCGCCGCGATGAAAATGAGCAAAAAGGTTGTTTTCTTCACAAAGCCTTATTTTTTATCGGCTTGACGAAATGAAATTCAAAACAAAAAAAGGCTAAGAATAACGTTGATGCACCGCCCTTGTTTGTTCCGCGACTTCATTCCTCGAAAGCCTTGAAACAACAGAATTTTTTGGCAGGTCTTCTGACTTACTCCATTTTCGGACATCCTTCCCGTTCCTTGCCGGAACAGTGGCTCTGAGTATTATCTGAAAACTTTGGCGGAGCTTACAGCAGCGGGTCTGTTCAGGATTTGCACCTGATTCCCTTTTCACCGCCTTCCCGTGGAATGGGAAAAACGGCACCAAAATCAAAGACAAAGATACGAAAAGTTTGTATAAAACAGGGACGATGCCCATCCAATCAAACTATTTAATGATTTTTCACTAAAAGTTGTTTTATTCCTGTGAGGGGATGGCCTGCGGCCAAATTTTATTTCTCCCCGTTCGGGGATACATATCAATAGAAAATCGCCGCCAACCCCAATACATAACCGCGTAGCGGTTGCACATCTTTTAATGGCTGCAATCCGTTATAGGGGTTGAATGGCATTTCCCATTCATCGCCTTATTAAAAAATAACCACGAGCCTTGTTTTTAGTCCGACGCGAGAACCACAACCGAACAGATGGAACAGTTAGAAAAAATCCTGACCTTCTGGTCGCCCCAAAAAGCAAAAGAAACCTTCAATGCGCAGCATGTGATTACCTATCCCATAAAAGAACCCAAAGCGGTGTATCAAAAAAAATACAGGCACCGCTTGGATCTGGTAATGATAAAATGGGGAGAACAATTGGAGATCAATTTTTTATTGACCCGTAAAGGCTACAGGCATATCAACAAATACCTTAAAGACGTAGAGGGAGCCTTTTGGTTTGAAGATTGATTAAAACACCCATTTATAAACCATTTAAAATCAAATGATTATTTTCCATTAATGGCCGCACAGATGCAGAGGTGAGAAAATTACATATCAATAAAAATCAGCGCCTCCCCGATAGGTAACCTGCGCAGGGGTTGCATATTTTCAAAAATTTCAATATCTCGCTACTTTCTCTATTATTTTCGGAATATCCGTGTTGTCTATTTTGTGAGTGAAGTATTCTTGTCCGACGCCGATGGCAAATACCGGAACATAGCCTCCCGAATGGGAACCTGTCCCCCAGGCGAGGCGAGCGACGCTGTTCAAGACTTCTTTTGCCTTTGCCGCCATTAGCGAATTGGTTGAATACAGATTCTCATCGGTTATTTCCTTATTGCGGGCGATGGTCGATTCGTAGGCGTCGCGCAGTATTTTTTCATTTTCCCAATTTACAGGTACGTTTTTCCATAGCCCCATGCGTTCGCCGAGCAATTTTTTCACGTCTTCCCACGAGGCTTTGCCGTTTTTGGATTTCACCATGTCTGCCAGCGCTTTCGTCAATTCGTCCTGCGATTGCTTTTGATATTGCAAATAACTGATATTCAAGCTGCCACGCCCCACTGTTATCCCGCCCGTATCGTGGTCGGCGGTTATCACGATAAGTGTTTCTTTGGGATGTTTTTTGTAAAATTCGTATGCTACGGCTATTGCTTCGTCGAAATCTATGATCTCGCGTATGGCTGTAGCCGCGTCGTTACCGTGTGCGCCCCAGTCGATACGTCCGCCTTCGAGCATCACAAAAAAGCCCTTTTTATTGTCTTTCATCAGAGTTTCGATGGCGGCCTCAGTTATTTGTTTGAGGGTCAAATCATTATCCCTGCGATCTATCGCGTAGGGGATGGCGTCGGGCGTGTCCCATTTTTCCGGCAACAGAATCAGTTTTGCCGATTTGCCGCCGTCAGCCTTGTAATCGGCATATCCCTTGGCCAATTTATAACCGGCCTGTTCGATAAGGGGAAAGATGTCGGGGACTTTCGTACCGTCGTATTTCACGTCGCGGTTATAGAAACTTGCCCCGCCGAAGAAATCGAATCCCGATTTAATTAAATCCTGAGAAATCTCGTAATACATGCTTCTGTCTTTCTGGTGTCCGTAGAACGCGGCCGGCGTGGCATGATTGACGGGAACCGTTGAGGCGATGCCGACCTTCTTCCCCGCTTTTTTTGCTTTTTCGGCAATGGTTTCGAGGGGCTCGTTATCGGGGGTTATCCCCAAAAAGCCGTTGTTGGTCTTGGTGCCTGTCGCCAAGGCCGTTCCCGAAGCAGCAGAATCGGTTACATCGCTGTTGGCGGAATAAGTCGTAACGAAAGATGCTGAGGGAAAGGACGTAAAGAGCAGTGAAGCTGAACCGCGACCACCTCCTTTGATGGCCGACAGATAGACTTCCGTGGCGTTTATCTGGTTGACGCCCATTCCATCGCCGATGAAATAGAATACATATTTAGCTTGTCCGCAAACGGCTTGCGTACACAGAAATAAAATTAAAAGCAAAGAGCTTACATTTTTTCTCATAATTATTTTATCTTGTTTACGATTTATTTTTCATGCAAAATTAAAAGAAGATTTCGAAAAAACGGCGAAAAAAGGGAAACTTCTCCATTTTTTTTGAAAAAAAACAGCACCAAAAGACCCTTTAATCGCCTGAAAATTTTTTCTTAACATCGGGAAACGTTTAAACTCGCCGAATTTTGTTAATTTTGCACAGAATCCATTGGATCTTTATTATTAAATGATGAACAAAGAAAAACCGTTGATACTCATTACAAACGATGATGGTTATCAAGCCAAAGGGATAGCCTCGCTTACCGAAGCCCTGAAAAGCTTGGGCGAAATTGTCGTCTTCGCGCCCGACACCCATCAATCGGGAATGTCGAGCGCCTTTAGCGCCTCTGTCCCGTTGCGTTGCCGTTTGTACAAACAGGAAAAGGACATGCGTTATTATACGTGCACCGGAACTCCTGTCGATTGCATAAAATTAGCGCTGGATCAGATCCTTGAGCGTAAACCCGATTTGATTGTTTCGGGCATTAACCACGGCTCGAATGCGGGAATAAGCGTGATTTATTCGGGGACTATGGGCGCAGCTATCGAGGGTTGCATTGCCAATATCCCTTCCTTCGGCATCTCCCTCAACGATTTTGTTCCCGACGCCGATTTCTCCCAGAGCGCCCGCATCGCTTATCGAGTAGCCGAAAAAATTCTTCACAACGGCGGTCTGCCTAAAGGCGTCTGCCTGAACATCAATGTTCCCGTGGGGGAAGTGAAGGGTTTGCAGGTCGCAAAACAGACTTCGGGGAAATGGGTGAACGAATACGTAAAAAGCGCCGACGGTGCGGGCAACGACGTATATTGGATCACCGGAAATTTCGAGAATTGGGAAAACGATAACTACAATTCCGACGAATGGGCTTTGGCCAACGGCTATGCTGCCGTCGTCCCCATAAAAATAGATATGACCGCCTACGACTGTATGAGCGAATTGAAAGAGAAACTATTGAAATAACAATCTGAAAATCAATGAAATATTACCTGATAGCCGGTGAAGCTTCGGGCGATTTACACGCATCCAACCTGATGCGGTCGCTCAAAAAGCGCGACAAAGAGGCGGATTTCCGCTTTTTTGGGGGAGACCTTATGCGCGAGCAGGGCGGCGTGCTGGTAAAACATTATCGCGAAATGGCGTTTATGGGCCTGATCCCTGTGGTGATGAACCTGAAAACCATCCTTAAAAACATGGATCTGTGTAAGCGGGACATCGCCCAATACAAGCCCGATGCAGTGATACTGACGGATTATCCCGGATTTAACTTGAAAATCGCCCAATATGTAAAAACCCGATTGAAACTTCCCGTTTTCTACTATATTTCGCCGAAGGTGTGGGCGTGGAAAGAATACCGCGTAAAGTCCTTCAAAAAATACGTGGACGAGATGCTTTGCATCCTCCCGTTTGAAGTTGATTTTTTCAAAAAACACCGTTACGAAGTCCATTACGTGGGGAATCCCACGGTTGATGCGATTGCCGACCGACCGCATCGGAATGAAACTTTCAACGATTTCGTTCTGGAAAATCATCTTCCGGACAAACCCATCATCGCATTGCTGGCCGGAAGCCGCCAACGTGAAATCTCCCAAAATTTGCCTGCGATGCTCGAAGCCGTCGAAGGATTTCCGGACTATCAACCGGTCATAGCCGGAGCGCCCGGCATCGATCCCGATTTTTACGGCTCCTTTGTCGAAAACAAAGGGGTGCGCGTTGTTTTTAATCAAACTTACAGGATATTAGCGCAATCGAGTGCGGCGATGGTTACGTCCGGCACAGCCACGCTGGAGACCGCGTTGCTGAATGTTCCCCAAGTGGTTTGCTACAAAACCGCGTTCCCGAAACTCTCCTATTGGGGATTTAAACATCTTTTGCACACGCCTTATATCTCGCTTGTGAACCTCATTTGCGGAAAAGAGGTGGTCAAAGAACTGTTCGCCAAACTTTTTTCGTCCGGAGCTATCCGTAACGAGTTGCAAAGCCTGCTGTCCAACAAACCGTATCGGGACAACATGCTTCAAAACTATCGCGTCATGCAGGATATGCTGGGGATGCCCGGCGCTTCGGACCACGCCGCGGAAATCGTTGTCGGAAAACTGACCACACGCACAATTTAACAAAAAACCTGTCCTCCCGAAAATATTTATCCATTCTGTTTTGTTTTTCCCCATTTTTCTTTTTCTTTGTAAAACACAAAATTTGAAATAAAATGAAAATCGGGATTCTTACATCCGGAGGCGACTGCCCCGGCATCAATGCAACCATCAGAGGCGTAGGGAAAACGGCCATCAACAATTACGGCATGGAGGTTATCGGCATCCTCAACGGTTTTTCGGGACTGCTGTACAAAGACGTTATCGACCTTACGGATTCATCGCTTTCGGGAATTCTTAATCTTGGGGGGACAATATTGGGTACCGCCCGCGAAAAGGTTTTCCGGAAAAAAATCACCTCTCCCGATGAAAAAGACCGCGAAGAGATCAAAAAATGCTACCACGAACTGGGGCTCGACTGCCTTGTCTGCATCGGCGGAAACGGTACTCAGCGAACAACATGGATGCTTTCGGACATTGGCTTGAACGTCTTGGGCATCCCCAAAACCATCGATAACGACGTTTACGGAACCGACATCACTTTCGGGTTTGACACTGCGGTAAATATCGCCACCGAAGCCATCGACCGCCTGCATTCCACCGCAAGCTCGCACCGCCGTGTGATGGTCATCGAGCTTATGGGGCATCATGCCGGATGGATTGCCCTCGAAGCGGGAATGGCGGGAGGCGCCGATATTATCATCCTGCCCGAATTGGGTTACGATATGGACGTGATCATCGAAAAAATTCTCCAACGCCTCGAAGCAGGTAAGCCCTACTCCATCGTGGCCGTAGCCGAAGGCCTTGAGATTCCGGGCAACACAGAACGCCCGGCGATTTATTTTGCCCGCGAAATCGAAAAACAGACCAAGATAGAAACGCGGGAAACAGTTTTGGGATATATTCAACGTGGAGGTTCTCCCTCTCCTTTCGACCGGAATCTCGGTACGTTGCTCGGCGGACATGCCGCCACCTTGATCCACGAAAAAAAATTCGGCCGCATGATTTCGGTAAAAGGGCGGGAAATCAGCGACGTCCCTCTATCGGAGGTAGCAGGAAGACTACGATTGGTAACTCCCGATACACCCTTGGTTGTCCAAGGCGAACGCATGGGTATTTCGTTTGGAATACGGATTTAGTGACTAAAACGTATCTCCCGAAAGTCGCCGTATAGTGCGGTTATAATCGGCAATCATATCGTCCACCACGTTTTTGGCGGGAATAACTGTTTCTATGAGCGAAGCGATTTGTCCGATTTCCAATTCGCCGTCCTTCAGATCTCCTTCGAAGATTCCTTTTTTTGCACGCCCCTTTCCCAATAAGGCTCGTAGTTCGTCGGCCGACGCACCCCGGTCTTCCAACAATTGAACCTGTTCGAAAAACGCATTCTTGATCAATCGCGTAGGGCTGATTTTTTTCAGCGACAGCATGGTATCCCCTTCTTTTAATGCGACACAACGCGCCTTAAATTCGGGATTTGCCGAACTTTCGTCGGTCAGCGCAAAGCGCGTCCCCACCTGAACACCCTCGGCTCCCAGCGCAAAAACGGCGGCCATGGCCTCGCCCGTAGCAATTCCTCCTGCGGCGATTAGCGGCAAATCGACGGCTTTGCGAACCTGAGGGATCAACGCGAGAGTGGATGTTTCTTCGCGTCCGTTGTGTCCTCCCGCTTCGAAGCCTTCGGCTACGATGGCGTCAACTCCGGCTTCGGCGCATTTCAACGCGAATTTCGATCCCGATACCACGTGCACAACGGTGATTCCTTCCGATTGCAATCGGGATGTCCACAACTTCGGGTTCCCCGCCGAAGTAAAAACGACGGAAACTTTTTCGTCGGTGATAATCTGCATAATCTCCTCGATTTGAGGATACATCAGCGGAACGTTCACCCCAAAAGATTTATCGGTGGCCGCTTTGCATTTACGGATATGATCGCGCAAGGTTTCGGGATGCATTGATCCCGCGCCAATCAGCCCCAATCCGCCGGCATTGCTCACAGCCGAAGCCAAACGCCAGCCGCTGCACCACACCATTCCGGCTTGCACAATGGGGTATTTGATGTTAAAAAGAGCGGTTATTCGGTTTGTCATTGTTTTTGTTTTTGTACAAAGATAACTTTTTGGAAGCTTTCTCCCTTTTCAGCATCTTGGCCAAAAAGAAAATGACAATCAGCACAAAGATGATGAAAGCGCCCGACGGAACATTCAGGTAATAAGACAAAAACAATCCGGTGAGGCATCCGAAAAAACTGATGGCCGAAGAAGCATAGATGATAGTGGAAAATTTCACGGTGAAAAGATTGGCCGTCATCTGCGGAACGGTTATTAGCGACATCAACAGCACAATGCCTACCAATCTTATATTCAATACTATGGCAATGGCGACAAAGGTCATCATGGCGTATTCTATAAACTGCGTATGCAGGCGGCGCGTTTTCGCAAATTCACTGTCGAAGGCCACCGAGACAATGCTGTTATAATTGAAAAGGAAGAACAGTCCGAGTACGACACAGAGGCCAAGAAGCGACAATATATCGGAGACGGTTATCGTGAGGATGTTCCCGAAAAGGTATTCCGACAAGTTGGGCGCATAGCCCGGCGAAAGAAACATGAGTATAACCCCGACTGCCATCCCCAGCGACCAAAAAACCGCGATAGCCGAATCCTCCCTCACACCTTGTTTGGTGGACATCCACTGGATGCCGAAGGCCGACAGGACAGAAAACACCATGGCCGACAAAATGGGGTTTATCCCGAAATAAAATCCCGCACCCAATCCGCCAAACGACGCATGGGTGATGCCTCCGCTGATGAAAACCAAACGGCGCGAAACGATATAAGTTCCGATGAAACCGCAGGCGATGCTGGCAAACAAGCTGCCTGACAGCGCGTTGCGAAAAAATGCGTAATGAAACAACTCAAAACATTCCATGATGACAGGCCGGTTGTTATGCTTGGGCGTTTCGCTTCGGCAAGTTGTTAATAATCTCTATTATTTCCCCTTTCAATGAGTCGGGAACAGCAATACGACGATTGTGAAGGCTTTTGATCCATTTGAATTTCTCGCTGTCCAACAGCGAGTAGAAGATTTCCCTAAACTCCTCGACTTCTTCTTCGGAATAATCTAAGGACGATTTATTCCGGTGCCTATCGAGTTCTTCATCGTCGAAATAATCCGCCTCGTTGCGGCGGCTAACGGATTTCGATGCCTTTTTTTCACACACTTCGTGCAAACCGCAACATTCGCTATCGGCAGTTCCGACTTCTTTTTGTTCCTCCCGGCCCTGTTTGCGTTGGGAACGGTTCCAGAGCGAAAGGGCAACAAAAAAGAAAACGCCAATCCCTATAAATATAAAAAGGCTCGACATATCCGTTATTCTATTTCCTCGATGATAAATCCCGCCGTTTTTAAATCGTCCCAAAACTTGGGATATGATTTCGACACCACTTGCGGTTTGTTGATGATGACACTCCCGAAAACGATGGCGGCGGGCGCAAGCGCCATGGCCATGCGGTGGTCTTCGTAGGTTTCAATAACCGGATTGTCTTCTTTCACAATCCGTTCCCCGTCCCATTCCAGCACGCCAAATCCCGTTTCGTTCAACACAAAGCCAAGTTTCCTCAGTTCGGTTTGCAGCGCCGCGATGCGGTCAGTCTCTTTTATTTTCAGGCTTTGCAGACCCGAAAACAGAAAGGGCAGGTTTAAGAAACAACAGGCGGCTGCAAAAGTTTGCGCCAAATCGGGTTCGTTCACGAAATCGCGGAAAAATTTCTTCGACGAGGTTTTTATTTTCCGCAACGTTACACCATCGGCGACAAACTCGGTGGAAACTCCCAAGTCGCAGAAAAGGTTCGCGATGTTTGCATCGCCTTGCAGACTTTCTTTTTCCAATCCAAGCAGCGTTACCTGCGCATTGGGGATGAGCGAAACCATTTCGTACCAATACGATGCAGCCGACCAGTCGGCCTCCACCCTGAACGGCGCGGGAACGTAATCTTGTCGGCGGACGACGATGTCGTTGCCTTCCCATTTACAAGCGATGCCGTATTTGGCCATCAGGCCAAGGGTAAGTTCGATGTAGGGCTTCGATATGATCTCGTTTTCCAAGTGAATGACGATACCGTTCTCCATCGTCGGAGCAATCATCAGCAATGCCGAGATGAATTGCGAGCTGATGTTTCCCGACATATACACTTCGCCGCCTTTCAGTTTTTTTCCTTTGATTCTCAAAGGTGGAAAACCCTCTTTCTCAATGTATTCGATTTGCGCACCGAGCGCCGTCAATGTATTTACGAGCGGATGGATGGGGCGTTCGTGCATGCGCGGCGAACCTTTCACTATCCAATCGCCTTCCATACCGGCCAAGAAAGCTGTAAGGAAACGCATCGCCGTTCCGGCGCCCCTGATATCGAAAACGTTTGATTCGGAGTTGAACGCATCCAATAAGACCTGCGTATCTTCGCAATCCGACAGATTTTCAGGCGGTATTGGGTTCATGCCCAATGCGTTGAGGATGAGGATGCGATTACTGATGCTTTTTGACGCCGGCAGAGAGATCGTTACCGATAATTGTTTCGGCGGCATTATTTTATATTTCATGTGCAAAGTCTATTTTCCCACAAATATAGCAAATCCGTATGGAAGCACAAAACAATATCGTCCGCTTTAAAGTTTCTTATCTTCTTAGATTCTCCATTCAAACCCCTCCTTGGTGTCTTTTATCTCGAATCCGAGCGCGGTAAGCTCGTTGCGGATTTTATCGGAAGTCGCCCAGTCTTTGTTGCGTTTAGCTTCCAAGCGCATATCGAGCAGCATATCCACGGCTTTGGCGAAAGCGGCATAATTGGCGTCGTCGGAAGCCGATTCGTCTTTTATACCGAGAATATTGAAGAAAAAATCATCGAATATTGATTTCAGTTCCGCCTTATCGGTTTCCGTAAGCGTTTCCTTTCCGCCCGAAACGGAATTGACAATTCGCGCCGCCTCAAAAAGATGGGCGATGAGGACGGGAGAGTTTAAGTCGTCGTTCAAAGCATCGAAACATTTCTGTCGGAGCGACGTTATGTCGGAGATTGAAGCGCTTGCTGTCGGCAGTTTGTCTATAAGGGATGCGGCCTCCAACAGCCGTTTCAATCCTTTTTCGGATGCTTGCAGGGCTTCGTTGCTGAAATCGACGGTACTGCGGTAATGCGATTGCAAGATAAAGAAACGGATGGTCATGGGCGAATAGGCTTGCGTAAGTAAGGGATGGTCGCCCGTGAAAAACTCTTCAAGATTGATGAAATTGCCGAGCGATTTGCCCATTTTCTGTCCGTTTACCGTAATCATGTTGTTATGCATCCAGTATCGCACGGCGGGTTTACCGTTAGCAGCCGTATTTTGGGCGATTTCGCACTCGTGATGCGGGAAAAGCAAATCCATCCCGCCACCGTGGATATCAAATTCCGCGCCGAGGTATTTGGTGCTCATGGCCGAACATTCTAAGTGCCAGCCGGGGAAGCCGTTGCTCCATGGTGATCGCCAGCGCATGATATGTTCGGGCGAAGCCTTTTTCCACAGGGCAAAATCCACGCTGCGGCGTTTTTCCTGCTGTCCATCCAAATCGCGCGTAGTTTCGAGCAGTTCGTCGATGTTTCGATGCGAGAGCACGCCATAATGGTGTTTTCCGTTGTATTTTTCCACGTCGAAATAGACAGAACCTTCGCTTTCGTAGGCGTAGCCGTGTTCCAATATTTTCTCCACCAATTCTATCTGTTCGGGGATGTGTCCCGAAGCATGCGGCTCGATGCTTGGAGGCAGCACGTTCAAAGCCTCCATGGCTTTGTGGTAGCGGTTGGTATAGTATTGGGCGATTTCCATCGGTTCCAACTGTTCGAGACGTGCTTTCTTGGCGATTTTGTCTTCACCCTCATCGGCGTCGTGTTCCAAATGCCCTACATCGGTGATGTTGCGCACATAACGCACTTTGTAGCCGATAAATTGCAGGTAACGAAACAGCAAATCAAAAGTGATGGCGGGGCGGGCGTGTCCCAAATGCGGGTCGCCGTAAACGGTAGGGCCGCACACGTACATGCCCACAAGCGACGGATGAAGCGGTTGAAATATCTCTTTTTCGCGGTGAAGCGTGTTGAAAATTGTCAATTTCTGTTCCATAACTCTATTTCGATGTTTTAAATTGAGACGGCAAAGTTACAAATTTATGACATAAATCCGTTTTTCTTTACAAGTTCGTGTTGCAAAAAAATAGAAAATAAAGCCTTACTTATCCATTTATACGCAGATTTTTTTTAACTTCGCAGTAGCTTTTCTTAAATTTTCCATGGAAAAGCTCATTTTCGAATTGTTTATAATGGAAGTTATATTTCTGAAATTCTTAAAGTTTGGCGTTGTCGGTTTTTCCGGGACCTTTATTGATTTTTTCTTCACGTGGCTGTGCAAGGAGAAACTGAAATTTAATAAATTTGTGGCAAATTCCATCGGTTTTGTTCTCGCCGCCACCTCAAATTATTTTTTCAACCGCGTATGGACGTTCAGAAGCCATAATCCGGAAATTGGGACGGAATACACGCTGTTTATCCTTATTTCGCTTGTCGGATTGGGATTAAACAACCTTATCATCTATATTCTGAACGAAAAATTCAAAATGAACTTCTATTTGGCAAAGGTATTTGCCATTGGCGTGGTGATGGTTTGGAACTTTTTTGCCAATTATTTTATCACTTTTGAGCAATCACTTGATAGCATTTCGTGATACAAGGTGATGTACGTCTGTGAGTCCTGTCTGTTCAAAAGATCCGTTTTTTTGCTCGTGTATTCGTATTATTTTTATGCATTGGCGAATATGTTTCATACAAATAAAATCGCTCAACACAGTCAAACCCGTAGCGCCCAACTATTTTCCGCAAACAATCTCATATTCAGCCTGTTTCACGTGATAATCGGAAACAGCTTCGGTGTATTGGTCGCGGCTTTGCTGAAGCAAGTTTTGCGCTTCGAGCAGGTCGGATAGGGCGTTTACTCCGGCGTTGTAGTTGTCTCGATTGATTTTCAGATTTTCTTCGGCTGATGCAATCGATTTTTCGGCGAGCAGGATTTGACGATAAGCCTCGTTGAGCTCGTTGCCGACCTGCTGCATTTGCAGGCGCAGTAAATCCGATTTTTCGCGCTGCGTGTTTTCGGCTTTCAGGACTTCGAGTTTTTTGCGTTTTATGGCGTGTGAGCCGCCCCACCAGTCCGATATCGGTACGGAAACAGTTGCAAACAGCATCCCGAAATTGTTTTTCATCCCGTCGGGTTTGTCCCAATCGAAGCGCATAAAGTTGTATCCGCCGCCCACAGCAATTGTCGGCAAGTTTTTGCCGATTTCCATCTTGTGCTGCAACTTGGCCACTTCTACCGATTTTTCCAAAAGTCGGTATTCGGGACGGTTTTCAAGGTTGCCTTGTAAACTTGGAAAGTTTTGAAAACTTTCCAAGTTTGGATTCTCAACATCAAAATCATAATTATCCAACCCGATATGCTGCGCCAGCGCCATTTTCAGGATTTGCAGTCCGTTTTCGACTTTCAGGCGGCCGCTTTCGAGGCGATTTTGTTCAAGTTCCACGCGCAACAAGTCGTTACGGGTAGTCAAACCCGCATCAACAGCCACTTTCACGTCGGATAAGATGCGGTCGAGCATCATTTTAGAATTGTCAATCGTATTCATTTTCTCTTTCAGAGAAACGATTTGCCAGAAATAGCGTTCGGTTGCGAGCAGAACCTCGTTTTCGGACATCTGTTGTTGCAGGCGGCTGACTTCGGATCCTGCCTTTGCAAGGCGATTCCCGTTGATGATCTGTCCGCCGACGAAAATCGGTTGCATGGCCATAATACCGCCCACATAGCCGTTTTTGATGGCTTCAATTTTTTGTGGCTGCGCCAAACTTTGCTGCAATCCTTGCAGGGTGGCAGGGTCAATCGGCGCCCCTTGTTGCATCAGCCAGCCGATAAGAGGCGTAAGACCTTCCATCATCGGTTGCAGCGTTGCCGATAAATCGATATCCATTGAAACGAGCGGGTTGTTCGCCATAAAACCAGTTCCCGTGCCGCTTATCGATGGAAAATATTTCGTAAAGGCCTCTTTCTTTTGCTGTTCGGAAATCTTGACCGACAAATCGGCATTTTGCATCTCTGCATTGTTTTTCAATGCCATCGATTTGCACTGTTCCAATGTCAGCGTTTGTTGCGAAGACACAGAACTTGCTGTAATGCACAGCATTATGATAAAACTTATTCTTTTCATATTTTAATTTAATTATGAATTTTGAATGAATGAATAATAGAATTTTTCATTTTCAATTTTCTTTGTAAATCATCCAATAAACAACCGGCATAACGGTGATAATCAGCAACATCGTAATCAGCGTGCCGAAGAAGATGATGGCCGCCATCCCCGCCCACATCGGGCTTGCGCTGATAAGCATGGGCAACACGCCCATTGAAGCGCAGGCTGAAGTGAGGAATATTGGCCGCATTCGGCGTTTGCCCGCATCGAAAGCGGCTTGACGCACGCTCTCTCCTCGCGTAAAACGCAGGAAATCAATATAATCATACATGATTATTCCGTTACGGATAATGATGCCGACCAACGCAATAATGCCGAGAATGGCGAATGCACTGAAATCAATTCCCAGAATCCAGACACCAAAAGCCGCGCCAAAAATGCTTAACGCTGAGGCCAACATTATGGTGATTGCCATTTTTATTTTTCGGAAATGGAAAACAAGGATAAAGAACATGATAATAAACGAAATAACCATTGCTAAATACATGGGCGACATTGTTTCGTCTTCAAATTCTTCCAATCCTCCGTACTGGCACTCCACTCCCACAGGCAAAGCAGGAATCAACTGCGTCTCAACAAAATGGCTCGTTTTCTTAAAAACTTTATTGGCATATTCGCCGCGTTTTACATCGGCAAGCACGCTCAAGGTGCGGAGTCCGTTGCGGTGGGTGATCACGCTTTCGTTCCATTCGGGCGAGATTTTCCCAATTTGCCGCAAAGGAACCGATGCGCCGAGCAAGCCCGATATCTGCACATTTTCCAAATCAGCTGTAGAAAGGCAGCCTGTCGCATCTCTACCGAAATCCGGCTCGATACAGACCGGCACATTATAATTTTCTTCCCACAAATCACTGATTTTCATTCCGGTCAATCCGGTTGCAATGCCTAATGAGACAAGCGTTTTATTGATTCCCAAACGCGAAGTTTCGTCGAGGTCGAGGTCGATTTTCACGCTTTGTGCAGGTGAATCGAAACTTGTCCGTACCCACAAACATTCGTCGAGCGATTGCAGATAAGTGCTAACCTTTTCGGCTTGCGTTTTCAGGCTGTCGATGTCCTCACCGACAAGACGAATTTCTATTGGCGCATCAACTGCTTGAAAATCAAGCTGTTTAAACCTGACGTATGCTTCAGGAAAATAAAAGGCGTATTTGTTGGTGTAATCATCCAACATTTCTATGGTCGCCTTGTTGGAAACGGTATTGACAATAAACTGTCCGTAGGCCTTCGACGGCATATTGGGCGCATAAACCACGTTGAAACGCGGTGAACTGGTTCCGATAAATGCCGAAACGGAGCGGACGCGCTCATCAGCCCGCAAAATAGTTTCCAACGAATCGCAAATAGCGGCCGTTTTTTCGAGCGGACTGCCCTGCGGGAGATAGATTTCGACAGCAAACTGGTCGCGCTCGGCAATCGGCATCATCCGCTGCGGGATATTAACGAAAATCAGTCCGCCGATAACCACGCTCACCAGCGCAAGGGCTATGGTCATTTTCGGATGATCGAAAACCTTTTCCAAGAGCCATTCGTAAGATGATTGGACGTAGTCGAGGATGGACTTTCTGTCATTGCGTTGCGGGCTTCGACCCGCAATCAAACCCGCAATCTCCTCCTCATTCAGGGGGTTGCGGCTTTGGCTTACGCCGATTTTCAATTCGCCGCAATGACGGGTGGGGTGTAACCCTTTCTTTATCAGAAAATATTGAATAATCGGAATCAACAGCATCGCCACAATAAGCGAAATCGTCAGCGTAATGCCGATTGTCCACGGGAAATGAATCAAAAAATCGTGAATGGTGCCTTTTGTTACAAAAAGCAAAGGAAAAAACGTGATGCTGATAGCCAGCGTTGCCGAAAGAATGGATTTGAAATATTCTTGTGCGCTTCGAATGGTCGAATCCCAGCGGTCTTTGCCGGCATCCAACTTATCGATGTAACTGTCCACAACTACGATGGAGTTATCAACAATCATTCCCAGAACCACGATCAATCCGGCTAAGGTAATCATATTCAACGGTATGCCGGATATATACATAACAGCAAGCGCGATGCAGATCGTAATTGGGATGGACGTTGCAGCCACTGCCGCCACGCGGAAAGGCAACAAAATCATCGTTACAATAATGACGGCAAGAATAGCTATCAGTAATTCCATCAAAAAATGGCTGATGGATTCGCCAACCACTTCAGGTTGATCAACTATTCTATTGACATTTACACTTTTAGGTAGTTCGGATTGGTATTTTTCCAATACGCTGTTGACCTCTTTTCCGAAAGCTATAATGTTGGCCGACGGATCGACCTCGACCGAAAGCAGCACGCAACGCCGACCGTTGTGAGTGATATAACTGTCGGCTTTCGGATATTCGCGCACCACGCGCCCGATGTCTTTCACGCGCACTATATCGCCCGTCGGCGACGAGAAAATGATTTGGTCGGCAATTTCCTGCTCGCTGCGGAAGCTTTCGGCAATGTGTATGGGCATGATTTCCCGATTGTTTTCGAGCGTTCCGGCAGTAGTGGTAAATCCCTGCGCAAACAGATTGGCCATCAACATCTTAGAGCCGATGCCGTAGGCCGATAGTTTTTCGTTGTCTATATAAATTGTAATCTGTTCTTTTTGCGAACCGAAACGCCGGACGTTGGCAACCGTCGGGACACATCTCAAACGGTCTTCCATATCATCAGCATAGTCGTCGAGTTCGCGGTAGGTTTTATCATCGGCTTCTATCGTAACAAGCGCCGACGACACGTCGCCGAAATTATCGTTGGCAATGACCGCTAAAACGCCAGCCGGCAACGAGGTTTTGTATTGCGTCAAACCGTGTTTGATTTTGCTCCAAACAATATTTTTATCTTTCACATTATCAGCCAATTCAACAAAAATATAGCAGATTCCTTCTTCCGATTTCGATACGGTTTTGGCGCGTTTCACTTCGGAATACGTAAACAGGAAGCGTTCGAGCGGTTTCGTCAGTTGTTCCTCCACCATTTTTGAACTTGCTCCCGGATAAACGCCAACCACAACTCCTTGACGGATCGTATATTCCGGCATTTCCTGTTTCGGCATGACTATCAAAGAATAAATCCCTGCAACGAATAGTGCAACCGTCAGCAAAATAATGATTTGCCGGTTGTGCATCGCCCATTCGATGATTTTATTGTTGTCTGAACTGTGATTTGTTTGATTTGTTTGATTCATCTGATTTGATTTTAAATTTTCACACTAATCACATTAATCATTTATATAATCGCAGTTCAGACGAGCGCCCTCGCTGATTTTCTGAAACCCTTCGACAATAATGTTGTCGCCTGCCGAAAGCCCTTCGGAAACAATAATGCCGTTGCCGGTCAAATCGCCGACCCTTACAAACTGCCGCCGGGCAACATTCTCATCCGAAAGCCAGACGTAGCGCCTTCCATTGGGCGAAATCCGGATGGCACGGTTGGGAACAACAATTTCCGATGGCAGGGGGCGAAAATTTTCAACCCCTACTTTGCAGACCATTCCGGGCAACAATAAACCTGTTTGTCCTTTAAAACCGGTCAGGTTTTGCTGTTTATCTATTCTGATTTTTACATCATAAGTATGCGACAAGGCATTTGCTGCCACACCCTTCATCTCAATTTTACCTGAAAAAGCGGCATGGTCAAGCGCCGGAACGACAATTGTGGCCGCCTGTCCTTCCGCAATGCTGCTGATTTCGTTTTCGGGAACAGAAATTTTTACATCCACCTTATTCACAGAAACGAGTTTAAAAACCGGCACACCCGGCATCACGTTGACGCCCGCTTCGATGCTGCGATCGGCAATCACTCCGTCGAGCGGAGCGTACAAACGGCAGTCGTCGAGCGATTTTTTGGTAATGGCAGCCATCGATTTTGCCTGCTGCAAACCGGCTTCCACTTCGGCGTATTTTATATCGGGCAAACTGCCGTTCTCGTGCACTTTCGTCAGCCGATCATAAGCGTCCTGCGCCTGTACGAGCTTCGCTTTGGATGCCTCGTATGCGTTCTGTGCCGTTGCGGGATTGAGCGCGGCAAGCAACTGCCCCTTGCGGACGAGCTGCCCTTCCGATGCCAAAACCTGCTGAACCGTCCCCATTTCCGAAAACGAAAGCGCTACGGCTACCGATTCCTCAACTGTTCCTACGTATGCTTTTTCTACTTTCGGAGCCGTTTCCGCTATGCGGATCACTTTCACGGGTACCGCTCTTTCTTGCATTTCGCCTTCTTTCTTTTTAGAACATGCTGTCAATAAGGTTGTTACCGACAGACCAAACAATAAAAATCGATTCATTTTTCTGTATTATTTTGTATTGTTGTTATTTGACGCTACAAAGGTACGGCAGTATTCTGTCCTTAAAAGGTTGATTTCGCCTGTAAATTGGACTAAATGGCCGAAAAACGGCTTTTTATTCGAAAAAAAAAATGTTTTATTGGAATAAAATTCTATTAACCTGAGTTTTGTTTAAGCACGCTTTAAAAACCTTGCATTTGAAACAAAAATTAACGATTTCTTGAAATTAAATTGGAGGGGCTTTGAAAATATGTTTTTACTTGTAATCATACCATTGCTCAATTTTATAACTTTGCAGCATGAATAAAAAAGCAACGCCCCTGACGTGGCAAACAGATGTCAAAAATAAGATCAAGAACGAAAGTATCGGCAACGACTTCGTTTTGCTTGACGATTTCTCGGAGATACCGGTATTTATGTACCCCTTCAAATTGGATATGCTGATATTTTTAATTTGCGAGAAGGGTTCGGTGCGCGGAACGGTCGAGATGCAGCCTTACAATTTATCGGCGCCGTTTGCCGTCATTGTCCGTCCCAATCAGGTGATGCACTACGAATACATCAGTCCCGATTTTTCGGGACACTGCCTGATTATGTCCAACAGTTTTGCCTCCGAATTTTTGCCGAACATCGACAAGCAGATGCTTGTTGCCTCTGCTATTCAGGAAAATCCTTTTGCTCAACTCGATGAGGAAGGGTTGAGGTTTGTACGCCGCTATTTTTTGATGCTGAAAAAATTTATAGCGATGACCGACAATCCCTATCGCTTGGAAATGGTCAAACACCTCACAATGGTGTTCTATTACTGGGCGCGTCCGCATTTTCAAGTGTCGGTCGATACAGTCAAACAGCCTCGACAAGCCATTCTGGCAGAGCAATTTATCTCACTTGTCCGAGAGAACTACCGAAGCGAGCGCGATACGGCTTTTTATGCCGAAAAACTGTGTCTGACACCCAAATATTTGTCGCATGTCATCAAATCGTCTACCGGCAAATCGGCATCGGAATGGATTGACGATTACGTTATTCTCGAAGCCCGCGCCCTGCTGAAATCCACGAATATGACCATCCAGCAAATCAGCGACGCGCTGAATTTCCCCTCGCAATCGTTCTTCGGAAAATATTTTAAGCGGATCGTCGGAGCTTCGCCGCGGGAATATAGGCGGGGGTAGAGATTTGTTATCGCTACTGCGCCTTATTTTCCCCTGTTAAAATAAGGAAATAAGGGCGAAAATGGGGATAAGAATTAAGAGTTGAGAATGGGGAAGGCAGAAATTAGAAGTTAGAAGTTAGAAGGGGCGAAAAGCGGATGTCTTAGTGGGTAGTTTTTAGTTCTTAGTTCTTCGGGGGGACAGCTAAGAGGCTGTCTCAAAAGCCCCGTCATTGCGGGCATGACCCGCAATCTCATAAAATCTGTAATACTAAATAATTGTATATTAGGCACTAATAATTTAAAGAGGATTCCTGCTTTGGCAGGAATGACGCAGTTTTCTACTTTTGAGACAGCCCCTTTCGAAAAAAACATTTTAGAAATTGCGGCGGAGAGAAAGACCAATAGAAGGATAGTATGTTCCTCCAAAATATGTCCCAACGATTAATTTCGGTTTCACTTTATATCCGTAACTGACATATAAAGATCCGAGACGCCCTATGTCGCTTTTAGTTGTCAGATTGTATTCCACACTCGAATTATCAGGAAAATCGCTTTTGCTCCACGCCTTTTGATAGCGTATAACCCCGTAGCCACCTCCGACTTTCAAACTGTGGCGCGAATCCGTCGCAAACAACCGAACAATATCAATTTTAGCGACCATTTGCAACGAAGTATTGGTGAAATAACCAAAATCTGCATTGTGATTCCTGTTTGGATTATAACCTTCTTCTTTGTGAATATTAACTTCTCCACTGTATTCTTTCCAAAAATTATTACTCTGAATATCAGCATATAATGCGACATCAAGCCACTTGTACGTTGTGCCAAACTCAACAGCAAGCATCCCTGTATCTTTATGGTTTGCAGCCACACCGCTTTTTAACTCAACGTAGGGATTGAATTGTGCGTTAGAATACAAATAAAAAAATGCAACAAAAAACATTGATATAAACAATCTTTTGACCATACAAAATTATTTTAAGTACATTTTAAAATTGAAATTGCTAAATTCCAAGACATAATTAATTGGGTCAAAATAAGTGTAATACTCAGGTATTCCCATATCATCACCACTACTTCCAAATTTTATTTCAGGAGAAGTATATGTTGCCGCCAAACCCATATTGCCACCTAATGAATCTGTACCGGATTTAGAATTAATTTTTGCATCTACCGTTATTTTGAGAGAACCAAAGCCGGGGTCAGCTTCAATAACCTTAAATGTCAAAACATCATACCATCTATAATTTGAAGGTAACCAATTATGCAATTTCAAATTATTACAACTAAATTGTCCTGTCGCTGTTGCATATACTTTTTTATCGAATACAACCGCAGTTCCACCTTTACTATCCACCGTGAGAACTTTTATTTGAAATTCAGGTTTGCCTTGAAACCAGCCCTCGATATCGTCATTCAAGCCAGAATCATGCCAAGAATAAGAAATTTTATCTAACACGACAGGAGATGTTTCCAAAATGTTTCTATATGGCACATAAACAAAATCATACATTCCATTTGATTCCCCCATATTTGAATTATGGGTGATTTTATAAAAAATTCTATCTCCCCCATTCATATCTCTATCAAAATCATTATGCTTATCATCCGAATATTCTTTATACAACTTATAATCATTATCTCGACCAAGGAATCTTTTATACAACTTTGTTGATGCTATATATTGAGAATGGTCATTATCCCATCTTAATTCTACCTCATTTTTTGATTGCAGTATAGCTTCAAATTTTTTTACTGGATTTGGCTTCGCAGGTGCTTGTACTGTTACAGATTCTGATGAAACTTGTCCAAAAGAATTATATGCAACAATAAAGTATGTATAATATGCTAATGCCTCCAAATCAGTATCTTCATAAATCTTTTCACTGGAAGCAGATATTAAAGCCAATGGAACACCATTTTTGTATAAGTAGTAATAATTCACATTATCAGGATCAGCAATACTCCAAATCAGCCTGATACTTGATTCGGTTTTTATACCTGATAATGTTGGTTTTGATGGTTTTTCTCCATTTTCATTTTCCTCTTCCAAAGGAAATCTTTCGTTCAGACCAACTACAATGACAGCTTTAGAAGGAGGTGTTTTTCTTCCTAAAGTATCAATTTCTATTCCTTGATAAGCAACTAACACGTCTGATGTTCCTTCGTATGCTTCACTTGTAACAAATGTCACTGGAGGCACATATTCGGGTTCTTCCAAATCTTCAAGGTGAACCGGGACTGAAACTTGCAATTCGGGATATTTTTCCGTCAGTTCTCCAACTAAAGAAGCAGTTGACGAAACAGCTCTCATTTTCGCGTATCTTTTACGGGGCGAAAAATCCGAATTGTCATTCGATTTTTCTATTGCTGTTTCAAAAGCGTCGTCTAAAAGGTCTGCAACGGTGAAACTTGAAACGCTGCGCAATTTTGACGAGCGTGTCTGCATTTCGGCTTCGTCCTGCGAGATTCGTCTGTTTGCTATGTTCGTAATCAAAACATCGTAATCTCCATCGAATTGATTCATAGCCTCTTCGTGTATCAGTTTCTTTAACTCTTTGTTGGAATTAACCGCCTCATTTACTGCCATGGCAAAATCGCGCATATCGAGGTTAAACGCTGTTTTGGCATACAAATCCTCCGGATGGATCGTTTGAGGCGTTTCGCTTGCGGCTGTCTCATTTTTTTCGCAGGCCGCCCATAAAACGAT